>CAYZVY010000063.1:16439-19317 GCA_964481675.1 uncultured Verrucomicrobiota bacterium
CCGGCGACGGGTCCCGCCCATGGCGGGTCCTTTGCCGCACGCCGGCTGCCGGAGGCGCTTACAGATTCTTGAGGGCGTTGAGGAGCACGCCGGCAGCCACGGCGCTGCCGATCACGCCGGCCACGTTCGGCCCCATGGCGTGCATGAGCAGGAAGTTGTGCGGGTCCTCGTCGGTTCCGACCTTGTTGCAGACGCGGGCGGACATCGGCACGGCGGAGACGCCGGCGGCGCCGATGAGGGGATTGATCTTCCAGCCCGACAGGCGGCACATGACCTTGCCCAGCAGCACGCCGCCGGCCGTGCTCATCGCGAAGGCGAAGAGGCCGAGCAGGAGGATGCCGAGGGTCTGGGTGTTCAGGAACTTGTCGGCCGACAGCTTGGAGCCGACGGTGATGCCCAGGAAGATGGTCACGATGTTGATCAGCGCGTTCTGGGCGGTGCCGCTGAGGCGCTCGACCACGCCGGACTCGCGCAGGAAGTTGCCGAACATCATGAGGCCGATCAGGGGGGCGGCATCGGGCAGCAGCAGGGCGCAGAGGAGGGTGATGCCGAGCGGGAAGATCATCTTCTCGGTCTTGGACACGGGGCGCATCTGCTCCATCTTGACGAGGCGTTCCTTCCGGCTGGTCAGGAGCCGCATGATGGGCGGCTGGATGATCGGCACGAGGGCCATGTAGGAATAGGCGGAGACCGCGATGGCGCCCAGCAGGTTGGGCGCCAGCTTGGTGGTGAGGAAGATGGCGGTCGGCCCGTCGGCGCCGCCGATGATGCCGATGGAGGCGGCTTCCTTCAGCGTGAAGGGAATGCCGAAGTAGTCGTTCAGCACCAGCGCGCCGATCAGGGCGGCGAAGATGCCCAGCTGCGCCGCGGCGGCCAGGAGGGAGGTGGCCGGGTTGGCGATCATGGGGCCGAAGTCCGTCATCGCCCCGATGCCCAGAAAGATGAGCAGGGGGAAGACGCCGGTCTCGATGCCGAAGCCGTAGACCAGGCCGAGCAGGCCGTCAGGCCCGGACAGGCCCGCCAGCGGGATGTTGGCCAGGATGCCGCCGAAGCCGATCGGGATGAGCAGCAGGGGCTCGAAGCCCTTGAAGACGGCCAGGTAGAGCAGCAGCAGGCCGACCGCGATCATGACGAGGCGGCCGTAGCCGAGGCGCCAGTCGCTGTGCGACTTGGAGATGATGTCGCTGATGCCCGTGCTGGCCCACATGTCGCGGAAGAGCTTGCCCCAGTCGGCCGGCAGGCGGACCTGCTTCATGGCCATCGGGATGGAGTCGTGGGCCAGATACTCTTTCTGCATGGTGAACAGGACGGTGCCCGGGACCAACGGCTGCCCCTGCTTGAGCGGAAGGTCGATGATCTTGTAGCTGTCGCCCGCCCGGACGGTGGCCTTGCTCCGCTCGGCGACTTCGAGAATGGCCATGGAGCGGCGCGGATAGACGATCTGGTCCCTTTCAATGGACAGCTCATAGACGATCGCCGGTTTGTCCCAGACATAGGTCACGGTCATGAGTCCCGCGGCGTCCCGGGTGATGGCCAGCACGTCGTCCTGCTGCAGGAGCTGGCCATCGAGGTCTACGCCGATGGCCGGCGCTTCGGGGGCAACCGAGGCGGGGGCCGGTTCCGGCGGCGCCGGCTCCTGGGCCCGGAGCGACGGAACCGCGAGGGCCAGAAGAACGGCAAGCAAACTCGTCTTGAGGAAGGACAGGTTATTCATGGAATCGCTTTCGTCCTTAACCGATGGTGAAGAGGGGCTGTCCCGTTTGAACGGAGGAGCCCTGGACCGCGGTGACGCTGGTGATCGTGCCGTCGCGGTCGGCCTTGATCTCGATCTCCATCTTCATGGCCTCGATAATCACGACGTTCTGCCTGGACTTGACCTTGTCGCCAACCTTCAGCAGAACTTTGAAAACGGTTCCGGGCATGGGCGACTTGATGACGAATCCGCCGGCGGGGGCGGTCGGCGCCACGGGGGCAACGGCCGGAGCGGCGACGGGTGCCGGGGCGGCCTGGGCGGCGGGAGCCGGAGCGGCGATGGCTGCCGGGGTGGCGACGGGAGCGGCGCCGGCATCCTGGACGACCACGTGATAGGGTTTGCCATTCACGGTGACCGTGTAGGCGGCGGGACCTGTGGAGGCGGGAGCGGTTTTCATGGGGGTGTCTTTGTGGGGTTCATTGTAGCGGATCATCAGGGGCCTTTTGCCCTTGAGGAAATCGGAGCCCTTCTCGCCGCACATGGCGACGATGAAGATGTTCTCGTCCGTCGCGGGGATGGACTGCTCTTCGAGCTTTTTGGCGAGGGCGGCCTTGCCGGGCTTGGTGCGGTCGTTGATGTCGACCGTCGCCTCGGTCGTCGGCGCCATCTTGAGCTGCGCCTCGGCCAGTTTGACGATCTCGGGATCGGGCGGGCTCGGCGTCTTGCCGAAGTAGCCGAGCACCATCTTGCCGTAGCCGTCGGTGATCTTGTTCCAGGGGCCCTGCATGACGTTCGAGAAGGCCTGCTGGAAATAGAACTGGCTGACCGGGGTGACGGACGTGCCGAAGCCGCCGCGCTCGACGACTTCGCGCATGGCCTTGATGACCTCGGGATAGCGGTCGAGGCAGTGGGCGTCGCGCATCATCTGCGTGTTGGCCGTCAGCGCGCCGCCGGGCATGGGGCTCAGCGCCACGAGGGGCTCCGTGGCCTTGGCCTCCGGCGGGACGAAGTAGCGGCCCATGCATTCCTGCAGCTTCTCTTCGGCGATCAGGATCTTCAGGTAGTCGATTTCCTCGCCGCGGTTGTTGACGAGGACGAAGCCGGTGCCCTTGAACATGTGCCAGGCGGTCAGGATGTCGGTGTGGCAGGAGCCGCCGCTGAGGGGCGACATGGCCAGGTCGATCT
>CAYZVY010000064.1:0-19289 GCA_964481675.1 uncultured Verrucomicrobiota bacterium
GTGACGCAGGACGACATCTTCGCCGTCGTCGAGGACGTCATCCACGGCGTGTTCGCGGAGTTCGGCAAGCAGGCCGCCGACAAGCCCCCGTTCCGCCGCATTCCCTACGCCGAGGCCATGGTCAGCTACGGCTCGGACAAGCCGGACCTGCGCAACCCCATCGTCATCCGCGACGCCACCGACCTGTTCCGCAACACCGGCTTCAAGGTGTTCAAGTCCACGATCGAAAAGGGCGGCGTGGTCCGCGCCATTCCGGTCAAGGCCATCTCGGGCCAGCCGCGCAGCTTCTTCGACAAGCTGGTGGAGCACGCGCAATCCCTCGGCGCCGGCGGGCTGGCCTACCTCGTCTGGGGCGAGGAGGGGATCAAGGGCCCCGTCGCCAAGTTCATGACTCCCGAGGAAATCGCCGGGCTGACCGCGCTGTGTTCGGTGTCGAAGGGCGATGTGGTGTTCTTTGTCTGCGACCAGGCGAAGAACGCCAACCGCATCGCGGGCGACATCCGGACCAAGCTCGGCCGCGACCTGGGCCTGCTGGAGAAGGACGTGTTCCGGTTCTGCTGGATCGTGGACTTTCCGATGTTCGAGACCGACGAGGAGACCGGCCAGATCGTCTTTTCCCACAACCCGTTCTCGATGCCGCAGGGGGGGATGGACGCCCTCACCGGGATGAATCCGCTGGACATCAAGGCCTTCCAGTATGACATCGTCTGCAACGGCGTGGAATTGTCCAGCGGCGCCATCCGGAACCACAGCCAGGACGTCATGGTCAAGGCGTTCGAGATGGCCGGCTATACCCGCGAGGACGTGGAGAGCAAGTTCCCCGCGCTGTTCCAGGCGTTCAAGTTCGGGGCCCCGCCCCACGGCGGCATCGCGCCCGGCATCGACCGCATGGTCATGCTGCTGGCCGGCCAGAGCAACATCCGGGAGGTGATTGCCTTCCCGATGAACCAGAAGGCCCAGGACCTGATGATGGGGGCCCCCTCGACCGTCACCGAGAAGCAGTTGCGGGAACTGCACATCAAGATCAACCTGCCGCAACCGAAAAAGGAGCCGGGCGACGCCACCCGGGCTTAATCCATGATCCGGACCGGTATTGGATTTGACATCCATCGCCTCGTCGGGGGCCGGCGCCTCGTGCTGGGTGGGGTGGAGATTGCGCATCCCGCCGGCCTCGAGGGTCACTCCGACGCGGACGCCGTCTGCCACGCCATCATGGACGCCCTGCTGGGGGCCGTGGCGGCCGGCGACATCGGCGGCCATTTTCCGAACACCGATCCCCGCTGGAAGGACGCCGACAGCTGCGCCATGCTTTCCGCGGTGGCCGCGCGGGTGCGCGAAAAAGGGTACGAGATCGCCAACGTCGACGCCATGATCATGGCCGAAGCGCCGCGCCTGGCCCCCCACATTCCGGCCATGCGCGAACGCCTGGCCGCGGCGATGGGCGTGGCGGTTGACCAGGTTTCCGTCAAGGCCGGCACGCACGAGAAGCTGGGCGCCATCGGGCGCGGCGAAGGCATCGGGGTGCTGGCGACAACCGCCGTGTACCGTCAGCCAAGGAGCGCATGATATGGTTCATTTGCAGGATTACAACGATCCGCCCCGTTCCCATAAACCGGTTATGATTGTCCTGGCGGTGACCGCGGTCACGATCGCGGGCATCTGGTGGCTGAAGCATTCGACGCGGGTGTCCGCGGCCGCCCCGGCGGCCGCCTCCGCGCCGGCCGCGATGACTCCGGCCGCTCCCGAACCGGTCAAAAAGCCGCCAGCTCCTGCGCCGGCCCCGGCGGTCATCCCCGCTTCCCCCGGCACCAGCGGCGTTGCGCCGGCCGTGTCGGGCCCGATTCCGCCGTCCCTGCTGGAGGAGGCGTCCGCCGTGGAAAAGGCGGGGCAGCTGGCGGAAGCCCGTGAGAAATACCTGTCCCTCATCGAGCGGTATCCCGGTTCGGACGGGATAGCCGCCGTGGAGGAGAAGGCGGGCGCGCTGGGCGTCGAGTTGGTCATGAAGCCCCACCCGATGGCGGAAAAGGTCGATTACGTGGTGGCGGGGGGCGACACGCTGGACAAGGTCGCCCGCAAGTTCAACTGCACCAAGGAACTGCTCGTCACCAACAACCTGATCGCCAAGGCCGCGCTGATCAAGAAAGGGAGCCGGTACCGGGTTTTCAACGGCGCGTTCAAGGTGGTCGTCAACAAGAGCCGGAACGACCTGCTGCTCACGCTGAACGGGCGCTTTTTCAAGCGGTATCCGGTCGGGACGGGGAAGTTCGGCAAGACGCCGCCCGGCACGTATACGCTGGTGGAGCGGATCGCCCAGCCGGTCTGGTGGCGGGAGGATGGCAAGGCCGTTCCGTTCGGGCATCCGGACAACATCCTGGGCACGCACTGGCTGGCGCTGAAACCGGCGGAGGGCACGCCGATGGTGTCGGGCTATGGCATCCACGGCACCTGGGACGATGCGAGCATCGGCAAGGCCGAGAGCGCCGGCTGCGTCCGGATGCACAACGCCGACGTGGAGCAGCTGTATGTGCTGTTGCCGGTGGGCACCGCCGTGGCGATTGAAGAATGAAGGCGTTCCCCCACATGCCGAACCGCGGGGCGTTCATCACGTTTGAGGGGCCCGAAGGCTGCGGAAAATCGACCCAGATCAAGCGGCTTGAAAGCCGCCTGGTGGAGGCGGGCGTGAAGGTGCAGTGCACCCGCGAGCCGGGCGGAACCAGGACGGGTGAAATGATCCGCGATATCCTGCAGCACGACAAATCGGGCGAGCGCCTCGCGCCGGAAGCCGAGCTGATGCTGTTCCTGGCCAGCCGCGCCCAGCTGGTGCGGCAGGTCATCCTGCCGGCGCTCGAGACCGGCCTCTGGGTGATCAGCGACCGGTACATGGACTCGACCGTGGCCTACCAGGGATACGGCCGCCATTTCGGCGCCGACCGCATCATGGCGTTCAACGCCTTCGTGGTGGGGCCGGCCATTCCGGATCTGACCCTGCTGCTGGACCTGGATGTGCGGGTCGGCTTCGAGCGGATGGAGGCGCGCAACCGCGAGACCGGGGGCACGCATGACCGGATGGAGCGCGAAAGCGTGGAATTTCACGAGCGGATGCGCGCCGGATACCTGGACCTGGCCCGGCGGATGCCGGACCGGATCCGCGTCATCCCCGCGGATGCCACACCTGACGCGGTCGGCGATTCGATATGGGAGGCGGTGAGCGATGCCCTTGGCCAACCCGGCGCCGGGACTGTTTGACAATATCCGTTCGGCGTGGCAACGCGACCGGCTGGCCCAGGCTTATGTGGTGAGCGGCCCGGTCCGCGGCGAAGCCCTGGACCTGGCCCGTCGCGTTCTCGCGCTGCTGTTCTGCGAGGCGACGGCCGGTCAGCCCTGCGGCCGCTGCGAGTCCTGCCGGCAGGCCGCCGAAGATCGCCTGCCGGACGTGCAATACCTGGAACCGGTCAAGGCGAGCCAGAAGATCGGCGTGGATGAAACCCGCGATATGTGCACGTTCCTGGGCAAGACATCCATGGGCGGGGGCTGGAAAGCGGGCCTGCTGCTGTATGCCGACCGGATGACGGGGGAGGCGGCCAACGCCTTTTTGAAGATGCTCGAGGAGCCGCCCCCGCGGACGCTGTTCCTGTTGCTGACCGAGCAGCCGTCCGGCCTGCTGCCGACGGTGCTGTCGCGCTGCCAGAAGCTGGTGCTGCCGTCCGGGAACGAGGCGATCCGGCCCTGGATGGAGACCGTGGCGGGCCTGATGGCCGACAAGGGGCTGGGGGCGCTGGCGGGGTTGGCGGCGGCCGCCGCGTTTGCCGCCCTCCTGGACACCATGCGGGAGGGGATCGAGACGGCTGAATCGGAGGCGGCGGACGCCTCCGGGGCGGATGACGACGAGGACAAGCTGAAAGCCCGCATCACGGCCCGGTATAAGGAATCCCGGTCGGTGGCACTGCGCGCGCTGCTGATGTGGCAGCGGGACGTGCTGACGGCGGCCGCGGGCGCCGGTCCCGAGCTGTGGGTCTACGGGGATTACCAGGAGGCCATCCGGAGCCAGGCCGCTAAAACCCCGGTTGCGAAGGCGCTGGCCCGGGTGGAGGCCGTGGAGGAGATGCAGACGCAGTTGGACCAGAACATAAACGAAAGCCAGGTGCTGGAAGCGGGTTTTTCAAGGCTGATCCTTTGAAAAGGGGTCGGAACGAGAAAATGTTCTTGCGCGGAACGGCTTAAACCGGTAGATTAGCAGTTCGATTTTTTCAAGGAGCGTCAGTCATGTCCAAGGTTTGTGAAAAGTGCGGTAAAAGAACCCAGGTGGGCAATCGGATTGTCCGCCACGGTCTGGCCAAGAAAAAAGGCGGCATCGGCATGCACACCACCGGCATCACCCGCCGGCGTTTCATGCCCAATTTGCAGAAGGTTCGCATTCAGGATGGAGGATCCGTCCGTCGCTGCACCATCTGCGCGCAGTGCCTGAAGAACGGTCTCGTCCAGAAGGCGTAATCAGACGGGCAGGGCCGCCAGCGCGGCCCGCAGCTCGGCATAGCCCGGGATGGTGAGCAATTGCACCATCGCGGGCTTTTGCATTTTCAGCAGGGCCCGGATGTAGAGCGGAATCCACTTGCGGAACAGCGCGGCCGCCTTATCCGTTCCGTACAGTGCCGCGTGCCGGTCAAAATGGTCCAGCGCCAGCGCCAGGACTTCGGCTTTTTCGGGCGGCGGCAGCGGCGGCAGCCCCGCCACGGCGCGGGACAGGTCCCGGATCAGCCAGGGGTTGCGCAGGGCGCTGCGGCCGATCATCAGGCCGGCGCACCCGCTGTTCGCCAGCCGCTCCGCGCCGATGGCCGCGCTGGAGATGTCGCCGTTGCCGATCACAGGCAGGTCGGGCAGGGCGGCGGCAATCTCGGCAATGGCATTCCAGTCGGCCTCCCCGCTGTAGCCCATCGAGGCGGTCCGGCCATGCACGGTCAGGGCCGCGATTCCCGTTCCGGCCAGCCGCCGGGCCAGTTCCAGGCCGATCCGCGTTTTCAGGTCCCAGCCCAGGCGGATTTTGACCGTCACCGGGACGGGGACGGAGCGGACCACCTTTTCCGCGATCTCGACGGCCAGGTCGGGCACTTTCAGCAGGCCGGCCCCGGCGCCGCGCGAGGCGATCTTCTTCTGCGGGCAGCCCATGTTGAGGTCGATCAACCCGGCGCCGCGCTCGACCAGCCACTGCGCGGCTTTGGCCATGAGGTCGGGTTCGCGGCCGTAGATCTGCCAGCCCAGCGGCCGGTCTTCGGGGCCGGTGGCCAGGATCCATTGCGTTTTTTTCTCGCGGCCGTAGATCAGGCCGCCGGGCCGGATCATTTCGGTGAAGCCGAGGCCCAGCCCGCCCCGCTCGCGCACGAGATCGCGGAACGGCTTGTCTGTGAATCCCGCCATGGGGGCCAGGCAGATCGGGGTGGCCAGTTCCAGTCCGCCAATGATGAGGGGGCGCATCAGGTATCCTCTCCGGTGTCGGGGTCCTGCTCCCGGCGGGGGAGCCAGGCGGCGGGCAGGGGCACGATGCGGACCACCTGGCCCAGCGTGCCCGCCACCGCTTCGAAAAAGTCGCCCGCTTCCCGGTTGTCGTGGCTGTTGGGAATCCGGCGCAGCAGGCGCAGGCTGAGGAGGCCCAGGACCAGGTTGAACGCCACGATCCACAGCTTGACCCAGTCCCAGGCCAGCCACTGGCCGGCGAAGAGGCGCAGGCCCTGCGGGATGGCGACCGACTGCAGGAAGGCGCTGCTGACCATGGAGACCACGGCCGAGACCAGCACCACGGCGCCGCTGTAGAGGGTCATGGATTCGATGACGTCCTCGGGGTGCACGAAGAAATGCTGGATCGTGGTCAGGGAGATGCCGATGCCGGCGGCGAGGGCGCCGTTCAGGAAGCCCTGAAGCAGCAGGCTGGCCAGGGTGACGATCTGCCGGGCCCGCCAGGGGCCGGCCCCGCTTTCGGGGAAGGGCGTCAGGGTGAACAGCAGGGGGAGGATGACGAGCGTCAGGATCAGCAGCCCCTTGAACATGGGGCGGAAGCCGATCGCGTCGGCCACCTTGCCCCAGAGCAGCAGCGACAGGGCCGCCCCGGCCGTTCCCGCGAAGACAAAGAGCGAGATCAGGTTGGAGGGGATGCGGAGCATTTCCTTGAGGTAGAGCACAAAGACCGGGAAACCCATGAAGGCGACCAGGAGGGTGAGAATCAGGGGCTCGCGCAGCAGGGGGGAGCGGACCAGGATCCGCCGGAGATGCGGCCAGAGGGCGTCCGGACCGGGCTCCGGCGAGGCGGGCGCGGGGCGTTCCGGGATCCGGCCGCACCAGAAATAGAAATTGGCGGCGCCGGCCATGGCCACGGCCAGCAGGCACTTGTATTGCCATTCCTTCATGGAGCTGCCGATCAGGAACGGCACGGCGGCGGTGACGGCGGCCGTGACGACCGTGAAGGCGAAGCGCATCCGGGCGAAGAACGACCCGCGGTCGGCCGTGGTGGTGACGTCGCGGAGAATCGGCTGCCAGGCCACGTTGACCCCGAGCTCGTTCGCCAGGCTGAAGCCGCAGACCAGCAGCGTGAAGAGCGGGAAGGACATCCACCGGGCCGGGATGGCCAGCAGCAGGCCGATGATGATCATGCGGGTGATCTGCGACCGCCGCAGGGCGGGCACCTTGCCCGATTCCCGGACGCTGCGGAGCATGAAGAAGCGGAGCAGCATGCCCAGGGGCGCCACCGAGACGATGAACCCCACCCGCACCGGGGAATAGCCCAGCACATCGCTGGCGTAGAGCATCATCAGGGCGCCCAGCACGATCTGCGTGACGACTCCGGTGAACAGGTTCGCCCGCAGCGCGCTCTGCTGCCCGAGGCGGCGCTGGTCGGCGGTCATGGGGGAGGGGCGGTTCATGAAGCGTTTAATCCTAGCACACGGCCGGACCCGACTCAAATTTTTATCGCATCGGCCGCGCGCCATGCTATCATCGCCAGCATGATCAAGCACAGAACGGCGAAGCTGGCCCGTAAGACGCGGGAGACCGATATCACCATTGCGCTCGACCTGGACGGCGAGGGTTGCTCCTCGATCCGCACCGGCATCGGCTTCATGGACCACATGCTGGAACTGCTGTCCAAGCATGCCCTGGTCGACCTGACCGTGCGCGCCAAAGGCGACCTGAACGTGGACGATCACCACACGGTGGAAGACCTGGGCCTGGCCCTCGGCCAGGCGCTGAACCAGGCCCTGGGCGACCGCAAGGGCATCGTCCGCTACGGCTGGTGCATGCTGCCCATGGATGACACGCTGGCCACCGCCGCGCTGGACCTGGGCGGGCGCCCGTACCTGGTCTTCTCGCCCCTGCATACCAAGAAGATCAAGTCGTTCGACGTCAATCTGATCGGCGAATTTTTCCGCGCCTTCTGCACGGAGGCGCGGCTCAACCTCCACCTGGCGCAGTCCTACGGCAAGGATCCCCACCACGGCTATGAAGCCCTGTTCAAGGCCTGCGCCCGTGCGCTGCGCATGGCCTGCGACCGGGATCCGCGCGTGAAGGGCGTTCCGTCCAGCAAAGGCTCCATTTAATAAAGGCCCCGATGTTCACGATCATTCCCGCGATTGATATCAAGAACGGCCGTTGCGTCCGCCTCCGGCAGGGGCGCGTGGACGAGATGACGGTTTACTCCGACGATCCCGTGGCCATGGCCCTGCGCTGGCAGGCCGAGGGCGCCGCGTTCCTGCATGTCGTGGACCTGGACGGGGCGTTTGAGAAGCGGCCGGTTCACACGGACCTGGTGGCGGCCATCGTCAAGGCGGTCTCCATTCCCGTGGAACTGGGCGGCGGCATCCGCACCGCCGGGCACATCCGGGACCTCCTGGACCGCGGCATCGTCCGCGTGATCCTGGGCACCCGGGCCTGTTCCGATCCCGGCAGCGTCCGCCAGCTGACGGCGGAGTTCGGGGAGGCCATCGCCATCGGCATCGACGCCCGCGGCGGCAAGGTGCAGGTCAACGGCTGGGTGGAAACCACCGAGATGACGGCGCTGGACCTGGCCGGCCGCATGGAGAAGGCCGGCGTGAGGACGCTGATCTACACCGATACGGCAACCGACGGCATGCTGGGCGGCCCCAACGTGGAGGCGGTTCGCGCCCTGTGCGAGGCCGTTCCCGGCTGCCGGATCATCGCCTCGGGCGGCGTGTCGGAACCGGCCCATGCCCGGTCCCTGGCCTCGATGGGGCTGGGCAATCTCGAAGGCGCCATTGTGGGCAAGGCCTTGTACGACGGCCGCACGACGCTGGCCGATCTTCAGGCGGCGGCGCGCTGATGCCATGATGGAACCCGCCCTCAGCGTTCTTCCCAACGGCATGCGTCTGGTCACCTGCCGGATGCCGTCCGTGGAAAGCGTGGCCATGGGCGTCTGGGTCGGCGTGGGGGGCCGTCACGAGGAGCCCGCTCTCTCCGGCATCAGCCACTTCATCGAGCACCTGCTTTTCAAGGGCACCCGCACCCGCTCGGCGTCGGCCATCTCCCGCGCCATCGAGGGGCGGGGCGGCGACTTCAACGCCTTCACCCAGGAAGACGCCACCTGCTATTACGTCCGCATGGCCGCCCGCCAGGCCGATGCGGCGTTCGCCATCCTGACGGATATGATCCGGCATCCCCGCTTTGCCGCGGCCGATGTGGTCAGCGAGCGGGAGGTCATCCGCGATGAAATCCTGATGTACCGCGACCAGCCGGCCCAGGTGGCCGAGGATCTCCTGGGCGAGCTGCTCTGGGCCGACCATCCCCTGGGCCGCCCCCTGGCGGGCATCCCCGCCACGCTGGACCGGATCCGGCGGGCCGACATCCTCGCGTACCGGAAGGCGACCTATGTGCCGTCCTCCACCATTCTCGCCGTGGCGGGGAAGGTCGACCACGCCCGGTGGCTGCGCCGGACCGAGCGGGCGTTCGCCGACTGGACGGGCCCGCGGCAGGCGGCGTGCCGGCCGGTGCTCCCCGGTGTGGTGCAGAAGCGTGTCGGTCTGGTGGCGAAGGAATCGGAACAGGCGCACCTGGCGCTGGGCTTCCGCGTGTTCGGGCGGCACGATCCGCGCCGGCACGCGCTGAAAGTGATGTCGGTCGTGCTGGGCGAGAACATGAGCTCCCGGCTGTTCCAGGTGATCCGCGAAAAGCACGGGCTGGCGTATGCCATCCAGTCGTGCACCTCCCATTTTGCCGATACGGGCTCGTTGGTCATCACGGCCGGGGTGGATCCGGACCGGATCCGCCGCGTGGTGAGCCTGATCGGGCGGGAACTCCGCCGCCTGCGCGACACGCCCGTGGGCGGCCGCGAGCTGAGGCGCGCCAAGGATTACCTGACGGGCCAGGTGCGGCTCGGGCTGGAAAGCTCCGGCCGCCAGATGAACTGGGCGGGCGAGGCGGTGCTGGCGTATGACCGCTTCGTTGCGCCGGACGAGGTGATCGGCGCGCTGGAGGAGGTCACCGCGGACCAGGTCCGGGCCGAAGCCGCCGCCGCGTTCCGGACGCCGCTCGCCAGCCTGGCCCTGGTGGCGCCGGGTCTGAAAGAGGAACAAACCGCCGACTACGAGCGGCTGGTGGACGCCGCGTTAAGCGGAGCCTGAGGCGCGGAACGCCGGCACCTTGTCGGGGCGCCCTTCCCAGGCCGCCTCGAGGAGCGGCTTCATCACGCGCCGCACATCCTCCCGGGTCATGGGCACGGGCATGTTCTTCAGCTTGCTTTCGAGCGCCGGGTCCTGCGCGGCCGCCAGGGCGCGCGCCAGGTGGGCGGGCCCGAATCCCGGGATTTCGGAAAGGGCCACGGGCGCCTGGAGCGCCCGGCTGAACGCCATCAGGCCCGAGGCGATCGCCAGGGCCAGGTCGCGCCCCTTTTTCCCCTCGAAGGGTCCGGTCAGCCAGCCCGCCTGCTGCAGCAGGCGGCCGACGGGAATCAGCCGGCTCTCGATGGCTTCGGCGAACAGGACCACATAATAGGGGTTCAGGAGGCCGCACGCCCGGCCGTGGGACACCACGTCGACGAACGAAAAGCTGTTCAGGTGCGGGCCGTTGGTGCCGCCGAGCATGATGGACAGGCCGCCCAGGTCCGTGCCCAGGCCCACGGCTTCGCGCGCCGCCGGATCGGCGGAACGGACCGCCCCGGCCCCTTCCGTCAGCAGCAGTTCGAGGCCGGTCAGCGCCACCGGGGCGATCTTGTCGAACGCCGCGGGCGGACAGCCCAGGTAGACCTCGAGATGGTGGGCCAGGCCGTCCAGGATGCCGTCGGTCAGCAGGTCGGGAGGCGCGGTGCGCAGCACGTCGTAATCAAACAGCGCGGCCGCCGGGACGATGGCGTCGTCGATGATCAGCTTTTTCTGGCCCGCCTCGGGGTCGGTGACATTGGCGTATTTGGTCAGGTGGGCGGCGGAGCCGGCCGCCGTCTGGATGGCCAGCAGCGGGAGCGGCTTGCGGCCCGCGCCCAGGGCGGTCACCTGGCCCGCGCCGAAGAGGGGATCGACGGAGGGGGCGGCCAGGCCCAGCGATGCCAGCGCGGCGGCGGCCTTGGCGGCGTCGATCACGCTGCCGCCCCCGATGGCGACGACCAGGTCGGGGCGGGCATGGAGAATCAGGGCTTCCATGCGGTAGACGTCTTCGCGGGGCGAGTTGGGGCGGGCGCCGGGGAAGGCGCGGCCGCCGACCGGTTCGACGCCGGCCTGCTTCAGGGAATCGAGGACGGTCCCGGCGAGGGCGGCGTGCCAGCCGCCGTCGTTGGCGAACACGAGGGCGCGCGTGCCCAGCCGGCGCGCCAGCTGGCCGGCCCGGGGCAGCACGCCGGACCCGCAGAGGTAGCGGTCGCCGCGGAAATCCGCGAGGTGCGCCAGGGCCCGTTCGCGGGGGGTCATGACGGCCTCATCCGCCGGACGACGATGGAGCAGGCGGCCTTGTCGGTGCGCGAGGAGTCGAACACGTAGGAGTAGCCGAGGGGCTCCAGGACGCGCCGGTAGAGCAGGTCGCAGTGCTGGCAGTAATCGGGGTAGGGGGTGATGTGCGTCATGTCAAGCAGGCGGCCCTTGGAGGGGCAGTGGCGCATGTCGATGCGGAACTCGCCGGCCTCCTCGTCCAGTTCCATGGTGAAATCGGCGGCTTCCTCGTTGAGCGTGTGATTCCAGTATAGCCAGCAGCCCTTGATCCCGTTCTGGGCCACCAGGTCGCGCAGGTTGTTCAGGAAGTTGTCGGAGATGTATTCCCAGAAGCCGATGACGGCCTTCTTGCCGTCGCGGGCTTCCAGGTACCGGAACAGTTCGCTGTAGGCGGGGATGAATTCCGTGCAGGAGATCATGCGGCCCTCCGGAAAAAGCGCTGCGTGTAGCGGCCGCTTTCCTCGTCGTAGCGGACCAGGTCCGCGTCGAACGGCGTGTTTTCGCAGATGGTTTTCCCCACGGTGGCCACCGTTTCGTTGAACATCGGCGAAATGGCGTAGCCGTTTGCCCGCATGTGGGAGACGGCGGGGTTCACCAGCACCTCGACGACCAGTTCGTCCGGCGACTCCTGAAACCGCACCTGGCCGCCTTCCAGCTTGAAAATGCGGTCGACATGCTCGCGCATGGCGGTCAATCCCGTTTCCCGGAGGGCCTGGGACAGCGGGGCGTACCACGCTTTCGCGAACTGGCGGAGGTAGTCGCGAACGGCCTGTTCCCCATAATTCCGGCGGACATACTCGATGCCGGTGCTGAGTGCGCCGTGAAAATCCTTGTGCAGGTATGGGTTGTCGGCGGCTTTCCGGTCGATCTTCAGCGTGGCCATCCGGGACTCCTATTTGACGAGTTTCAGCACGAACAGCAACGTGCCGTCGCGGGAGGGGATGCCTCCCAGGACCAGGGGCGAACGCCCCTGGAGCACCACGTGCGTCTTGATCAGGGCTACGGTGCCGTGCGTGACGGTGATGTCAAGGCTGCTGGCGGGGCCGCTCAGGCTGACTTTGTAGCTTTTGTTCAGCCGGACGGGGGCGGAAGCGGGCAGGGTGACGGTGGCGGAGTCCAGCAACTTGAATGCACTGAATGCCAGGTTGCCGCGCATGAGGGCTGCCACGTCCTGGAGCGCGGGATCGATTTCCGTTCCCTGGCTGGCGCGGACCATGCGGATGGTGAGGGTTTCGGCCTGGGCTTGCGCCGGCAGGGGGGCCAGGAGCAGGCCCAGCAGCAGCGCGAGCGCCGGAAGAAGGCGGCGTTTAATCATGGGCGGTGTCCTCCTCCAGCCCCGATACCCAGACGATGGCGCCGGAGTCGTGGCCGTTTTCCGAGACGACGTTTAATATCATGGCGCCGGAATGGGGGGCGCCAACCTCAAGGAATGTGACGCGCGTGACCTCGGCGACCGCCTGGCCGGGCCAGAGAATCACGGCCAGCAGGGCGGCCAGGCCGGCCGTGGCCATGGAGGCCCAGAGGACGGGGTAACGGGACGGGCGGGGGGAGTCCTGATTGACAAACCTGGCGCGGGCGGCAAAATCGGCCCAGAAGGCGTCCGCCGGGGGGGCGGCGGTTCCGGGAGCCCGTTTCTTCAACTCCTTCTGGATGGCTGTCCAGTTTGTCATGGTTGAGAGTCTCCCTTTTCGATCTGTTTCATCAGCGCCTTCAGCTTCCGGCGCCCGTGGAAGAGCCGGGACATCACCGTCCCGATCCGGACCCCGGTTGCGGCCGCGATCTCCCGGTAGCTCAATTCATCGCCGAACCGCAGCAGCAGCGTCACCCGCAACTCCTCGGACAGCTGGCCCAGCGAGGCGTCGAGCTGGCGGGCCAGGTCCCGGCGGCTCGTGTTGTCGAGCGGGTTGTCGGCCGCGGTATCGGAAATGTCCTGCTCCGTTCCGTCCTCGTTCTCCGCCATCCGGTTCTCGCGGCGCCTCAGGGTGGCCCTGCGATGATCGGCCGCGCAGTTCCAGACGATCCGGTACAGCCACGTGGCCAGGCTGCTGCGCTCGGTGAACCCCGGAATGGCCTTCCAGGCCTTCAGGAAGGCGTCCATCACCACGTCGGGGGCTTCGTCGGGGCCGACGATCCGGGCGGCGATGTTCAGCGACTGGGGCCGCAGCGGCTCGAAGAGAGCCGCGAAGGCATCCATATCGCCGTTTTTCGCCTTTTTCAGCAGTTCAACTGGATCCGCGCTCTGCATCTTAATGGACGACAACCTGTGGTAGGATATTCACTAGAAAAAGAGGGTTTGAATAAAATCCCGTTCGGCCCCGTCATACTATCAGATTCGGAAATGGAGGAGCCATGAAAAAACAGGCAACCAGTTTAGTCGCAGGCGTGATGGGCGCGGTTCTTTTAACGATGAGCGCAGTCCCGGCGGTCCAGGCGGGCGACAAGGAATGGGCTGTGGCGGGCAAGGTTCTCACCGGGCTGGCCGTGGTCGGCGTGTTGTCGTCCATGTCCCAGCCGCAACCGGAGCCCTATTACTACGAACAGCGCACGGTCTATGTGGATCGGCCCGTGTATGTAGACCGGCCGGTCTATGCATACCCCCAGCCGCCCGCGGTTTACGCCCCGCCGGCGTATTACCAGCAGCCGCAGAGGCAAACGTATTCCGGAGCGCCGTATCCGCCGCCGGTTCCCGCTCAGGAAACCCAGGTGGTTCAGCAGCCGGTTTATGTGGAAAACCCGAATATTGTGTATGAAACCCGGTATTTCGAGGGACGGCGGCTGGAGTATTGCCCCCGCGTGTCCTTCCGCAACCCCCAATACATGCCGCGCGAGCTGATTGTGCCGCGCGGCAACGGGATGCGGTTTTACCAGCCGGGCATTCGCGGCCACATCACCTATGTCCAGCAGTGGTCGCCGCACCAGGGAATCTGGCTGACCGTGGGCCGGCATCCCAGCATGTGGTGACATGCCGGATAATGGGGCGGAAAGGCTGAATTGGGGCTGATGTAAATTCGGCTTGCATGGACCGGGTCATTTACGATATAAATAAACGTTTACTAAGTGATTCCGGAGGATCTGACGATGAAAAAAGAAGGCCATCCGCAATACGGTGAGACAAAAGCCACCTGTGCCTGCGGCAATGTGATGAAGCTGAATTCGACGGCGAAAGAAATTCACGCCAACACGTGCGGGGCGTGCCATCCGTATTATACGGGTAAGGCCACCTTCGTGGACGTGGCAGGCCGCGTGGACCAGTTCAACAAGCGTTACAAAAAGGAAGCCGCCAAGTAAGCGGTTTCTTCCGTGAGAAAGGCCGGGCGGGCTTGTCCGTTCGGCCTTTCCCATTTTCAGGGGTCCCATGATCACGCCCGCCTTAGTCACCCGGTATCGCGACCGGCTTGGAGACCTGGAAGGCCGGCTGTCCGAACCGGGCGCCGCCGCCCAGTCCCGCAAGTTCCAGGAGCTGGTGCGGGAGCATTCCCGGCTCCGGCGTATCGTGGAAAAAGCCGATGCCTTTTTCAAGGCCCTGCGCGACCAGGCCGAATACAAGGCCCTGATCGAAGACTCCTCCACCGACGCCGACATGAAGGATCTGGCCCGCTCCGAAATGGCGGGAATGGACGAGTCCCTTCCCAGGCTGGAGCGCGAGGCGATGATCGCCATGCTGCCGCCTGACCCCGCGGACGACCGGAACATCATCATGGAAATCCGGGCCGGCACCGGGGGCGACGAAGCCGCCCTGTTCGCCGCCGAACTGTTCCGGATGTATAGCCGCTATGCCGAAACCCGCGGCTGGAAAGTGTCGGTTCTCGACTGCAATCCCTCCGAAAAAGGCGGCTACAAGGAAGTCAGCGCCACCATCGAAGGGGACGCCGTTTACCGCGCCCTGAAATTCGAGTCGGGCGTGCACCGCGTGCAGCGCGTACCGGTGACGGAAGCCCAGGGGCGGGTGCACACGTCCGCCGCCAGCGTGGTGATCCTGCCCGAGGCGGCGGATGCCGATGACGATATTGTCGTCAACGAGAGCGACCTGCGGGTGGACACGTTCCGGGCCAGCGGCGCGGGCGGCCAGCACGTCAACCGGACCGACTCCGCCGTCCGGCTGACCCATCTTCCCACGGGCGTGGTGACCTCCTGCCAGGCGGAGCGGTCGCAGCTCCGCAACAAGGAAAAGGCCATGGCCATGCTGAAGGCCCGGCTCCTGGACTTGCGCCGGCAGGAAGAAAACGCGAAGACGGGCAATATCCGCAAGACGGCGATCGGGTCGGGCGACCGCAGCGAGAAAATCCGGACCTATAACTTTCCACAGAACCGGCTGACGGACCACCGGATCAATTTCACGATTTACAATCTCGACCGCGTGATGGAAGGGGACATCGTGCCCGTTCTGAACGCGTTGTACGAGAGCGACCTGGAAGAACGGATGAAGCAGGAGTTGGATGCCATCCGCTGATGGGGGAATGCCCGTGCCCACCCGGCTTGACGATTATCTTCGGGAGCGCGCCGCGGACCTGGAGCGGAAGGGCGTTCCGGATGCCCGCCTCAACTTGGAATATGTGCTGGCCCGGCATCTGGGCCTTTCCCGGCTGGACCTGCTGGCCCGGCGGGCGGAACCGCTGGCGGATGCCATTCGCGGGCAGGCCGATGCCGATGTGCAACGGCTGGGCAAGGGCGAACCTTTGCAGTATATCCTGGGCGAAACCCCGTTTCACGGCCTGATGCTCAAAACGGACCGGCGCGCGCTGATTCCCCGCCCCGAAACCGAGTGGCTGGTGGAGCAGGTCCTGGCATGCCCCGATTTCCGCGACGGAGTCGCCTTCCGGGCCGCCGATGTGGGCACGGGGACCGGGTGCATGGCCCTGGCGGTGGCGGCGGCGCGGCCGCTGGCCCGGGTATTGGCCATCGAGACGGACCCCGCGGCGCTTTCCCTGGCGCTTGAAAACCGGGCGTCGCTGGGCTTGGCGGACCGGGTTGAGATGCGGGCGGGCGACCTGCTGGAGGGGGTCCCGGCGGAGTCGCTGGATGTGGTGCTGTCCAATCCCCCTTATATCCCGTCGGCCGTTTGCGAAACCCTGGACCGGCATGTGCGGGACTATGAGCCTCGCCTGGCGTTGGACGGGGGGGCGGACGGGCTGGCGGTGATCCGGCGGCTGGCGAGCCAGGCGGCGGAGTGCCTGAAGCCCGGCGGCTCCCTGTGGCTGGAGATCGGCCATGACCAGGGGCCGGCCGTGGCGTCGATCCTTCAGGCCGCCGGCTTCCGGACGATCGGGATCCGCCGCGATGATGCCGGGCTGGATCGGATTGCCTGCGGCTACAGAGCGGGTGACATGCGCTTGTGTTCATGACCCGGCTGCGATAGACTTCCACTCCATGAAAAAGACCGGGATGCTCCTGCTGGCCGCCGTTCTTTTCCTGGCTGCCGCCGGCTGGTTGACCCATCCCCTCCTGGCGCGCCGCCAGGCGTTGCAGCCATCCAACCAGACGGATCTGCGCCAGGCCGCTCCCCTGGTTGCGTTTACGACCGTGGCGCTGGGAGGATTCAGAGGAATCCTGGCCGACATCCTGTGGCTGCGCATTGCCTCGTTCCAGGACGAGGGACGGTATTTCGAGATCATCCAGCTGGCGGATTGGATTACCCGGCTGGAGCCGACGTTCACCGAAGTCTGGAGCTTCCACGCCTGGAACATGGCCTACAACATCGGGTTCCTGTTTGACGACCCCGTCGACCGGTGGCGCTGGGTGGAGCATGCGCTGCACATGCTGCGGGACAACGGGCTCCAGGCGAACCCCGACGCCCCCCGCATGTATTGGGAGGTCGGGTGGCTGTATTTCAATAAAATCGGAGGCTTCGCCGACCCCGCGGCCGGCTATTACCAGGTGCGCCTGTATCAATCCATGGAATCCGTGTTGCCGGGCGGATCGCTCCGGGACGTCCGGCCGGAAAGGCTTCTCCGGGAGCAGTTCCGTATGGAGGGTGAACGGATGGCGGCGATCGACGCCGCCCTGGGACCGTTCGACTGGCGATTGCCGGAATCACACGCTGTTTACTGGGCCTGGGCGGGTCGGGAAAAAACCAGGGACAAACCCGACATTCAGATCGAGCGGCTCCTGTATCAATCCGCGATCGGCTCCTGCCTGCGGGGGCGCATCGTGTTTATGCCGGAGCGGCGCGTCAAGGTGCGGCTGGTCCGGCTGGACCTGTTTGCGCCCGCGTTCCGCCTGCTCGAGGCGGAACTGGCCGCGTTTCCCGACGATGACGGCATCCGCGCCTCCCGCGACTTCCTGATGCGGATGGCGGTTTTCCAGTTTTATGCGCACGGGGAGGATGAAACCGCCCGGCGGTGGCTGACGCTGTATCGGCTGTCCCATCCGCAGGCCCCGGACGACGTGGCCGCCTTCTCCCGGGAGGCGGCGGCGGGAATGGGGCTGGCCACGGGCGGCTATGTGGAGCGGTTGGAAGCCCTGTTTTTCGAGGCGGAAACGCAGCGCCTGCAAGGCCGTTCGGATCGCGCGGAACGGGTTGACGCCATGGCCGTCTTGTGTTTTGACGGGCTGACCGCCCTCGCGAAGAAGGCCGGCGAAAGCCTTCCCCAGTCGCTGGAGCAGCTCCGCGACCGGGGACGCGTCCAGGCGCAGGCGGCCGCGCAGGTCGGCGGGAGGACGGATCGGTGAGGTCTGCTTTCCATCGACGGCAGGCCCGGGTGATGGGGCTGTTTCTGGCGGGTGCGGCCGCCTGCTCCGGCGGGTGCCGCGAACGGGCGCCCGCCCTGACGCAGGTGGATTTTACCGGCATGGGAACGCTGGGCAGCCTGATTCTTCCGGCCACCCCGGCCTCCTGGGTTTCTGAAGCGGGCGACCGGGTGACGAATGGCATCGGCGGGCTGGAAGGCCGGCTGAGCATTTTCAAGCCGGACAGCGACCTGGCCCGATTGAATGCTGCGGCCGGGAGGGAGGCCGTTGAGGTGTCGCCGGACACCATGGCCATGCTGGCGATGGGCTTGCAGGCCAGTCGGGATAGCGCGAGCGCCTTCGATATGACCGTGGGGCCGTTGATGCGCTTGTGGGGATTCCGCGGGACGAATGTCATCACGCGGGTTCCGACGGAGGCTGAAAAGGCGGACGTGCTCCAGGATGTGGGATACCGGCATGTGGCCGTGTCCGGGCTGACGGTTCGCCTGGACCGGTCCGGCGTCCGGCTGGATGCGGGGGGGATCGGCAAGGGATTTGCCGTCGACCGCTGCTGGGAGGATTTGCGGAGCCAGGGGGGGAAGGATTTCCTGATGAACCTCGGCGGAAACATGCGGGCCTCCGGCAAGCCGTCACCGGATCGCGCCTGGCGCGTGGGCGTGCGCCATCCGTTCGAGCCCGGGCAACTTCTTGGAAAGATGTGCCTGGCGGATGGAATGGCGGTAGCGACCTCGGGTCATTACGAGCGGTTCGTGACCATCGGCGGCATCCGGTACGCCCATATCATGGATCCCCGGACCGGGGCGCCCGTCCGGGGGATGGCCGGAGTCACCGTGGTGGCGCCGACGGCGACCGAGGCCGATATCCTGTCGACCACCCTGTTTGTCATGGGTCCTGACGCCGGCCTGGCCATGCTGGAGCGGACCGGCCGGAAGGTGGACGTTCTGTTTGTGCCAGACCGCCAGCCGCTGGAAATCCTCATGACCCCCGGAATGGCCTCCCGGTTCGAGCCCGCTCCGGGTATGGCGGTCCGGGTCCTGGGTGATATCCGGGATTGATCGGACGTCCGGGTTGTATACAATAGTGTGGTTTTAATCACGCCAAGGAAGAGGAATAACGCTATGCGGAAAATCGCGCGGCTGGGCGGGGAATGGAAGAAGATCATCAAGATCATCAAGGCCTATGACGGCCGGATCGATCCGCTGTTCATGACGCCGGCGTCCGAATTCAAACGGCGGCAGAACCTGGTCAAAAAAGCCCTGGCCGCGGGGGGCTATGACGCGGGACTGGTCTTTTCCGACGAGCATTATTGCGGTGACGTCCCGTATCTCGGCGGCAACACCAACATCTCGGTGGAGCAGGTGGCGGGCGTCATGGGGGCCACCGGCTTCCACCTGATCGCCGGCCTGGAAGGCGGCTACGTGGCGGAACAGCTTTCGCCCCGCTCCGGGTGCACGGTGCACAAGGCCGAACTGCTGCAGCTGGCCGACGAGAAATATCCGGTGGCGGCCGAACGGCTCGAAGACATCCTCGAGCAGGCCACGGGCAAGCCGCTGAAGAAGATCCGCAAGATCGCACTCCTGACGCCCCGGCAGGTCCTCCCCGCCAGCGTCACCGACTACCTGGGCCGCCTCTTCGGCGCGAAGAACGTGGTGGACGCGCAGGAGCTGTATTTCAAGATCAAGTACGAGAAGT
>CAYZVY010000065.1:0-2370 GCA_964481675.1 uncultured Verrucomicrobiota bacterium
TATTCGCGCGCCGCCCGAGAGTGCCCGGCAGGGCCGAGGGCGCGCGAAGGCAACGTCGTTGCGGCGTTTCGATCAGCGGACATGCACGAGCTGATTTTGAGGCGCAGCAGGGTGACGGCGGGTTGACGTGGGCTCGTGCCCCGGCAACCCTAGCCGGAACCCTGATCCGCCCAAAAGCAGCCGGGCATGAACGCCGAAACGCCGCAACAGCATCGGGCCATGACATGCCTACGCCTCGCAACGAATCGCAGATGCGCTCGCGAATTCATTGCCCCCTGCGTCCAGGCTTGCCAGAGTTTGCCCGCCTATGCCACTATCCTCGGTTAACCCACAGGTGACACGTGATTGATCTCCATTTTCATTCGATTTTCTCCGATGGCGACCACACGCCCGAAGAGCTGGCCGCCATGGGGCGCAAGGCGGGCCTGAAGGCCATGGCGCTGACCGATCATGACACGACCGAGGGCGTGCCCCGCTTCCTGGCCGCCTGCGCCGCGGAGGGCGTGGCCGCCGCCGCCGGTGTCGAAATCAGCGCCGAGTTCAACCCCGGCACCATGCACATGCTGGGCTATTTTTGCGACACGGCCAACGCCCCGCTCGTCGAGGCGCTGGTCAACATCCGCGACGGCCGCCACCGCCGCAACCTGAAGATCGTGGAGCAGCTCCGCGCCCTGGGCTGCGACATGACGTTCGAGGAGTGCGCGGCCGAAGCCGGCGGCGACGTCGTGGGCCGCCCGCACATCGCCCTGATCCTCGAGAAGAAGGGCTACGTGAAGAACAAGGACGAAGCCTTCGAGAAGTATCTCGCCAAGGGCAAGCCCGGCTACGTGTCCCGCTTCCGCCTGCTCCCCGCCGAGTGCGTCAAGATCATCCGCGACGCCGGCGGCGTGGCGGTGCTGGCCCATCCGTTCACCCTCCAGTTGAAACCCGACGCCCTGCGCCAGACGGTTTCCGAACTGGCCGCCGCCGGCCTGGGCGGCATCGAGGTGTTCTACAGCGAGCACTCCGACGAGCAGACCCGGTTCTACAAGGAGCTGGCCGACGCCTTCAGCCTCGTGGCCACGGGCGGCTCCGATTACCACGGCCGCATCACCCCCGACATCAAGCTGGGCCGCGGCTTCGGCCGGCTGGCGATTCCCGACACGGCTTTTGACGAGCTGAAGGCGCGGGCCGGAACGTAACCCGGTCGGACCTGTCCGACCGGTCCGACCGGTCCGACACGTCCGACGCTGTTACCCAGGAGGTACACATGCCCGGCGAGGTCACCGGCCTCTATATCCATGTGCCGTTCTGCGACGGCAAGTGCCGGTATTGCGCCTTCTATTCGACGCGTTACGATCCCGCGCTCGCCCGCCGCTGGCTGGCCGCGGTCCGGGCGGAATACCGCCTGTTCCTGAACGCCCATCCGGCCCCTGTTTTCGAAACCGTTTACTTGGGCGGCGGCACGCCCACCCTCCTGGAGCCCGGCCTGCTGGGCGAGCTGGCCGGCTGGGTGCGCTCGATCCTGCCCCCTGGCGGCGTCGCGGAATGGAGCGTGGAGGCGAATCCCGGCCATGCCGCCGTGGAGTCGCTGCGCGTGCTGAAGGCCGCCGGGGCAAACCGGCTTAGCATCGGCGCGCAGGCCTTCGATGACGCCCGGCTCGCGATCCTCGGCCGGCGGCACGCGGCGGCTGACATCGACGTTGCCGTCGCGCATGCCCGTGAAGCGGGCTTCGAGAACATCGGGCTCGACCTGATTGCCGGCGGCCCGCGCGCCGGCGCGAAAACCTGGCGGCGCTCGCTGGACCGGGCGGTTGCGCTGAAGCCGGCGCATGTGTCGGTGTATGCCCTGACCGTGGAGGAGGGGACCGCCCTGGCGCGGGCGGTGCGCCTGAACCGCGTGCGGCTGTCCGAGGCCGCCGTGGCGGACCGGTTGCACGAGGCGCAGGACGTCCTCGAAAATGCCGGTTTCGGGCGGTACGAGATTTCCAACTACGCCCGGCCCGGGCGCGAATGCCAGCATCATCTGGCCTGCTGGCGCGGCGCGCGCTACCTGGGGCTGGGGCCGGCCGCGGCGTCGCATGTCGGCCTGCGCCGCTGGACCAATGCGCCCGATGTGGAACGGTATGCGGAACGGCTCGAGAAGGGGCTGGAGCCGGAGTGCGAATCCGAGACGCTGACGCCGGCGGTGAAAGCGTCCGAGCGGCTGATATTCGGTTTGCGTATGGCGGAAGGCGTTGATCTGGAGGCGATCGCGGCGGAGGCGGGGGCTCCGGATGTGAAGCTGAAATGGGAACAGACGCTGAACGCGCTTGCCGGGCGCGGCTGGGCCCGAATGGCCGGAAACCGCTGGGCGCTCACCCGCGCGGGCATGGATTTTGCGGATGCCGT
>CAYZVY010000065.1:2470-19239 GCA_964481675.1 uncultured Verrucomicrobiota bacterium
CTCCGGCTCCACCACATTCCCGCGGTTCAGCAGGAAGAGGGGGTCGAGGGCGGCCTTGCAGCGGCGGATCTGCTCCGCGGCCCCGGGGCCGTAGCATTTGAGGAAGTCGGCGCGCTTGCGCTTGCCGGTGCCGTGCTCGCCCGAGTAGACGCCGCCGCGCGCGGCCGACAGGTCCACGATCCGGTCATACACGGCCGCCGCCGCCGCGACCTGGTCCTTTTCCGGAAGCAGGGTGATGTGCAGGTGGCAGTCGCCCAGATGGCCGAAGGTCAGGTAGTCGAGCGTCTCCCGGCGGATCAGCGCATGGGCGTCCTCCAGGAAATCGGCAAAGCGGGCGGGCGGAACCACGGTGTCGGTCATGAGGGTGAACGTGCCGCGCCGCTGAACCAGCTCCACGGCGTGGGCCGGCATCGAGTGGCGGGCGTCCATGAAGAGAGCCCGGTCGCGCTCGTTGTCCAGCAGCATGACGGCGTCCAGGTTGACCCCGCAGGCCGCTTTCTCGAGCAGGGCCAGCCACTCTTCGGCGGCGTCAGCCGCGAGCCGGTCGGGCAGGGGCGCCTGGATGTAGACCGCCACCGGATCGGTTCCATGGAACAGCGTGGATTCGTGATTCATGAAGCGCCGGCAGTTGACGCCGAAATACTCCAGCGCGCTGAGGCCCGCCAGGCCGCCGGGCGCCCGCTCCGCCAGGGCGGCGCGCAGGGCCAGCGCCGCGGATTCCGACGGCAGCGAGAGGAACAGGTCGAGCCGGTCGCGGGGCGAGGGATCCAGCTGCAGGACCGCCTGCGTCACGACGCCGAAGATTCCCTCGGAGCCGATGATCAGGTCGAGGAAATCCAGGCGGCCGTCCGGGGCGGACCAGGGGCCGCTGGCGTTTTTGATGGCCGGCCGGGCGTAGCGCGGCACGGGGATCGACACGACCGTGCCGTCGGGCCGCCGCAGTTCGAAGAGCCCGTTTTCGGAAACATACTGACCTCGGGTCGCTCGCACGAGGAAGCCGTCCGGCGTCAGGACATCCAGCTCGCGGACCCAGCGCCGGATGGCGCCGGCCTCGCCGGGAATGAAGCCGGAGGCGTTGCAGGCGAGGCAACCCCCGACGGTGGCGTCGGCCCGGCTGGTGGGATCGACCGGGAAGAACAGCCGGCGGTCGGCCTCCAGCAGCACCCGGTTTCGCAGGTCCTCGAGGATCATGCCGACCGGCGCCAGGACGGTGCGGTCGGCCTCGTTCACCGCCGGTTCCGGCAGCAGCATGCGGGCGAAGGAGAGGATCAGGCCACCTTCCGCCGAGGCGCTGCCGGTCAGGTTGGAGCGGCCCCCGGAGAGCGTGACGGGAATGCCGGCCTTGGCGCAGGCATGCAGGATCAGGGCGGCGTGCGCGGCCGTGGCGGGGCGGGCCAGGGCCTCGGCCCGGGCGGGCAGGTTGGAGCTGTCCGTCAGGCAGCTGTTGACGATGTCGGCATCCAGCGAGAGGTCAATGTGGAACGCCTCCCGCAGGAAAACGGACCAGGCCGGGAGGCTGGCGGGGCCGGAATGGCCGGCGGCGAAGGCGTCAATCCGCGCATACGCCTCGGGTGGAGCGGCATACTGGGCATTCAGAAGGGTCATGGGAAATCCTTGTGATCGGAATGACAGTACTGGAGCGGGGGGAAAGAATCAAGCGGGGAGCGTGGTTTCCGCCAGAATGAGGGAGTCGCCCTGGCGCGTTTCCGCCAGGACCCGGCCCCGGGGATCGGCAATCAGCGCGCGGGAGTTGTCCGCATAGACGACGGTGCAGCGCTGGTCGCTGGCGCGCACGAGGATAAACTCGCGCCACAGGTCGCCGGCGAAGCCCACGCCGGGAACGAGGAGCAGCTGCACGCCCTGGCGGCCCATTTCCAGGGCGGGCAGGGGGCTGTCTCCACAATCGGAACAGATCAGCATGCCGGTTTTCCCGATGGCCAGGTCGAAGATCTCATGCCCGGGTTTGAACGGTCCGTCTCCCGGAAGCGAATTGTGCTTGAGGTGGACACCCGCCAGCGAGCCGTCGCGCCCGGTCAGGACGGCGGTCTGGATGACGTGGCCGCCGTGGAGCAGGTTCAGGGACGCGGCCAGGTGGACGCCGCGCCGGGCCGACAGGGCGCGGAGGGCCGTCACGGTGGGGCCGTCGAGCGGCTCGACCAGTTCGCGGCAGACGCTTTTCCCCCGCATGAACAGCTCGCTGCCGGCAAAGTATTCCGGGCCGAGGACCAGATCGGCGCCCTGTTCTGCCGCCTGTTCCATCAGACGCAGCGAGCGCGCGGTGCGGTCGGCGATATAGGCCCGGGCCGTGGCCAAATCGAAGCGGTCATGGCTGCAGGTGGTCCGGAAGCTCCAGTCCAGTTCGGCGGTGATGGCGGCGAGTTTCACGGTCATGACCTACCGGACCACGATCACGGCGCCGCGGGGATCATGGAGGAAGCCCATCACCACGGTGCCGTTGTCGCCGAGCCGGGTCGGTTGAACCGCCGTACCCTTGGAGACATCCCGCACGATCGACTGGGGGGAGACGTCCATGACCCGTCTCACGGCGATGCGACCGCCGCCCCCGCCGCCGCCGCCATTGGCGTGGGTGCCGCCGCCGCCGCCTTTGGCCTGTAAACTGCCCGCGCCGCTTAATTTGCGGCAGGAGAGGTAGATGCCCCCGCCGGAACCGCCCGCGGCGTACGACCCGATGGCATCCTGACCATTGGCGTTAAGCGTGCCGTTAAGGGTTACGTTGTGGCGCACTTCGAGCCGGATCAGCCCCCCTCCCGCGCCAGCCTGTAAATTATTTCCGCTGCCTCCGCCGCTGCCGGCATCGCTGGGGGAGTTGGATGAGCCATAGGCACGCCCCGAACTATTCACGCCATACACGCCTCCGGTGCCGCCATATCCGCCTCCGCCGGCGCTGCCGCCCCCGCCGATTCCCCAGCCGCGTCCGTTGTTGATCCCTCCCAGGCAGCCGAATGTGGCGGCATTGAAGCCGGCGTTGGAGGCGATCATCAGGTCCGAGCCAAACCGGAAGAGCGCGGAGCCGCCGTTAGTGGGGTTGGAAAAGGGCCAGACCCAGCATCCGGCGTTCAGCGTGACGGCGCCCGCCACATCCACCGTGGCGCCATACAGGCCGATACTGTTGGACGTGGCGCCGTATACATTCAGAAAGCTATTCTGGTCGAATTGCGCATTCCCCGCCACGTTCAAGGCCGGCGGAAGGGTGGGGGGTGCATGCAGGGTCAGGGTGGCGCGATTGGTCAGGATCAGGTTGCCGCCGACCCGCACCACGCCGCCGCTCAGGTCGAGCCTCGCGGCATGCGTGAGGCGGAGGTCCTGGGTCACGGTCAGGGCGAAACCCTCCTGGGGGAAGCGAATCCAGACATTGCTGAGCAGGCAGGCGTTGACCGACCAGTTCGTGACCGGGCCTTCGGCCAGCCAGACGCCGCTGTGAAGAATGGGTTCGGTGAGAAACCGGCTGTCGGGGAAGTAAAGCGTACCCGGACTTCCGTCCATCGTGTCGTTGTTCATATATCCCACAGTGGCTGAGCGTCCGCCCTGGGCCGAGAAAACGACGCCTGGAAGGGGGATGGCATCCTGCTGGGAAGGATCATAAAGCACCGCGATCCGCCCGCCGCCTCCGCCGCCGGAGGCATACGTTCCGTTTCTGCCCAGGCCGCCGTTAACGCGGATCAGGCCGTTGGTCCCGGCAAAGGTGGAGCATGAAATGAAGACGCCCCCGCCCGAACCGCCGCCGCTGCGGCGGTCGGAATTCTGTAAGCCGCCGTCGTTTCCATTGGCGCTGATGGTGCCGTTGAGGGTGACGGCCCCTGCGGATTCGATCCGCACCAATCCTCCGCCGTTACCGCCCAACCCCGCCTGAGCCCCGCCGGAACTGCCGCACTCGGCTGGGTTGGTCAAGGAGCCATAGGTGTTGTAGGATTGGAAACCGCCTTTGCCGCCGTAACTGCCGCCGCCTGACGAGTAGAGGCCCCGGCCCGGGCCCCAGTTGTCCGCGGAATAACCGATCAGCGCCCCCCGGTAGCCGCGGTTGTCGGCGTTGAAGCCCCCTGTCGGGTGGACCCATATCCGGTTGGCTGCGAACACCACGGATCCGCCGTTGGTGGGGTGGGAGACCGGGAAGATCCACGAGTTGGAACCGATTTCGATGAGTCCGGTCACGCTGACGGACTGGCCGAAATCGGCGGTTCCGTTGGTGACATGGCCTTCCACGATCATCTGGCAGTTCGTCAGCAGCCTCAGGTCGCCATTCACGGCGGCGCCGCCCCCCGCGATCCGGTTCGAAACACCCCGGTTTAGGAACAGACTCCCGGCGTTGGCCAGCGTGGCGGAGCCGCCCACGGCCAGCTTGCCGTTGGAAAATTCAAGGCGGCCTGCGTCGAAGAAGCGGATGCCGCTGTTCACTTTGTTGTCGCCGAAGATGAGCAGGTCGTTCGTGACGGTGAGGGTGAACGTTTCGTTCAGGAATTGAAGCCAGCCGTTGCTGATCGTCAGATGGTCGAATCCAAGCGCCGCCACGCCCGACGTGACGCTGGAAACGCTCCACACCCCGCGATGCGGGACCACATCGCCATACAGCAGGCGGTTATCCGGAAAAAAGAGCGTGCCGGGCTCTCCTTCGACGGGCAGGGTTCCGGGTGCAACGGAAAAGCGCACCCGGGGTATGGGGATCGCCGCCTGGGCGGCGGTGTCGTACTGCACGGCGATCCGCCCGCCGCCCCCGCCGTAGCCGCCCCCGTAAGTGAGGTTTGGGGGAACCCATCCGCCGTCGGCCGCGACCTCACCGTTTCCCTCGACGCGCTGACAGGTGATCCAGACGCTGCCGCCGCTGCCGCCGCCCTGGCGGTCGCCGCCCCCCTGCTGTGCGCTGGCGCGGATCGTGCCATCGAGGGTCACGACGCCCGTGGCATCGATCCGCACCGCCCCGCCGCCGGCGCCCCCGTTGCCCCAGGAACTGCCCGCGCCGCCGCTTCCCGGCTTGACCGGGGCGTCGGGGGTGTCATAAAGGGGGCCCGGAAGCGCGGCGCCCAATCCGCCGTGGCTGGCCGCGGTTCCCCGGCCCGGTCCGTAACCCGACACCCCGTTTCCGACGCCGCCCTGGAACCCTCTCGACAGCACGTCGATCCAGGCATTCGTCTGGAGGGTGAAGGTGTCGCATGCGATCCAGACCGTTCCATAAACCGGCCATTCCCCGAACTGGTTGGTTGTCGTGGCGGAATTCGTCACATGGGTAAGCGTCCCCCCTTGGAGGATTACGGTAGACGCAATCAGCCGGGTGACTGCGTTGGAGAAGGTCACTTTTCCGCCTGTCATCGTGAAGGCGGCCAGGTTGGACGAGCTGGAGGTGAGGTTGACCTGACCGGCATTGAGGATGGCCGTATCGCCGTCCCCGGGAACTCCGTTGGTCCATTTGGCACCCTCGCTCCAGTCACCCGTGCCGCCCGTCCAGGTGCAGATGGTTGCCGATGAGGGCATCTGCAGGGCCAACAGGAGCGAAAGACTCAGCAGTTGAGCGAATCGGGATGTCATGGGGAGCCCTCCTAAATCATTATTGGTTATCAATCATTTTAGGATACGACGTCCAAAGGTCAAGGAGTGTTTCCGGTCTTCATTCCCGCTTGGGTTTTCGGACGATGCGTGGTAAAATCAGGACCTATTATCAATCAGGAGCCCCGATGTCAACGATGGATCAAGTGATTGCGGCCCAGCGGAAGATCCTGGGAGCCCTGGCTGCCTGGGAATCCCGGATCGGCGAACTGTATGACATCTATGCGAAACTGTACCCCTTGAATCGCCGGTTGTGGCAGGCACTGGCAGCCGAGGAACGCCAGCATGCGGCGTTGCTCCTCACGCTGAACCAGGAGCTGGACGCGGGACACCTGTTCTGGGATATCGGCAAATTCGGTGAAGACGCCATTGCTCCTTACAGGGATTTCGTGGACGACGCCATCGAGAAGGTGCTGTCGAACAGCTTGTCCGACAGCGAAATCATGGAAACGGCGCTGGCCATTGAAGGCTCGCTGCTTGAAGCGAGGTTCTACGTCGAGGTCACGAGCGACTCCCCCCGTTTTGTCCACATCGCCAAGGCCCTGGTCAACGCCACGGATCATCATATTGGCCGGCTGAAAACGGTGATTCAAGACCATGCCGGCGATAACAACTGGAAGGGCTGACGCGGGCTTGCCCCGCGGCCGACGACATGGTAAAAGAGAAGGCTATGAATCCGGCATCAACCTGGACGGCATCCCTTCTTGAACTGATCCGGCGGGCCTCGGTCGATCTGCCCGCCGATGTGGAGCGGCGTCTGCGCGCCCTCCGCGAGGCCGAGGCGCCCGGCAGCCGGGCCGCCTGGGTCTTCGACACGCTGCTCGAAAACATCGCCCTGGCCCGCACCCGTAACCAGCCCCTCTGCCAGGATACCGGCACCCCCCTGTTTTTCATCCGCACGCCGCGCGCCTTCGATCAGCTGATCCTGGAGAAAGCGGTCCGGGCCGCCATTGCGGCCGCCACCCGCCGCGGCTGGCTGCGGCAGAATGCGGTCGATTCCATCACCGGCTCCTCCTATGCCGACAACCTGGCGCCCGGCCTGCCGTCGATCCATTTCGAGCAGGCCGCCATCCGGTCGGTGGACGCGCGCCTGGTGCTGAAGGGCGGCGGCAGCGAGAACATGGGCGTTCAATACAGTTTGCCCGACGGCACGATCGGTGCGGGGCGCGACCTGGAAGGCGTCCGCCGCTGCATCCTGGACGCCCTGGTGCGGGCCCAGGGGAAGGGCTGTGCCCCGGGCCTGCTGGGCGTGTGCGTGGGGGGCGACCGCTCCGACGGCATGCTGGAGGCCAAGCGGCAGTTCCTGCGCCCGCTGGACGACCGGTCCCCGGATCCGCTCCTGGCGGCGCTGGAAGAACGGCTTGAGGGCGAGGCTCTCCAACTGGGGATCGGGCCGATGGGCTTCGGCGGCAGGGGGACGATCCTGGGCGTGAAAATCGGAGCCCTGGCCCGGCTGCCCGCCTCGTATTTCGTGTCCGTTTCCTACATGTGCTGGGCCTGCCGGAAGCAGGGGTTCCAGGCGCGGGCGGACGGTTCCATCCTCCGGTGGCTTCCATGACGCACACGCTTCAAGCGCCTTTCGACGCGGCGTCGCTGTCCGCCCTGCGGGCCGGTGACGCCGTCACCCTGTCCGGCCTGATCTATACGGGCCGCGACCGGCTTCACAAGCATCTCTTCGAGGGAGGCGCCTCTCCCGTTTCGCTCGCTGACGCCGCTCTCTATCACTGCGGTCCCGTCATGGTGCCGGCGGCCGGCGGCTGGCAGGCCGTGGCCGCGGGGCCGACCACGTCGATCCGGGAAGAGCCCTACATGGGGCGGATCATCCGGACGCGGGGCGTGCGGGTGGTGATCGGCAAGGGCGGGATGGGCGAGGGGACGGCGCAGGCCTGCGCCGACTGCGGCGCCGTCTACCTGGAAGCGGTGGGCGGGGCGGCCCAGGTGCTGGCGGCCTGCATCCGGCGGGTTTGCGGCGTCCATTTCCTTGATGAATTCGGTCCGGCGGAGGCTTTGTGGGAGCTGGACGTTTCCGGTTTTCCGGCGCTGGTCAGCATCGATTCCAAGGGCGTCAACCTGCACAGTCAGATCGAGCGCGACTCGCGCGACGCCTGGAAGCGCCTGACGGGGATGACATGAGGGCGATCTTCATGGGCTCCCCCGACTGTGCCTGCCCCGCCCTCGACGCGCTGGCGGGGATGCCGGGCGTGGAGGTGGCGGTGGTGGTGTCGCAGCCGGACCGTCCGCAGGGGCGGGGGCTGCATGCGCAGCCCTGCGCGGTCAAGGCCCACGCCCTTGCGCGCGGGCTGCCGGTGCTGACTCCGGTGAAGGTGAACCAGCCGGACGTGGTGGCGGCACTGGCGGCGCTGAGGCCCGATGTGATCGTGGTGATGGCCTTCGGCCAGATCATGCGGAAGGCCATCCTGGAGATGGCGCCGCTGGGCTGCATCAACATCCACGCCTCGCTGCTGCCCCGGTATCGCGGCGCGGCGCCGGCCCAATGGTCCATTGTGCGCGGCGAGACCGTGACCGGCGTCACCACCATGCGCATGAACGAGGGGCTCGACACCGGCGACATCCTGCTCAAGCGGGAGGTGCCGATCGATTCCGATGATACCGGCGGCACGCTTCTGGAAAAGCTGGCGCAGGCCGGGGCGCTTGTGCTGCCTCCCACGCTGGAGGGGTTGCGGGCCGGCGCGCTGAAGGGCGTGCCGCAGGACGACCGCCTGGCCACCCTGGCGCCGAAGCTGAGCAAGGCGGACGGGCGGCTCGACTGGAGCCTGCCGGCGGCCGATCTGGCCCGTCGCATCCGCGCGTTCAATCCCTGGCCGGCGTGCACGTGCGAGGCGTCGGCCGGGTCCGGGCAACTGCTGCGCGTGCTGAAGGCCCGCGTGGAGGCGGGTTCCGGAGCGCCCGGCGAGTGGCTGGGTACGGCCGGCGAGGGGCCCCTTGTGGCCGCCGGCGAGGGCGCGCTGCGGCTGCTGGAGGTGCAGCCCGCGGGCCGGAAAGCGATGAGGGGAGCGGATTTCGTCCGCGGCAGCCGGCTGACGCCCGGATGCAGGCTGGGTTGAGAAACCGAAGGGGGGAAGACCATGGCCGCTGTCAATGAGTGGATCGTCCGGGAATATTTTGAATTCCAGGGCTTTTTCGTGATGCAGCCCCGCAAATACCAGGTGCCGGGGCGCGCCAAGACGGCCGAGGAGGAGATCGATCTCATCATCTGCCGTCCGGGCGACGCGGAGCAGCGGCTGCCGGACCGGCTGGTCTGGACGGGGGCCGACCTGGCGGGCGTGGCGCGCGCCGTCGTGGGCGTCCGTGGCTGGCACACGGAGCGGTTTTCGGCCAACACGTTCGAGCAGACGCCCGACATTCTCCGGTTCGCCGGGGCCGACGTGGTCCGGCTGGCCGAGAAGCGCTTCGGCACGGATCGCGTGGCGCGGGTGCTGTGCCTGCCCCAGCTGCCCGCCACTCCCGAATTGAGGGACAAGGCGCTGGCGGTGCTGAAAGACCGCGGCGTGGACGGGGTCCTGTCGTTCCGGACCCTGCTCCAGGAGCTGATCACGATGATCGACGTGAACAGGAATTACGAGAAGTCGGACGTGCTGCAGGTGATGCGGGTGTTGAAATCGTACGGCCTGCTGACCATGGAGCGGCAGATGGACCTGTTCGAGCGGAAGAAAAGGCCCGCCCGGCGGGCCTCGGGAAAAGCGTTACCCGAGATCGGGCAACCGTCCGACGGCTGAACGGGTTCCGGCGGAGGCGCGGCTCACTCTTCCTTCAACGCTTTCTTCACTTTTTTCAGCACATCCTCGGGGTCGAAGGGTTTGCTGATGAAGTCAACGGCCCCTTCGTCCATGCAGGCTTTTTCGATCTCCGCGTTGGGGTGGGCCGTCATGAAGATCACGGGAATGAGCGCGGTCTTGACGTTGTTGCGGATATTGTCGAACACGCCGGCGCCGCCCCCGGCCGGCATGCGGAGGTCCAGCAGAACCAGGTCGGGGTCCTCGTTGATCGCCGTCCGGAAGCCCTGGATGGCATCGTAAGCCACCAGGACCTGGTAACCGTGTGCGCGGAGTCGGGCATTGAGCAGCAGGGCAATCTGGGGCTCGTCATCGACAATCAGGATTTTTTTCGGCATCGAAACTCCTTGTTCTTTTTAGATTAGCAGGAATCGGAGGGGTTGGCCAGCCCGGATTCGAGCCGCACCTGTTCCTCGGTGAGGCGCGGGAGGGTGAACGTGAACGTGGCGCCCTGGTTCAGGGCGCTGGCGACCCTGATTTTTCCGCCATGCAACTCCACCAGGCTCTTGGCGATGGAAAGGCCCAGGCCGGTGCCGCCGCCGGGACCGGTATAGGAGTGCCCGAACTGGAGAAACCGGCCGAAGACCTTGGGAAGGTCGGCTTCCGAGAGGCCGATGCCGGTGTCGGATACGGAGCATTCGACCGCGTCCGGCTTGGCGGCCAGGGAGACAATGACGGAGCCTTTTGGCGTGAATTTGATGGCGTTGCCGACCAGATTGGTCATCACCTGGGCCAGCCGGCCCTTGTCCGCCAGCAGGGTCACATCCACGCAATCGCCGGCCAGCGCCAGTTCAATCCCCTTGGCTTCGGCGTGAGGCTGGAACAGGGTTAGAATATCCTCGGCCACCAGCCGCATGTTGACGGACTCACGGTGCAGGACCGTCTTGCCGGCTTCCAGCTTGGAGATGTCCAGCAGATCGTCGACCACCGCTTTCAGGCGTCCGATGCCCTGCAGGCAGACCTGGAGAACCTCGCGTTGCTCGCCGTTCAGCGGCCCGCAGACGCCATCCGTCACCTGCATGACCGATTCCTTGATGATGGTCAGGGGGGTTCGGATTTCGTGGGAGGCCTCGGCTACGAACTTGGACTGCAGCTCGTTCAGCGTGCGCAACCGGGTCATGGCCGTGTTGCGGCCCGTCACGTCCCGCACGTTGCATTGGATCGCCGTGGCGTTGCCGGCCTGGTAGGCATGGCTCACGAAATCGACCTCGATCCGCCGCCCGTCGCGCGTTTCGAGCGGCAGGTCCTCGCAGCCGATCTGATTGGTTTCATGCAGCGTGGCGAATTCGGCTTTGGAGAGGGCGACGTTCTTGAAAAGGGGGATTTCCCAGAGCACCTTGTCCAGGAAATATTCCCGCGCATACCCCAGCAGCTCCGTCAGGAACGGGTTCACGTCGATCACGCGCCCCGTCCGGCCCTCGAGAATGAGGATGCCGTCCCGGGCCGACTCGAAGAGGCGCCGGTAGCGCGATTCGGTGTCGACCAGCGCCTGGGTCCGCTCCGCCACCATCTGCTCCAGGTGTTCGGCGTAGCGCTTGTTTTCCTGGGTCAGCCGCTCGCGTTCGTCGTCGAGCGCCTTGACCTTGACGGCATTGGCCACCACCCGGAGAATGTCGGTCCGTTCAATCGGCTTGGAGAGGTAATCAAAGGCGCCGGACCGGACGGCTTCGGCGGCGGTCTCGACATTGGGCATGCCGGTGAGCAGGATCACCTGGATCCGCGGATAGGTTTTCCGGATGATGTGCAGCAGGTCCACGCCCGACTGCCCGGGCAGCGTGATGTCTGTCAATACCAGGTCGCACCCCTGTTGGTGAAGCAGCGCCAGGGCGGACTGGGCATCCTCCGCCACCTCCACGGCATAGCCTTCCATCGAGAGGAAGGCTTTCATCAGCATCCGGATGGCATATTCGTCGTCAACAACAAGGACACGCGTCATACTCTGTAGAATACAGCACATGGCACCCGCCGTCAATCCGGCAATATCACGGCGAGTGCGTGTGCAAAAAAAACAAGGGGTACGGGCCGGGCAAGGGAACCGGGGTTGGCGGCGGCGGGAATGGCGGCTCCGGCGGAGTCGTGGGCGGAGACGGGGGTGCCGCTAATGGACTCGTCGATACCCCTTTGAACCCGGGCAGCGGCGGTGGAATTGGCAATAACACCGGCGGCTCCGGTGGCGGTGCGGTGCTGATCCAGGCGGGCGGGGCGGTCACGATCAACGGCACGATAGCCGCCAACGGCGGCGGTTCCACCCATCAGGCCGGCGGCGCCGCCGGCGGGAGCGTGTTCATCCAGTGCGCCACGTTCGGGGGGCTCACCAACGGGCTTATTTCGGTGGCCGGCGGGGACGGGTGCTGGTGGGAGGGTTATCTGGCTTACCTGGGAGGCGGAGGGGGAGGCGGGCGGATCGCGGTCGATTACGATTCGTTGGCGGGAAATCACGCCGTGCGCTTTGTGGCCTCCAAGGGGCCCGATAACGCCAATCTTCCCTCCTTTCCGCATATGGTGCCCCGTGGGGCGGAAATGGGAACATTGTGGCTGCCCGATGCCGCCCTGCTTTCGGAAACGATGACGGATCGCTTGTTCACGGATGTCCGGCTGGTGATCCCCGGTTTTTCAACCTGGTCGGTCGATTCGCTTTCCGTCAGCAACTGCGCGTTTGTCTTTGACCAGCCGCTGGTGTTGACCGTGACCAACAACCTGCACATTGCCCGGGGCTCCCTGGGGATGCGGGGCGACGTGGCCGTCCAGAACGGGAACCTGGAACTGGCGGCCGGCGGCGGTCTTTATCTTTACGCGTTGCCCACGAACGGCGCGAGCCCCGGTTACGGCGCGCTGCTTGGAGTCGGCGGGGATGTCAAAGTGGCCTCCAACGCCTGGATCTATCCGATTGCAGACCGGACCAGCGCATCGAGGCCACCAACGCCGTCACCGTGCATGGCACGATCACGGCGAACGGAATGGGAAACCTGACAACCGGTTCGGGCTGCGGTTCCGGCGGTTCGATCAACATCGCGTGTCAGGTTTTTGGCGGAAACGGTTTGCTTTCCTGCGGGGGCGGGAGCGGGCAATACGAATATCCCGCCCAGTGGTACGGGGGAGCCGGTGGAGGCGGGCGGATTGCCGTCCAATACGCGAGCCTGTCGTCCCCGCGCGCCATCCGGTTTAAAACCTCGGGCGGCCTGGGGAACGAACGCAAGAATCCCCAGCGCCTCCTGCTGGCCGCCCGGGATGGAACGCTCTGGCTGCCGGACACGCAGTTCTTGTCGGAAACGCTGACCAGCAACCTTTTCACGGGGGTTCGCTTATATGCGCCGGGCTTCACCAACTGGGCCGTGGATCATCTGACGATCAGCAATTGCTCCGTGACGTTTCCCGATGGTTTCGCCCTGACCGTCACCAATGATCTCCTGATCGGCATGACGGGGAAACTCAGCCTGGCCGGCGGAACGCTTGCCGTTTCCCAGGGCAACCTCCGCCTGACCAACGGAGGCGCCCTGTACGTGTCCGCGCTGGCGACGAACGGAACGCCCGGGAATCCCGGGGCCAAAGTCGATGTGGCCGGCGATGTGTCGCTGGGTATTTCCTCGTGGATCTATCCCACCGCGGATGAAGCCGCCGGCGGCGGGGTGCAGTTCGTTATGAAAAACTTGAACGTGGCGACCAACGCCGGGTTCGATGCCGACGGCCGCGGGTATTCCCGGGGCCGGGGACCCGGCGGCGGGGGCGCCAACACCGGCCGCGGCGGCGGCGGGTATGGCGGCAAGGGCAGTTATTGGTCCACCGATCCAGGCGGATTGCGGTATGGGCTCACGAATGCACCCCTGCAGGCCGGTAGCGCGGGCGGTTACGGCGGCGGCGTCTGGGAGCAGAGCGGGTATGGCGGCGGCCTGGTCTGGATCGAGGCGTCCGGCGAGGTGAAACTGAACGGCACCCTCACCGCCGACGGCCGGATCTCGGGCGGTTCATCCGCCGGCGGCGGCGCCGGCGGCGGCATCCTGGTCAGTTGCCAGAAATTTTATGGCGCAAGCACGGCGAAGATGAAGGCCGACGGCAAGAACGGCGCGGACTGGGGTGGCGGCACCTGGTATGGCGGCGGCGGGGGCGGCGGCCGGATCGCGGTGTGGCAGAAGGTGACGCCCGCCATGCGGGCGGCCCTGATATCCAGCCAGGCGACTCCAGCCAAGGTGACGGTTACAAGCGCGCCGTTCACCACCTACCTCGGCACGGTCTCCGTCACCAACGGCTTTGGCTGGGGCGATGCCAGCACCAATGTCAATGACGAAGCCACCGTCGGCAGCGTCGTGTTCCTCGAGCAGCTGCCGCCGTCCGGGACCCTGCTGATGTTCCGGTAAGGGAAAGCGCCGCGGATCAGGGCGGCGTTTGAAAATGCTGGACCAGGATCTTGATCCCGATGCCGATCAGGGCCAGGCCGGCCACGACTTCCATGACCCGCTCGTTTACATGGCGGGAGTGGCGGCCGATGTAGACGCCGGCGAGCGAAATGGCGAAGGTGATGATTCCGATGATGACCGCCGGTCCGACGATGGCCATATGCCCCAGCCCCAGGGTCACCCCCACGGCCAGCGCGTCGAGGCTGGTCGCGATGGCCAGGAGCAGCAGCACCGAACTGTTCAGGGGATCCTTCTCCTCCTCGACTTCCTTGATCTTGAACGATTCGACGATCATCTTGATGCCGAGGGCCGTCAGGATGACGAAGATGACCCAGTGGTCGTAGGTGCTGATATACTGCCGCAGCCCCACGCCGGCGAGCCCGCCGATCACCGGCATGACGGCCTGGGACAGGCCGAAGGCGAAGGCGATCTTCAGCGCGTGGTGCAGGCGCAGGTTGCGGATCGCCATGCCGCTGGCCACGGCGATGGCAAAGGCGTCCAGCGACAGGGCCACGGCCACCAGGATCAGGGTCCAGATGCTCACGGGTTTGCCTCCCGGGGGGAATAGAAGAAGCCGCGCCGGTAGAGGCCGCCCAGCTCCGAGTCGCTCAGCACCCGGATCGCGATGGTGTTCGTTCCCGGCTTCACCAGCGAGGTCACGTCCAGCTCGAAATCGTGCGGATGCATCCACCACAGGGCGTGACTCTTGTGCCCGGCATACTTGCCGTTGACCCACACCCAGCCCTCGTTGGAGAGGCCCCCGCACCAGAAGCGCAGCGGCTTCCCGGCGAACGCGGCGTCGAGGGTGAAGGCCCCCCGGTACCAGCCGTACCCGTCGTAGTCATGGCCGGCCTTGTCCTCGAACGGCTCCTGCTGGTCCCACATCAGGTAGGTGCTGTGCGTGCCCCAGGCGGAATCGTCGAACCCGGGCGCGTACCACTCCATCGGGATGCCCTCGTTGAAGCGGTCGCGGCTGAACTTCATCTCCAGCGGGAGCGGGGCGGCCAGGGTGCCCGTCGAGCCGTTGCATCGCGCCAGGAGCTGGTCGTACTTGACCGCGCGGCCTTCTCCAAAATAGGAACGCGGCTTGCGCGGGGGGACGATCTTGTCCAGCTCGATGAAGAACGGGTAGATCGCGTAGAGCGCCGCCTTGTCGTCGGTGGTCCGCCGGGCCGCCGCGGCCGCGGCCGCGTAGTCGAGCCGCTTCTCGGCGTCGTTCATCCCGGCGTAGGCCAGCAGGTGGTCCGCGATCAGGGCGAACGCCGCGACGCGCCCCTTCTGCGCGGGCGTGGCCGGGGCGGCCAGCGCGGCGTCCACGTGCGGCTTCAGCCCCTGCACGAAGGGCAGGTCGTAGAGGTGGTTGACCACGAAGTCCTCGTGCGCCTGCAGGTCGGATTCCACCAGCCGCTTCGCGCAGCCGTCCCACCACGCCTGCACGTGCGGCCCCGCGGCCGGCCCGAAGAAGGTGGTGTAGAACTCCTTTTTCAGGGCGTCCACGTCGGCGCGGGCGTTCCACATCAGCTTGGCGTTGAGGTAGTAGCTCAGCCACGTCTGCATGAACGCCTTGCGTCCCTCGCGGTTGAAGCCCCGGAGGCCGATCTCCTTGTAGAGCGGCATGTTGACGGCCATGTTCTCGGCGTCGCGCTCGGGCACGAACATGCCGCTCAGGAAGCCGGGGTTGTAGTCGTAGAGCGTGATGTGCGGCGTCTGCCGGCGGAACTGCTTCAGCATGCTGATGAATTCCGGATGGCGCCACAGCGGCGAGGTGTGCGGGTGCATGATGTCGTTGGCGATCGGGGCATACATGACCATCACGTTGTCGGGCAGGTCCACGCCCTGGGGCGGGAATTCGCGCAGGGCATAGGCCATGGTGGAGCACCACTTGTCGGGAAACTCCCGCGCCAGCCGGGCGGCGAAGCCGAAGCACTCCTCGCTCTGCGCGTTGCGGTGCACGTAGGTCGGATATTTGAGGTTCAGGCTCTGCTTTTTGCAGGCCGGGCAGTAGCAGTAGGGGACCCCGTCGGGCGGGCTGATGCCGAAGCCGCTTTCGGAGGCATTGCCGAGCTTCCTTTCGCCGGCGAAGACCTTCTTCAGATTGCGCACGCTCTCGTCGAAGACGTCGGGATTGGACAGGCAGAGCATGGTGGTGCGCTCGTAATAGCGGCCGGTCGGCATCTTGTGCGCCTCCCGCACGCCCTGCTCGTTCATGGCGAAGTAGTCCGGATGGTTCGTGAAATACTCGTCCGGCGGCAGCAGGGAGGCCAGGAACCCGTCGCCCACGGTCGGGTAGAAGGCCCCCTGGCTGAAGCCCACCCGGAGCTGCCACTGGGTGTAAAGCTTGCGCTCGGCGCCGGACATGGGGACCCAGCCCGATATCCAGATCTGGCGGACCGCGAAGTCGGGGCGGACCACCGCGTCCAGCGCGGGCACCGCGATGGTCTTCGCCTCGGGCACCACCTCGCCCCATTCGCCGGGAAAGTACCAGCGGCAGCCGAGTGTTTCAAGCAGGGCGTAGACCGCGTAGGCGGTCCCGCGGTAGGGGCCGTCGCCGTTGCCGCCGGCGTAGAGGTTGCCGCCGAGGGTTTTCAGCAGGTAGCCTTCCTCGTTGAAGGCGTCCGGCCGGATGGCCGGGTTGAAGCCGGCGGGGATCGTGAGGCCGGCTTTGGCCGCGGCCTTTGTGCGGCCGATGTAGACGGCGGCGGGGAGCGTTTCAGTCGCCTTGTCGCCCTCGGTCAGCAGCGGCAGGTCGGCGCCGCTCATCTTTTTGATGTAAAGCTGGAACTCCTCGGCCGGCTTGCGGATTTTATCGGCGTAAGCGGCTTGCTCCAGCGCGTTGGTGCCGGCGGGCGGCGCCTCCACCACGATCGACGCGCGGGGCGCGCCGTCTTGGACCAGGATCATGGCGGGGGTGGGGGGCATGGGTTCTCCTTGGGCGATCAGGGTCAGCGAACTCACGGCCAGAACGGCCAGGCAGAGCGGTTTCATGGGGCGTTCTCCACGTTGCGAAACTTCGAGGATGCCAGATGGC
>CAYZVY010000066.1:0-1600 GCA_964481675.1 uncultured Verrucomicrobiota bacterium
TTCCGGGCACCAACTACATGCGTCTGCGCGCCTTTTTCGCGCAGGGCTACGGACCGTTCAGCGCCGTTTTCGCGGTCCCCTCCGGGGCCGAACAGCCCTGGGTGCGCAATCCGATCGCCAATCGGGTGATCGTTGCGGGCACCGCTCCGAGCGTCGATCTCATGACGGTTTTCGGCGGCAGCGGGCTGGTCTTCACCGCGTTGAGCAGTCAGCCCTCCAGTGTCGCGCCCTCGGTTTCCGGCAACACGCTCACGCTGCCGGCGGGGCCTGAACTGGGCATGGTCACGGTTACCGTCGCCGCCGTGCAGGCGGTCAGCGGCTATGGCGTTTCCATTGAGTTTACGCTGGATGTCATACCGGCTCCCATGAGTCCTGTCCGGGTGAATTGCGGCGGAGCCAAATCGGACTTGTGGCTGCGCGACCGGGGCTTCTCCGGCGGAACCACGCTGTCGACCCTGTCGCCCATCGCGTATAACCCGAAATACTTCACGATGGGGGTCTATCAGGATTGCCGGGTTGCCAGCAACCTGACCTACACGTTCCCCTTTCTTCCCAATGGCACCTACAATGTCCGGCTGGCCTTTGCCGAGCTTGCTTTTGACCGGGCCGGAGCCCGGGTGTTCCGGGTCAGGATCGAGGGCGTGACGGTGATGCCCTGGCTGGACGTTTTTGCTATGGCCGGGGGGCGGCATCGCGCTTTCGAGCCACAATTCAGGGTGGTGGTCTCCGATGGAAACGGCATGCAGATCCGCGGCACGGGAATCAACGGCTCGGAAGCCTTCTTCAGCGGCATTACCATTGCGCCCGCGTCGCCGTCCGGCATGCTGTCCATTCCTCCCGGAGTGAATACGGGGATCGATCCGGACAAGGGCCCGTATGCGGTCACAAACCGCGCGAAGCTGTTCGTGGACGATACCGAAGTGACGAAACAGCAGTGGGATGCGGTTCGCGCCTGGGGGCTGGAACACGGGTATGCGGACCTGCCCGAAGGCGGGGGGAAGGCGACGAATCATCCGGTGCAGAATGTCAGCTGGTACGATTGCGCCAAGTGGTGCAATGCGCGCAGCGAAATGCAGGGGCTGCCGCCCGCCTACTTCACGACGCCCGCAAAGGCAGTCGTCTACCGGATCGGCCAGATCGACCTGGAGCCGGGCTGCGTGGATGCCTGGGCCGGCTATCGCCTGCCGACGGAGGCCGAATGGGAATACGCGGCACGGGGCGGCTTAAGCGGTCAGCGCTTCCCTTGGGGCGACACGATCGGCCATGGCGACGCGAATTATTTCAGCGACTCCACAGTCGGATACGACGTGAGCGGCACGAGCGGTTATCATCCGCTGGGGGATGACGGGATTGCGCCGTATACCTGCGCGGCCGGTTCGTTCAGCGCCTACGGCTACAAGAAAGGGCTGCACGATATGGCCGGAAATGTCGCCGAATGGTGCTGGGATGGCGATCCCGAAGCGGTCCCGAACCGTTTTGTGCGCGGCGGTGCCTGGTTCACCGACGCCTCGTGGTGCCGGGTCGCGCAACATATGACAAGCGCGCCGGACGTGCGAAGCGATGTGGTGGGCTTCCGGGCCGTGATGTTCCGGCCGTGACG
>CAYZVY010000066.1:1700-10801 GCA_964481675.1 uncultured Verrucomicrobiota bacterium
TGACCCCGTGTTTGGCCAGCAAGCGCGCGGCATTGCCGTGCAGCACGGCGTCCAGCTTGTCCTTGTGCCCCTTGTCCAGGATGATGTCCCTCAGCACGGTCAGGCGCGGCTGGAAATGCGCGATGGAATCGGGCATCCCGAAACAGGTGTCGGTCCCGAACAGCACGTTTTTCCAGTTCAGGATGCAGAGCCACTCGTCCTCGTGCTTAAGCGCCCACGTGCCCTGGCCCGGGCAGGTATCGATGTAGATGTTTTCATGGTAGGCGGTCAGCTCGGCCGCGCGGGGGAAGAAGATCCGCCCGCCCGCATGCGCCAGGATGAAATCCGTCTGCGGGAAGATTCGCGCCAGCGGCTCGATGTGGTAGGGGTCCGTGAAACGGGTGGACTGCGGCAGGTCGGGCGTCTTGACGCCCTTGCTGCACCAGCCGCAGTGCGAGAGCACGATCCAGCCGCGGCGGTTGACCTCCTCGAAAATCGGGCGAAACCGCTCCTCGTCGCAATAATAGCCGACCGTGGGCATGAGCTTGATGCCGATGAAGCCGGGTTGGTCGCCAAATTCCCGGATGCGACGCAACGAGCCCTCCACGTCGGGCGGGTGGATGCCGATCAGGCCGACGAGACGGTCCGGGACCGCCTTCAGCAGGGGAGCCACGTCTTCCGTCAGGCCGCCGCCCCAGTGGTCCAGGGGAAGGGCCGCCACGATGGCCTTGGCGAGGTCCATGGTGTCCAGGTCGCGGCGGATGCCGTCGGGAGTCCACGTCCCGCGTAAATGCGTGTGTGTGTCGATCATGGGCTGAACAATAACGAGGTGTGGAAGAAAAAGCAAGTTGCGGGCAGTGGTCCGTGTTCGTGTAGGACGGTTCCTGGCCCGTGCCACAGGCAGCAGGCCTGTGCCACGGGGCGCTCTCCTAAAAATGAAAAAATGCGAACGTTTCTATCCCCCTTACACAAACAAATCGATTTTCTATGGTGATATTTCTATAAATTTGTATTGATTAGCGTGCCGATCGGCTTTATAATGAAAAGGTAAGCGGGTAATTCGACAATTCGAATGTGAGGAAGAGGCCATGAAACACGCTGTAAGCCGTCCACGAATGCTGTGTCTGTCACTGGTGCTGGCCGGGATGTTGGTTCTGGGACATTCGCGCTCAGCCAAGGGGGTTACCGTACAGGTTGCTCCGGCCGATCCGCCGCCGGTGTTGAGGAACGGTGCGTCGACGCCGGCCCTTGCGCCAGCGTTGGCGGCTCCGTCTTCTCCCGCGGCGTACAATTCCGTGACGGGGGCGTCGACGGTGACGGTTACCCCGGCGAGCCGGGACTACGGGACCGTGAAGGTGGGGCAGTCGACCTCCAATACGTTCAGCGTGGCCAACACAAGCACGCATGACCTGGATGCGACAACGGTGGCCGTGGGCGCGCCCTTTGCCATCGTCAGCCCCAGCTCGGGCATTCTCACGGTGCCGAAGGGGACGAGCAAGAACGTCATCGTCCGCTTTAGCCCGGTGGCAGCGGGGACGTTTGCGAAGAGCGTGACGTTTGACAATCCAAACTGGGTGACGACCGTTTCGGTGACAGGCAAGGGGGCCTTGTCCCCTGTTGCGCAGTTCAGCGCGACTCCGACTAACGGGGCGGCGCCGTTGACGGTCACGTTTACGGACAGTTCCACAGGGACCATCACGAACCGGGTGTGGAGTTTCGGGGATGGTGTAACGATCGGCACGACAGTGGCGGGTGTGTCCCACGTCTATGCGGCCGCGGGAACGTATACGGTGCAGCTGTCCGCCTACGGCCCCGTGGGCGTCAGTACGCTTGCCCGGACGAATTATATCGCCGTCGCTCCGCCGGTGCCGGCGCTGCTCCAGGTGACGCCGGCCGGGCTTGATTTTGGCATCGTGGCGACGGGGCTGACGGCGCAGGCCGGCTTTACCGTGACCAACGCCGGCGGCCTGGCGTTAACGGGGAGCATGGCGGTGGCCTACGGGCCGTTCACGCTTTCGGCGGTTTCATACAGCGTGCCTGGCTATGGCTGGACGAATGTAACGGTGTATTTCAGCCCGTCCGTCCTGGGGCTTAGCACGGGCTCGGTGTTGTTTGCCGGCAATGGCGGGGCCTTAGACTATCCGCTCTCTGGCGTGGGCACGTCGCCGGCGGCGGTTTCCGTGATACGCTTGGCCGCGGCTGCCTATTCCGGCGCGGAAGGCGGCAAGGTGAAGATAAAAGTCCTGCGCGAAGGCGGTTCGACCGGGACGGTTTCGGTTCACTATCTCACGCAGAACGGGACCGCGCTCGCGGGGTCCGATTACACGGCGAAGGCCGGCACCCTGACATGGCTGGATGGTGACGCCGCCGCCAAGGTGGTTACAATCGCGATTCGCCTGGATGCCCTGGTGGAGCTGAAGGAGCAGTTCAAGATCAAACTGAATCTGCCGACAGGCGCGATATTGGGGACACCCGCCCTCGCGAAAATCAGCATTGTGCCGGCGGTGGTGAAGGCCGCGGCGCCCCTGGCGGCAGCGGGTTCCCCGGCGCCGGTCGGACAGGCCGGCGGCGCGGCCTCCCTGGCTGAGGCCCTGGATGCCGCGGGCTTGGCCTGGCTCACGTCCCCGCAGGCGCCCTGGCTGGCCGAGTCGGCTGTCACGGCAGACGGGATTGCCGCCGCGAGGAGCGGGGCGGCCTCGGCGGGTCAGGTTTCCTGGCTGCAGACCGAGGTGGAAGGCCCCGGGACGGTGGCGTTCGCGTGGGCCTTGGCCGGGACGACGGCGGAGGCCGGCCTGTTCCTGGATAATGGAAAGGTCCTGGGCCGGATTGGCGCGGGCGAAGCCTGGTTGCCCGAGGCGGTGGCGCTAGGCAACGGGCCGCACATCCTGGAATGGGTGTATGTGGGCGGAACGACCCCGGAAGCGGGCGCGCTCTATGTGGATAAGGTCTTGTGGGTTCCGGCGCCCTAGCCTGCGCCCCGTGTGTTCGGAAAACGAAAAATAAAACCGGATTTGCCGCGAGAGAACGCAAAGAACTCAAAGTCCTACATTCTTTGAGATCCTTGTGTTCTTTTGCGGCTAACAAGATTGAATTCCGAATGACCTGCTTCTGCGGCTCGCCGCTGGCGCGGCTTACGCAAAGAAAGGCGGTTGTCCTTACCGGGCCGTTCGCCTCAGGTCTTTCAGAACCATGACGCCATACGGAGGCACCGTGACGCTGTCGCAGTGCTTCCGTCCCGTCAACAGGTTCACGACCGGGCCATCGAGGCTCATCGACGCCGGCTTGTTGCCGGTTTCCACCACAATGTACCCGCGGCCGGCCTTGCCTTCGCGCGGCACGACCAGGAGGTTCGCGTCCGCGGTCGCCACGGGCCGGACGCCGGCCTGTTTCGCGGCGGCTTCCAGCAGCTTCTGGTAGTCCGCGGGCGGAAGCTGGGTGCCCAGCAGAATCAGCCGCCCTTTTCCGATTTTCCGCTCCACCACGGCGGCCAGTCCCTTCATGGGCCCTTCCGTGTAGGCCGCCAGCGCCTTGGCGCCTTTCAGCTCGTAGCTGTCGAACCAGATGCCGCCCTGGGCCTCGCCCCCGTCGTTCCAGCGCAGGCCGAAGGTGCGCGGGTCGCCCGGGATCTCGTAGCGGACGCGCACGCCCGCCCACTCTTCGAGCGTTCCATACGGCGCATGCGGGAACTTGGCGGCCTCCAGGTCCCGGATGTCGGTGAAGGGCCCGGCGATCCACGTGCCGCCGGCGCGGATCCAGCGCAGGAGCCGTTCGCGCAGGCCCGCTTCATCCAGCACCGGCAGGAAGGGCGAAAGGACCAGTCTGTAGGGTTCGAGGTCGGCGGCCGCATCGATCAGGTCGGGCCGGAATTGCGCCTCCGTGAGGGGCTTGTAAATGTGGTGGAGAAGCGCGTCCCTGTAATTGAATTTGTTGACGGTGGGCTGGAATTCGAAGAGCCACCAGGCGAGGGAGGAGTAGTGCAGCGCGAGCCCGGTGTTGACGGGGCGCGTGCCGTTCAGGAAGGGGGCGGCCTTCTTCAGGCCGGCGCCGATTTCGCGGACTTCGTCGAAAATATGGAGCGGCCGGCCGGCGGAGGAAACCACCGAGCCGTGCATCAGCTCCTGGCCGGCCCAGTGCGCGCGCCAGAGCCAGTAGAGGTTGGCCTCGCCGCCGAGCGCGAAGGGCAGCCAGGAGTTGGCGCGGCAGAAGCCGGGCTCGCGGTAGCCGTTGGCCGCCACGCTGCCGTTCCAGCAGGTGGAGGTCTCGGTGTTCCAGAAGGGCGCGGGCTTGAGCGGCCGGCACAGGTCCATCCAGAACGGCGCCTGCCACAGGTTCTCCATGGTGTTGTAGTGGTTGTACTGCACCAGGTCCAGCTTCCGGTGGATGGCATGGAAGCTCAGCCCCATCAGCGGCATCATGTCGGTGCCCACGGGCTGGGTCGCGTGCCGGTGCAGGATGCCGGCCTGGTGATCCGAGAAGGCGACATAGGAATCGGACTGGAACGCCATCCAGGCCGTGAGCAGGGACGGATGGTGCCAGGTCCGCGTGGCCGGGATGGGGAGTTCGGCGAAGGAGGTGTAGTCCTGGCTCCAGAGATGCAGGCCCCAGGCGGCGTTGAGCGCCTCGATGGTGCCGAACCGGCTGCGCATGGCGTCCTGGAACAGGCGGTGGCACACGGGGCAGCAGCAGCCGCGGGTCCAGGGATAGATCTCGTTGTCGATCTGCCAGCCGATCACGTTCGGGTCGCGGCCGAACTCGCCGGCCATCCGGGCCGCGATGCGGCCGCAGTGGTCGCGGTAGACCGGACTGTTGGAGCAGACGTGCCGCCGGGCGCCGTGCTGGCTGGGCAGGCCGTTCTCGTTGACCAGGAGAACCTCGGGGTAGCGGCTGACCAGCCAGGCTGGCGGCGTGGCCGTGGGCGTGCACAGGATGGTGGCGAGGCCCGCCTTGCCCAGCTTGTCCACGACCAGGTGCAGCCAGGCGAAATCGTATTGCCCCTCCTGCGGCTCCATCCGGCTCCAGGCGAATTCGGCGATGCGCATGACGTTCATGCCCGCCTTCTTCATGAGCGCGATGTCCTCGTCCACTTGTTCAAGTGGCCAGTCTTCGGGATAGTAGGCGGCTCCGAAATAGGGGGGGGAATGACGGTTTTTCATGAGGCTCCCTTGGTGAAAACTCAAATACACTACCAGTGGAAATGGCATTGTGATAGACTAAAAAGATGACACCCATTCCGGCTGATCCGACCGCGGACCCCCTGAAAAATAAATCCCTGCACCTGGTGCTGGCCGCCATCGACGAGGACGAGCGCCCGGTGTCCCTGCGCGTCCTGGGCGCCTATGCCGAAAGCCTCGGCGTGCGGACCACCCTGCTGATGATCATCAAGGACCTGGCCAGCTTCGGCCACCCCGTGGCCTTTTCCGATTCCGAAATCCGCCAGATCGTCGCCTTCCTGAAAAAGGAGAAGGTCACGCATCTCGGGTTTTACCTGATGACCGTGACGCTCAAGCCCTACGCGCTTCTGGTGAAGGCGTTGCGGGCCGCCGGGTTCGACGGCGTGATCCTGGCCGGCGGCGTCCACGTTACGCTGTGCCCCGAGGAATCGCTGGTGGAGGGGGCCGATTTCGCGGTGCAGGGCCCGGGCGAGCTGCCGCTGAAGATGATCCTCGAAAAACAGCCCCCGGAGTCCATTCCCGGGCTGGTGTGGCGGCAGGACGGCGCCATCCGGAAAAACATCGTGGTGATCGCCCAGAAGCTCGACTTGAACGGGCTCCCCTTTCCCCTGTTCCGGTTTGACCGCGACCTGATCCTCGCCGCCGGCAAGCTGCGCCGCCTGTCATGGCGCCTGCATACCAAGTACTGCTCGTGGGATGGCCGCTACTACGACATGGCCACCTCGCGCGGCTGCGTCTTCCGGTGCTCCTACTGCTGCAACGTGGATGGGGCCCCCGTCCGGCGCGCCAGCGTGGACCACGTCATCGCGGAGCTGACGAATCTCCGCAAAATCGCCCCCCGCATCCAGGGCGTGAACATCCAGGATGACAGTTTCTTTTCGGGCTCCGACGCCTGGCTGAAGGACTTCTGCGTCCGCATGAAGGCGGAGGTGGGGCTGCCTTTCATTGTTCGCATGGCGCCCGCGTTTGTCACCCGCGAGCGGATCGAGCTGCTCAAGGCGGCGGGCATGGAATATGTCACCATGGGGCTCGAGGCCTCCAGCCGGCTGAACAAGCATGTGTTCCACCGGCACGAGACGCCCCAGTCCTACCTGAAAGCCGCGCTCATCATCCTGGAGGCTGGCGTCTACCTGTCCACGGACATTCTCATCAACAATCCCTACGAGACGGAAGAAGACCTGAAGGAAGTGGCCCGCACGCTCAACGCGCTGCCGCGGCCCGGCTGGGGCGTGGTCGGCTTGTCCCTGACCCCCTTTCCCGGCACCGGACTCTATGCCCGCTGCGTGAAGGACAAGATGCTCGAGCGGTTCGCGACGGATGCCTATGATTCGATGCTGGTGGCGTCCCGCCCGGGCGGCTACATCACCCCCCGCTTCTGGCTGCTGCTGAACATGAAAATCCTGCCGCGGGTGTCGAGCGTGGTCGGTGAACAACTGATCGCCATGGGGCCCCGGAATCCGCAGGCCGCTCTGCGGGTGGAGACGCTGGGAGCGTACCTGAAACGGTCAGCGGCCGTCACCACCGCCCTGCGCAAATATGTGCCCTGGCTGTATTCAGCCACGGCATTCGTTCTTCAGATGATGTTCCGCCGCCGTCAACGGAAAGCAGGATAGCCGGGCCCGGCTGCCGCCTGCGGAAAGGAGCCGGAGATGCCTTTAGATCCGATATGCGGCATGGACGTGAAGCCCGATACGCCGTTCAAGGCGGAGCAGGACGGAGCGACATTTTTTTTCTGCTGCGATCATTGTCGCCGGAAATTCCTGGGCCTTGAGCCCGCCGCGCCGCCGCCGTCGCGGGGACCCGCCGTATACATGTGCCCCATGCATCCCGGGGTCGAACAGGATCATCCCGGGATATGCCCCACGTGCGGCATGGCCCTGGAGCCGAAAAGCGCGGGGGCACCGGACGATGACACGGAGTTGAACGAGATGACCTGGCGCTTCAAGGGAGCGGCGGCGCTGGCCCTTCCGGTTCTGCTCCTCGCCATGGCGCCCATGATCCCGGGCGTTTCCCTTGACCGCTGGCTGCCCCACCATCTGTCCGCCTGGCTTGAGATGCTTCTTGCGACGCCGGTGGTGCTGGTGTTCGGCTGGCCGATCCTCAAGCGGGCGGCGCAGTCGCTCCGCGGCTGGAACCTGAACATGTTCACGCTGATCGGGCTGGGAGTGGTGACGGCTTATGTGTTCAGTGTGGTGGCGACCTTGTCACCCGACCTGTTTCCGGACGCGTTCCGGACCCATGGGCGGGTGGGCGTCTATTTCGAGGCGTCGGCGGTCATCATGGCCCTGGTGCTGATGGGGCAGGTTCTTGAATTGGGCGCGCGCGGGAGGACGCGCGGAGCCATCCGCGAACTGCTGGAGCTGGCGCCCGCCCTGGCGCATGTGATCCGCGACGGGAGCGACGAGGATGTGCCGCTGGAGCGGGTGGCGGCCGGGGACCGGTGCCGCGTGCGCCCGGGCGAGAAGATTCCCGTGGATGGCGTGATTCGTGAGGGGCGGAGCAGCATCGATGAATCGATGATCACGGGCGAGCCGCTTCCCGCGGAGAAGGGGGGCGGCGACACCGTTACCGGCGGCACGGTGAACCTGGCGGGCGCGTTTGTCATGGAAGCCACGGCCGTGGGCGAAAACACGATCCTGGCGAAAATCGTCCAGATGGTGGGCGAGGCGCAGCGGAGCCGGCTTCCCATCCAGCGGCTGGCGGACCGGATCGCTAGCTGGTTTGTGCCGGCCGTGGTGACGGCCGCGCTGCTCACCTTTGCCCTGTGGGCCTGGCTGGGTCCCGAGCCGAGGCTGGCCTACGCCCTGGTCAACGCCGTGGCGGTACTGATCATCGCCTGCCCCTGCGCGCTGGGGCTGGCCACGCCTGTTTCCATCATGGTGGGCGTGGGCCGCGGCGCCCGGGCGGGTATTTTGTTTAAGAACGCGGAAGCCCTGGAGCGGCTGGAGAAAGTGGATCATGTGGCCGCTGATAAAACCGGAACGCTGACGGAAGGCCGGCCGCGATTGACGGGGATACACGCCGGAGCGGGGTTCGCCGAAAATGAGCTGCTGCTTCTGGCCGCCGCCGTCGAGTTGAACAGCGAACATCCGCTCGGCCGGACTCTTGTCGCCGAAGCGCAGGCACGCAGCCTGGCGATTCCTGCGGTGGAGGAATTTGTAACCGTCAGCGGCGGCGGGGTGAGCGGCCTTGTTTCGGGCCGGCGCGTTCGGGTTGGCAAGGCGGAGTTCCTGAAGGACGCCGGCGTGCGGGGCGTGGACGCCTGGCAGGCGCTGGCCGCGGAACGGCAGGAGCAGGGCGAGACCGTGCTGTTTGCGGGGGTCGACGGCGAGGCGGCCGGGCTTCTGGCCGTGGCGGATCCGATCAAGGCGTCGTCCCGCGGCGCGATCGATGCGCTGCACGCGCTCGGGCTCACGGTTTCCATGCTGACGGGGGATCACGAGAAGACCGCCCGCGCGGTGGCGGCCCGGCTGGGAATCGATGGCGTGGAAGCCGGGGCTTCACCGGCCCGCAAATATGACGTGGTCCGGCGGCTGCGCGGGGAGGGGCGTCGCGTGGCCATGGCTGGTGACGGCATCAACGATGCGCCGGCCCTGGCGGAGGCGGATGTGGGTATTGCCATGGGCCCGGGAACGGATGTCGCCATCGAGAGCGCGGGGATCACTCTCGTGAAGGGCGACCTGGACGGGCTGGTGAAGGCTGTGCGGCTGAGCCGCGCGGTGATGCGGAACATCCGGCAGAATCTGTTCTTCGCCTTTTTCTACAACCTGATCGGGATTCCGGTGGCGGCGGGATTATTGTACCCGTTTTTTGGAATCCTGCTCAGCCCCATGATCGCCGCGGCCGCCATGAGCTTCAGCTCGGTGTCGGTGATCGGGAACGCGCTGCGGCTGAAGAGGGTGTTGTTGTCGTGACGCGAAGCGGGTAGGGCGAACCCTCCGGGTGAGCCGC
>CAYZVY010000066.1:10901-19119 GCA_964481675.1 uncultured Verrucomicrobiota bacterium
AGGGTGTTGTTGTCGTGACGCGAAGCGGGTAGGGCGAACCCTCCGGGTGAGCCGCGATGAGAATGGCGCGTCGGCGGCTCACCCGGAGGGTTCGCCCTACCCGCTTCGCGAGATCATTATTTTTTCATCACCGGCAGGATGAGGCGTGAAGGCTGTCCCTTATTATGAAACACCGTCTGGGTGGCGATCTTCAGCTCCGACTCGAACAGGTCGTTGCCGCCCGTCTGGTGGTTGCGGTCGTGCAGCGGGAAATCGAAGCCTGCGATATCCAGGCGGATCCGGTGTCCTTTCAGGAACCGGCAGGCGGTGTGACCCAGGCGGATCCGGATTTCAACCGGTGCGTCGGGAGCGAGGAGTTCCTCCTTGTCCAATCCGTTCCGGTAGCGCGCCCGCGTCATGCCGTAGCTGATCTCCAGGGCGGGGCCCCCGGGCGTGTCGTCCGCGAGGCGGGCGAAGAAGTCGGTGTCCGGACCGGTGGAGGCGGCGTGCAACACAACCTCGGGCTGGCCGGCTATTTCAAGGTCCTGTTCCAGCGGTTCTGACACGTAGCGCAGGATGTCGGTGCGCTGATCGTGCCGCCGACGGTCCGCAGCCTGGGTGAACATGGCGGGTTCGCAGAGCGAGGGCGTCGGGTCGGCCGGGTCCGTGGTGTAGCGGTCTGCCGGTTCTTCGCCCGCCGGTTGTGTCTCCTCGAGCGCGTTGCCGGCCCGCAGGAAGAGCGACTGCGGCTGCGTGCTGGCGGGCGGCCAGGTCTCCGACGCTTTCCAGGTGTTGGAGCCCATGACGAAATAGCGGACCGGCGGGTCGCGGTCGACGCCGTTGTCCTCGCCCTTCAGCCAGCGGTCGAACCATCGCAGGATCAGGCCGTTGATGTCGAGTTCGGCCGCAGGGCCGAAGTCGAAGGCGCCCTGTTTGCGGCGGCCGTGGGCCATATGGTTCCAGGGGCCGATCATCAGCCGGGTCTGAGTCCGCGCCGCGGGCGAGGCGCCGTTTTTCCGGAGGCCGGCGAAATGCCCGATCGTCCCGTTGCAATGGTCGTACCAGCCCGTGATGTCGAAATTAGGGACAACCACGCGGGAGTGGGCTTCGGCGTAGCCCCAGGGGCGGCTGCCGGGTTTCTTCATCCAGGCCAGCCCCGTTTCGGACAGGCCGGGGGGGAGGAACCGCGTGACGGTGGAGAGGGGAAGCGTTCTGGCCAGCTCCAAGCGCGCGGCTTCGGGCATGAATTCCTGGGCCTGGGCGGGGGTGTGCGGCGGGGGCAGGCCCTGGCGCCGGCGCAGGTCCGGCGCCATGGAGACGAACCACCAGTGGAGGCGCCGGGCGGCCTTGAAGCCGCCGTTCCAGTCGAGCAGGTCGAGCTCCACCGGAATGGTGCGGGCGCTCATGGCGGCATGGTGGGGCGGGCAGAGCTTCGCCAGCTGCCACTGGGTCCATCCGACATAAGAGGCGCCGTTGGTGCCAACCTTGCCGTTGCACCAGGGCTGGCTGGCGACCCACTCGACCGTGTCGAAGCCGTCCTCGGCGTCGCCTGTGACCGGTTCGGTGAATGGGATCCAGGTTCCATCCGAGGCGTACCGCCCGCGGATGTCCTGCGAGAGGAAGGCATAGCCCGCGTGGGCGAAGCGGTGGGCCACGGGATTGTCGATCGCGTTTATCTTTCCGTAAGGCGTGCGTTCCAGGATCGCGGGGAAGGCGCCCTCGCGGTCGGGCCGCCACAGGGTGGCGCGCAGGATGACGCCGTCCCGCATGGGAATGGCGACGTTCTCCTCGACGATCAGGCCGGGTGTGCGTTGTAGGGGCATGGGACGGGTCCTTCCAAAAATGACAGCTTGTCAGGGTTGTCGAATGAAGTCCAGTCGGGAACAATGTTTGACCGGTTTATACAGCTGGCGTATGCTGACAAAAAGGAGAGCATTATGAACAAGGACAATCACATCATCATGGGCATCCACGTGACCGACCGGGTGAAGAAGACCCCGCGCATCCAGGAGCTGTTTGCCAAGTACGGCTGCTACATCAAGACCCGCCTCGGATTGCACGAGGCGTCGGACGAATTCTGTTCCCCCAACGGCCTGATCCTCCTGGAGATGCTCGACGTGCCGGCAAAAGCCAAGGAGCTCCAGAAGAAGCTGAACGCCATCAAGGGCATCGATACGAAGATCATGACGTTCCGGCATTAGCCGGACATCCGAGGGGATCATGATCCGCGAAAGAACGAGCAAGCCGTCGGTGACCCCGTTTGGCCTGAACGTCGGCGACAGCCTTCGCTTCCGGGTGAGCGGCGGCGCCACGTGGGAGCTGGAGCTGCTGGACGCGAAGGCGCGCGTGCTGGAACGGAATTATGCGGCTTACGGTTATCGGGACACGGGTCACGAATCCGGCGAGATATCGGCGTATGGTTTCTCGTGCGTAGTCCGCGTCAACGGTCGCGAGATGGAATTGACCCGCGAGGCGGGCACGCAGAAGGCGTTCTATGAACCGGTGTGCGTGGATGGGGTGAACATCTGGTTTGATGCCGCGGCCTGCGCGTTCCAGGCGGCGGGCGGATTCATGGCCGAGAAAGACATCAAGTGGGGTTACGTCTGCAAGCCCGACCAGGCGGCCCGGTTCGCGGTGCAGGAGGCGGGCCAGTCCGTCTGCCCGGAGCCGCTGGGCCCGTGGTATCCAAACGCGGCGAAATATCTCGATATTCGAAACTGCTATAACGGTGAGGATTGCTGGATGGGTCCGTATGGGGGGGCGGCGGCTCATTGCGGGCTCGACATCAACATGCCGGCGGGAACAGTGCTGACCGCGCCTTTCGACATGGACCATCATTATTTGTTTAACACCCTGGCGGCCGGCTACAACAACAACCGGTGGCGGGGGGTCCGGCGCTGGCCGGACGGCTCTGAGTGGCAGATCCAGGCGCATCATCTTGTCGATATGCTGGCGCTCGAGCGGCGGGCTCTCAAAAAAGGGACGGCCTACGCCACGACCGCTGGCACGGCGGTGGGCCGCCATCAACATACGCATTTCATGTTCAAGGTGATCGAACAGGGTGGGGAATATTGGCTCGATCCCTGGATCCTCTTTTGGCAGATGTTCCGGGATGGGGCGTAATCGCGCGGGCGGGGCCGCGCTCCCACAACCATTCGCCTGGACAGGCCAGGAGGTGGGAGCGCCACACCGTTGGCGCGAGAAGCGGAAGACGGACGACGGCTCTCTCCGAATGATTCAGCTTACCGCGGCAGCAGGCGCGAGTCGGTCGTGCCTCTGATGTCTAAAAGAGGGCCGCCTCTATCTTCCTGTTCGCCGCCGGGAATGGATAATCTTTCAAGTCCCCCGGCTTCACCCATTTGATTTCATCCGATCCCAGCGCGCGGGCGTTTCCGGAAAGCCGCTTGCAGATGAACGGATGGAGGGTGACGGTGAAGTGGCTGTAGGCATGGTCGACCGGCGGAAGCGCGCGGCCGACTTCAACGGTCAGGCCGGTTTCCTCCTTCACCTCGCGAAGAACAGTCTTCTTCAGGGATTCCTTTCCCTGCCGTTTTCCGCCGGGAAATTCCCATAGCCCGCCCAGCAGTCCGCCGGCTTTGCGCCGCGCGATCAGGATCCGGCCTTTTGCGTTGAAGATAATGCCGACACCCACGACCTCATGGCGGACCGCCGCCTTTTTTGTTTTTATGGGAAGCACGTCGGTTTTATTCCGTAAACGTGCGCCACACCCGGGCTGGAGGGGACAGTTGTCGCATGCGGGCTGGCGTGGTGTGCACACCAGCGCGCCCAGTTCCATCATGGCCTGGTTGAAATGGGACGGATGGCCGCTGGCGGCGATCGGGTTCTTCAGGAAGTCGAACAGGCGGTCGCGGGTGGCGGGCAGTGAAATGTTGTCGGTCCAGCACAGGTAGCGGGCAAACACGCGCAGCACGTTGCCATCCACCACCGGCACGGCCTCTCCGAAGGCGATGCTGGCGATCGCCGCTGCCGTGTAGCGGCCGATGCCGGGCAGCTCCTGCAGGCGGGCGAACGTTCCGGGCACGTGCCCGCCATGCTGCTCCATCACCTGTTGGGCGGCGTCGTGCAGATGGCGCGCGCGCGAGTAGTAGCCCAACCCCTCCCAGGCTTTCAGGACCTCCTGCAGCGGCGCGGCCGCGAGTGTGGCGAGGTCGGGAAAGCGCTCGAGGAACCGGTTGAAGAAGGGGATGACGCTGACCACCTGCGTCTGCTGCAGCATGATTTCGCTGATCCAGACGCGGTAGGGTTCCGGGTTCGAGCGCCACGGCATGGTCCGCTGGTTTTTTTTAAACCAGGCCAGCAGCGCCGGAACCCAAGCGTCGTCTTCCGCCTGAGGGTTATTTCCATTCCTGGTCATAATTGAAGGAGGAGGCGGCGCTTTCGTCGGGCCGGGCGCGGGCGCAGTCCATGAAGGTGTCGACCTGGTCGGGTTCCGGAATGCGGTAGGCCTGCTGCGCGTAGAGCCGCACCACGCCTTCCTCCCGCACGATCTCGAAGTTCAGGCCGCGGCCGTCGGTGACTTCGCCCATCATGGCGGGCACGGCCCGCGTGGTGAGCATGGGCGGCCGGCCGAAGATGAACACTTCCAGCGCGGGGCGTGCCCGGGCCATCAGGGCTTCCAGCGCGTGGGAGTCCAGCTCGATCCAGGCCTGCACCCGACGGGCGCCGCGGTCGAGCAGTTCGCGCACGGCCAGGCTGTTGCAGGCGGGCAGGGGGAAGGCGGTGGTGATTTTTACGCCCTGGGCTTTTTCCAGCAGCGTGAAGCCGTAGACCGAGGTCACGCGGAAGCGCTTGACGCCGCGCGCCAGGAGCTGGCGGATGGACTCCCGGACCTTGGGCAGCTCCGTCTCCGGAACGAAATCGGGCAGCACCACCTCGTCGCAGGCGATGCCCGCGGCCGCTTCCACCAGGGTCCGGGCCACCCGGCTGGCCTTGATCGAGCTGGGGCGCCCGGGCGGAGGCTGGACCGTGCGGACCACGCCGTCGGACGGGGGAAAGGAGAGCGATTCCATCATGGCGTCAAAGCGCGCCAGGCCGAGGCGGCCGGGCCGCAGTTGTTCGCGTTCCGGCTGCGCTTCGAGCCATTCCCAGAAGGCGCGGCGGATTTCCTTCAGCGTGGTGGCGGGCAGGAAGAGGCGTCCGGTCACATGGCCCTTGATCCGGCCGGCGGCCAGCGTTTCCGAGCGGGTGCTGGCGAATTCCGTTTCCAGCGTCTCCGGCGCCAGGGCGTGCTTCTGCGCCTCGCTGATGGCCACCGGATAGGTCCAGGGCGGCAGGACGCCGCCGGCCAGGGTCACGGTGACGCCGGCGGCGTCGGCCGCGACCTCGAGGTCGACGGCCACGCGGGCGGTCGGGAGCTTGGCCACGCGGGGGGCGAGGTCGGGCGTCGAGATGCCCACCTTGTAGACCAGCGCGTTGTGGGCCACGGCCTTGTCGCAGTAGATCGTGCAGAGCTGCCCCTTTTCGGCGCGGTAGGTCGACTGGCCGTCCACGTCCATCTTGGTGACGGTGAAGACCGGGCCTTCGTCGCCCGATTCCGGCTGCACGCGCACGCGTTCGTAGATCAGCAGGCGGCGGGACAGCTCGACCGTGAAGCGGCCGTGCTCCAGGTTGGTGACGCGGCCGCAGAGCAGGCCGGAGGCGCCGAGGGTTTCGTGCTGGAGCACGGTTTCGAAGGATTCGGTCTTGGAGAAGCCGGGGGTCCATTTGCGGCCCGTGGTCATGGCCAGCATGGAGCGGGCCTCCTTCAGGGCGTTGACCTCGTTGGCGGGCTCGGCGTCCAGCATGAGGCGGTAGGCGGAGACGACGCTGCGCACGTAATCCTCGCGGCGGAGGCGGCCTTCGATCTTGAGGCTAGCGAGGCCGGCCTTCTTGAGGAAGGGGACGTATTCGAGCAGGCAGAGGTCGCCGGGCGAGAAGAAGAAGCCGTTGCCCCGCTCGGAGAAGTAGCGGCGGCGGCAGGGCTGCTTGCATTTGCCGCGGTTGCCGCTCCAGCCGCCCAGGAAGGAGGAGAAGAGGCAGCTGCCCGAGCGGCCGCAGCAGAGCGCGCCGTGGACGAACATTTCCAGCTCGATGTCCGTATTTTTGCGGAGGGCCAGGATTTCCTCGAAGGTGGTCTGGCGCTCCAGGATGATGCGGCTGAGGCCGGCGGACTTGGCGAAGGCCGCCCCGGCGCTGTTGTGGAGGCCCATCTGCGTGGAGCCGTGCAGGGCCAGGGTGGGGAAGCATTCGCGCAGCATCCGGATGAGCCCCAGGTCCTGCACGATGATGGCGTCGGGCGCCATGTCGGCCAGGCTGGCGGCGATGTCGGCGGCCTCGGCCAGCTCGGTTTCCTTGAGCAGGGTGTTGAGCGTGACATAGACCTTGCGGCCGTTCTTGTGCGCGTAGGCGATGAGGCGCGACATCTCGTCGGCCGTGCAGTTGTCGCCCCGCTCGCGCGCGTTGAAGCGCGGCAGGCCGGCGTAAATGGCGTCGGCGCCGCAGTCGAAGGCGGTCAGGCCGGCGGCGATGGTGCCGGCGGGCGCGAGCAGCTCGGGCTTGGGCAGCGGCGTGGGAACAGGGGCTGGGGTTCTTTGTTGAGTCATAATGTAATTGTTAAGTATACGGGGAAAGCTGGAATAAATGAAGCGAATAAGGGTTCACATGAAACGCATTCCCGCGGGATTCGGCAGCTTCATGCGGGGTCAGATGTTGGTTTTTTAACAAGTAATTTATAAAACAACGCGTTGTTATTGACAAAATAATGACAAAAAAATATCATATGTGCGGTCATGAGGAAAGGGAGGTGGACACGTGAAGCGCGCGATATCTGCTTTTCTGGATGCATGGCTCACGGATTCCAACCGCAAGCCCCTGGTGATGCGTGGCGCGAGGCAAGTGGGTAAGACATGGCTCGTTCGCGCCCTGGCGCAGCGCCATGCCCGGCAATTGGTGGAAGTCAACCTGGAACGCCGACCGGAACTGGCCGATCACTTCCGCAGCAACGATTGCCGACGCGCCATCGCGGATCTGGAGGCGGACCTGGGTGTCACGATTCGCCCCGATTCGTCGATTCTTTTTCTCGATGAAATACAGGCCACCCCGCGACTTCTGGCCTTCCTGCGGTGGTTTCATGAGGACATGCCGGAATTGCCGGTCGTGACGGCCGGATCCCTGCTCGATTTTGCTCTCCGGGACCACGACTTCAGCATGCCCGTCGGTCGCATCGCCTATTGCCACGTGGAACCAGTCACCTTCTACGAATATCTGGAGGCTTCCGGGCAGGACAAATTGCGAGCGGCGCTTGCGGCCGCGGCTGAATCCAACGACCTCAGCCCCCGCCTTCACCAGAAGGCGCTGGATCTTTTTGCCCAATACTGCCTGGTCGGGGGGTTGCCGGAAGTGATGGCCGACTGGATCGAAAAGCAGGATAGCGAACATCGCCTTCAGCTTCAGAGGGACCTTATCGCGACCTACCGGGACGACTTCAACAAGTACAGGGATCGCGTGCCCGTCGAACTGCTACGTCGTACGATGGATGCCGTTCCACAACAGTTGGGCGGCCGGTTTGTCTACGGCCACGTCGACGCGGAGGCCCGGCATCGCGACACCAAGCAGGCGATTGAACTCCTGACCCTGGCGCGTGTCTGCCATCGGATCGAGCACACCTCGGCCAACGGATTGCCGCTGGGCGCGGAAACGAATCCCCGCCTGTTTAAAACCATTCTCGTCGACATCGGCTTGGCCTCGGCGCAGATGGGGCTTTCGGCGCTTGAGTTGCGCGACCTTGACCGGGTGGTGTGGGCCGACAAGGGCGGCCTGGCGGAACAGTTCGTTGGCCAGCATCTTCGTTGCCTTTTCCGGCCCTTCGAGGAGCCGCGGCTGTTTTACTGGCAACGGACGGAAGGACGGATGGGAGAGATTGATTATCTCACCCAGCAGGGCAGCCTGATCGTGCCGATCGAGGTGAAGGCCGGGATGGCGGGATCGATGAAATCCCTGCATGCCTTCATGCACGGCAAGCAGTTGCCTCTGGCCGTGCGATTCGATACAAACACGCCGTCCGTTCAGGATCTGGACGTTCGAACGACAACCGGGGATCGTGTGAAGTACAAACTCCTGTCGCTTCCTCTCTATATGGTGGAAAGCCTCTCCCCTGCCGTTCAGCACGCGCGCTCCGCCAGTCAATAAACAGGCATTTTGAGGAGATTGTGAAGGTGAGAAGACTTGACCCCGCTCCTCG
>CAYZVY010000067.1:0-9618 GCA_964481675.1 uncultured Verrucomicrobiota bacterium
ACAGTTGCCCTTGCCCTCCCCTGTTTCATATCCTATAATATTGTATGAATTTTTTGGCTAAATCCGCCTTTATCCTATTCGTGGTTCTCGCCGTGGCTGCGGCGTCCGCGGAATCGGTTTCCCTCCAGATCGGGGAGCCGGCCGACCCGTCCTCCCTGCCCCTGAAGGAGGGCGCCGGCTCGCTCAGCCCCGCCCCCGGCGCCTGGCTCGTCTTCGGCCGGCTGGCCCTGTCGGGCTTTTCCGTGGCCGACATCCGTCAGGTTCAGCTGAAGGATGGCGAAGGCAACGCCCTCCCCCTGATCGTGGAATCCAACACGCTCTACCGGGAGTTCGGGGAGATCGCCGGCATGCGGTTCGCCTTCGAGCTGGACCCGCGCACCCTCTCGGGCGGACTCCCGCTCCTCGCCTGGGGCCCCGAAATCGCCGCCACCAACCGCCTGGTGCCCGAGCTGGCCTTCGCCCCGGCCGCGGCGGAACGCCTCCGCCAGTTCACCGTCCAGGCCGCCGCGCCGGAGGGAAATGCCCCCCAGTTCGCCACCATTGAAATCATCGCCGACAGCAAGGCCGACCGCTATTACCTCTGGTACCTGCTGCCCATGGTCATGATCTTCGGCCTCCTGATTGTCCGGAAACTATGGAAGAGCTGACCGCCATCCTCCAGTCCCTGGCGCCCGCCCTCCGCCCCCTGCAGTCGTTCCTCGTCCTGCCGGGCCTCCTGCTGGCCCTTGTCTTTTCCCGCCGGTTCTCCACGCGGCCCCGGCAGGCCGCCGTGCCGGCCGGCTTCGGGCTGCTTTTCTACGGACTCTACCAGGCGGCCCTGCGCACGGACCTCAACGCCTGGCTCTACCGCCTGGAAAGCCCCTTCGTCCCGGCCCTTCTATTCCTGATCATCCCCGCCCTGCTGCTCCCCCGCAACCGCGCCTACCGCCTCTTCCTGGCCGTGCCCGCCCTGGCCCTGGCCGCCCTGGCGGCCGACATGATCCACCGCCACCTGGCCGCCCCGCCCGGCTCCGGCTTCATCGGGTTCATCGTCTCGCCCGCCGCCCTGCTCATGGGCGTGGCCGCCTTCCTGGTGCTCGCCGAACGCTTTCTCCCGACCGTCGCCTTCCGCCGCACAGTCCGCCTGACCTTCTTCGGGCTCCTCATATTCGGCGGCTTCCTGTTCCGCCAGAGCGCGGCCGACTACAACGCCATGGTCGCCCGCCGCGCCGTCACCCGCCGCGACGTCGTCAGCTTCGCCGAAACCACCCCCGTCCTGCGCGACGACAACCGCCTCGCCTACCTCCCCGCCGCGCCCTGCCGCTTCAGCGCCGACGGCGGCTACGTCCAGGGCTGCAACATGGAGTGGGCCCAGCGCCTGCTGCAACTCGACTACCGCAAGGTCGCCGCCGGCAGCGTGGAGGAAACCTCGCTCTTCGCCATGATCCTGGCGGCCGGCGTCGCCCTGCTCGTCCTGCTCTTCATCGGAGCGCGCGCCTGGTGCGGCTGGGTCTGCCCTCTGGCCGCCGCGGGCGACGTACTCGACTGGATCCGCCGCCGCCTCGGTCTCCCCCACCTCACCCCCTCCCGCCCGGTCAAGATCACGGCCTTCGCCTCGGGCCTCTCGTTCGCCTCGTTCGGCCTGCTCCTCGCGGCCGCCGTGCCGCGGCTCGACGAGCAGGGCCGCTTCCTGGGCTGCAAGATCCCCCTATACCCGTTTTGCAAAATCTGCCCCGGCCAGCAGGCCTGCCCCGTGGCCGCCCGGGGCCCCGCGGGCTACCCGCCCCTGCCGGGCATGGACTGGATGGGCGGCTTCTTCCTCTACGCCGCCGTGGGGCTGGGTCTCTTCTTCGTCCTCAGCTTCATGGCCGGCCGGCGGCTCTGGTGCCGCTTCTGCCCCATGGGCATGATCGGGGGGATCTTCAACAAGGGCGGGCTCCTGGCGCTCAAAAAGGCCCCGCACCGGTGCAACGGCTGCGGCGTCTGCCGCAACGTCTGCCCCATGGACATCCCCGGCGTGGCCTCGGAGATGAGCGGAACCGACGTCTCCTCCTTCGACTGCCTCTACTGCCTCAACTGCGTGGCCCACTGCCCGCGCCCCTCCTGCCTGCGGCTGGAGTTCGCCGGCCAAACCGTCACCCAAAGCGCGGCGCCTCGCCCGCCGCGCGGGAGCGCCTCATGAACCCCTCCGCGCCCAACCCCTACCGCCTGCCGCCCGCGCAAGCCCACAACCCGGGCAACGTGAAAAAGCAGAAGTTCCTGGAAGAGGAACAGTTCCGCCGCCTCGCCGAGACGCCTGGCCGCCCCGCCGCCCTGGCGCTCTTCGAGGAGCGCCTCCGCCGCGCCGCCGATGTTCCCAAAACCCGCCCCCGGATCGGCGTGCTGTGCAACCTCGTCCCCGTGGAGCTGATTCTCGCCGCCGGCGCGGAGGCCGTCCGCCTCGACTGCGGCAACAGCGCCTCGGCCGTGGCCGGCGAGGAGATCCTCTCCGGCGACGTCTGCCCCCTGGCCAAGGCCACCCTCGGCCAGTTCCTGCGGCCCGACTCCCCCGCCTCCGCCTGCGACGCCCTGGTGGTGCCCGCCACCTGCGACGCCAAGCGCAAGCTGGCCGAGCTGCTGGCCGACTACAAGCCCGTCTTCGTCCTCAGCCTGCCGCCCGACAAGGATGCCGACCGCCACGCGGCCGTGGTGGCCGCCGAGCTGCGCCGCCTCTCCGCCTTCATCGCCAAAATCACCGGCCGCGCGGCCACCCGCGCCTCCCTGCGGGCGGCCATGGAGCTGACCGCCCGCCGCGGCGACCTGCTGCGCCGGATCCAGGCGGTGCGCTGGGAAAAGCCGCGCGCCCTCACGGCCCGCGACCTCTTCGCCGTCGTCCAGTCGTCCCTCCTGTCGCCCGAGCCGCTGGAAACCTGGCTCGAGGCCGGCGGCCGCCTGCTCGCGGAGACCGAGGCCTACCAGCCGGAGCGGCGCAGCCTGCGGCCCCGCCTCCTGCTCACGGGCGCCCCCATGATGTGGCCCAATTTCAAGGTGCTGAACCTGCTGGAGGAATGCGGCGCCGACGTGGTGGCCGACACGCTCTGCACCGGCGTGGAGTCGTGCCTGGATCCCGCTGTGACCGACGAGGCCAGCCTGGACGCCCTGCTGCGCGCGCTGGCCGCGCGGTCGATCTTCGGCGCCATCTGCCCCTGCTTCACCACGCAGACCACCCGCATCGGCCGGGTGCTGGACCTGTGCGAGCAGGCGGCCGCCGCGGGCGTGGTCAACTATTCCCTGCGCCTCTGCCAGCCCTTCGATCTCGAAAGCTACCGCCTCGAGCGCGTGCTCAAGGACCGGCGCATCCCCGTCATGAACCTGCGCACCGACTACAGCCTCGAGGACACGGAACAGCTCCGCGTCCGGCTCGAGGCGTTCCTGGAGACCTTATGATCACCGCAGGACTCGATATCGGCTCCACCACCACCAAGGCCGTGCTCTTCGACGGCGCCCGGGAGCTGGCGGCCGTCGTCATTCCGAACGCCGCCCTGCCGGCCGACTCCGCCCGCCTGGTCTTCGACGCCGCGCTGGCGGCGGCGGGGCTGGACAAGGGCCGCGTCGAGGCGATCGCCACGACGGGCTATGGCCGCCGGCTGGCCGGCTTCGGCGATTTGGTCATCACGGAAATCAAGGCCTGCGCCCTGGGCGCGGTCCACCGCGGCTGCCCCGGGGGCCCCATCCACACGCTGCTCGACTTGGGCGGGCAGGACACCAAGGTGATCGCCATCGGCGACGCCGGCGAGGTGGAGGATTTCGCCATGAACGACAAGTGTGCCGCCGGCACGGGCCGCTTCCTGGAAATGCTGGCGCGCAAGCTGGACATGGACCTGCCGGCGTTCATCGACGCGGCGCTGCGCTCGACGGTGCAGATCCACATGAACTCCACCTGCGCCGTGTTCGCCGAGAGCGAGGTGGTGTCGCTCCTCGCCCGCAATGTGGCCAAGGAGGATATCGCCGCCGCCGCGCACCAGGCCATCGCCGAGCGCATCGGCTCCATGGTTCGCCGCGTGGGCCAGCGCGAGGTCATCGCCTTCGTCGGCGGCGGCGCGCTCAACCGCGCGCTCGCGAAAACGGTCGAGGAGAGCCTGAACAAGAAGGTCCACATTCCGGAGTCGCCCCAGACCATCGTGGCGCTCGGCGCCGCCATCGCCGCGTTCCGGAAAGAGGAGAAATTGAGCTTATGAAGCGCCGCCTCCTTCCGCTATTCGCTATCAGCTATTCGCTATTCTTCTCCACCGCCTGCAACCGCACGCCGCCGGCCATGACCGTCTTCTACGCCGCCGCCTTCGAGCCTGTCATGCACGACCTGCTGCCGCGCGCGGAAAAAAGCCTCGGCCGCCCGGTGACCGCCGAAACGGGCGGCAGCGGCAACCTGATGCGCAAGGTCACCGAGCTGGGCCGGAGCTGCGACCTGGTGATGCTCACCGACGGCTCCTATTTCAAGGCGCGCGGCGCCGGCCGCTTCGCCTGGCGGCTGGACTTCGCCTCCGACTCCCTCGTCCTGGCCGTCGGCGCCCGCGCGCCGAAAGCCGACGCGGCCGAGCGCGACTGGGTCCCCGTGCTGCTCGATCCCGCCGTCCGCCTCGGCCGGGCGGACGAGGGCATCAGCCCCGCCGGCGCCCGCGCGCTGCGCCTGCTCAAGGCCCTGGACGCGGCCAGCCCGAAAGGGCTGGAGGCGCGGCTGCGCGAGCCGGGTGTCCTGGTGGTGGACGACGTCGGCACGCTGGCGGCCCGCCTGAAAGCCGGCGACCTGGACTACGCCTTCCTCTACCGCACCACCTGCCTGATGCAGGACATCCGCTTCATCCCGCTGAAAGGGGAACCGGATCCGGCCCTGTATTCCCTCTCCATCCCCGACAACGCCCCCAACCCCGAGGCCGCCGTTATCCTGGTACGCACCCTGCTGACCACCTGGCGCGACGTGTGGGAGGAAAAGGGATTTGTCATGATCAAGCCGGCCTTCTTCGGGGACCGGGCCTCCTATTCCCTTTTCCGTGATATCGCCGATTACGGGGGGCCTCTCGAATGATCGTGCCGCTCCTGATCGCGGGCCTGCACCTGGTCCTGCACGCGTGGCTGGGCCATCTGGGATGGATCCGCCCCTTCGAGCTGTTCAACCTGCTCCTGCTGGCCGCCAACCTGGTGCTGGCCGTCCTGGCGGCGCAGCGGAGGATCGGCCGCCTGATGGGCCCCGCCGTCATGATCCTGATCGCCTCGCACGCGCTGATCGGCCAGCAGCTCGCGCCCGACTCGCTCACCAGCGGCGCGATCCTGATGGTCAACATCCTGACCGTCTACGCCGGCTTCAAGATTTTCGAGAACCTGCCGCTCTCCTACGGCCTCCTGTTCGCCGGCAGCTACGGCGCCCTGTTCTATATCTTCATCCTCCGCATGAGCCACGCCGAGCCGCTCTTCCTGCTGGCGCTCATGGGGCTGGCGGCCACCGGCCGCAGCCGCCGGATGCTGGCCTTCTTCTGGGCGCTGGTCATCGCCTTCACCGCCGGCCAGCCCTACGCCTGGGAAACCGCCTTCATCCTGTTCGTGCTCCTCACCGCGGCCTTCTCGGCAAAGGGGCGCATCCCCTCCAACGCGGCCCGCCTCTTCCTGGTCGCCGGCCTGGCGTTCCTCGGCGCGCTCCTGCTGCCCGTCGTCATCCTGCTGATCGGGCAGACGCCCCAGAGCCTGGCCGACGTCCTGCGGGAGCCCGAGGCGCGCAAGGCCATCTGGCTGACCGCGCAGACCGCCACCCTCTCCACGTTGATCCTGGCCCTCTTCGGCATCCCGCTGGCCTACGCGCTGAGCCGGCTCGAGTTCAAAGGCAAGGCCCTCGTGCTGTCGCTCATCGACGTGCCCGTGGTCATCCCCCAGTCCGTGGCCGGCATCGCCCTGCTCATGGCCTTCGGCCGCGCGCAGCCCATCGGCGGCGGACTCTTCGACTGGCTTGGCGTCCGCTTCGACGGCGCCGTGGCGGGCATCGTGCTGGCCCAGGTGTTCGTGGCCCTGCCGTTCCTGGTCAAGCCCGCCATGGCGGCCTTCGACGCCGTGCCGCCGCCCCTGGAGCTGGCTGCCCGCCACCTGGGCGCCAACTCACTGGGGGCGTTCCGCCACCTGGCGCTGCCGCTGGCCAGCCGCGGCCTCTTCCTGGCCGCCGTGCTCACCTGGGCCCGCGCCGCCGGCGAATTCGGCGCCGTCTACTTCATGACCGCCTCGCCCGCCGTCACGCCCATCGCCGTCTTCACCCGCTTCGAGCGGATGGGACTGGCCGAAACCGCCCCGCTCGTCTCCACGCTGCTGCTCCTCTCGCTGGGCCTCTTCTTCCTGCTCCAGCTGGTCTCCCGCCGCATCCCCACCCTCCACGCCCCGGAAGGAGGCGAACCGTGAGCGAGCCCCTCTTCTCCCTCAACCAGGCCGCCACCGCGGCCGGAAAATTCCAATTGGGACCCCTGTCGCTCGACCTGGCGGAAGGCGACTGGTTCGTCCTGCTCGGCCCCTCCGGCTCGGGAAAGACCACGCTGCTGGGGCTGATCGCCGGGGTGCGGCCGTCGCCCGCCGGCATGGTCACCCTGGGCGGCCGCGATATCGGACCCCTGCCCCCCGAGCGGCGGCGCGTGGCATATGTGTCGCAAACCGGCGACCTGTTCCCCCACCTGACCGTGGCCGGCAACGTGGGCTTCGGCCTGCGGTTCACGAAGCACACGAAAAAGGAGCAGGCGGACCGGGTTGAAAAGCTCCTGGCCCTGTTCGGGCTCGAGGCTCTGGCCGGCCAGAGCGCGGCCACGGTCTCGGGCGGCGAGGGGCGGCGCGTGGCGCTGGCCCGCGCGCTGGCCGTGGAGCCCGCCCTGCTGCTGCTGGACGAGCCGCTGGGCATGCTGGATCCGCCCGGCCGCCGGGCCATGCAAGAGTGCCTGGCCAGGGTGCACAAGGACCTGGGCGCCACGACGCTGCATGTGACCCACGACCTGCGCGAGGCGAAGGCGCTGGGGTCGCGCGCCGGCATCCTGATGGGTGGCCGGCTCGTGCAGGAGGATACGGTGGAGGCCCTGTTCGCCCGGCCGGCGACGCCCGAGGTGGCCCGGTTCCTGAGCCTGGAGGCGGTATGATGAGCACCCTTGCCGCCTGGTGGACCAGCCTGGAAAGCAGCCTCGCCGGCTTCTTCGGCAATATCAAGCTGGTGGAAAAGGCCATGCTGGGCTTCGAGGGCAGCTACGTGGAGCTGCTGACCATCCTGTCGCTCGGCCTGCTGGCCGTCCTGCCGGCCCTCGTGCCGCCGCGCCACCGGCAGCGCTGGCGCCACCTGAACCAGCTCTTCGGCGTGGTCATCTTCATCTTCGTGGTCTTTACCTGCCTCGGCGTGTTCGGCATGATCCGCAACTTCCACCGCGGGCTCAGCGAGATCGGGCGCGAGAACATCGTGGCGCTCTATTACTGCTCGGTGCCCGCCACCATCCTGGTGACCTCGCTGCTCTTCGGCCCCGCCTTCTGCGGCTGGATCTGCCCCACCGGCGCGCTCCAGGAGTTCATCGGCACCCTGACGCGGAAGTGGAACCGCAAGCGCAAGGCGGCCGGCTACCCGTTTTCCGTCACGGCGCTCGCCATGGCGCTGGTCATCGTGGCCATCTTCGTGGGTTGGATGATCCGGCTGAGCCTCACCCGCATGTTCTTCGTGGAGGACGCCAGCATCTACTGGTCCGAGGTGCTGGTGATCCTGGTACTGCTGCTGACCTGGAACATGAGCCGCTGGGACGGCCCCCTGCGCCGCCTCCGCCTCATCTCCTTCTGGATCGTGGTGGGCGCCTCCATCATGAGCCTGCGCATCACCTCGCCCGTCCACCTGGGGTTCGCCAAGGTGTATGACCCGGCCTCGTTCCTGTCCACGGTCATGGTGATTTTGGCGGCGCTGGTGATCCCGAACGTCTGGTGCCGGTACCTGTGCCCGTGGCGCGCGGCCATCGGCTGGGCGGCCCGGAAAAGCGCACGGCACATCGTGCTGGACGAAAAGGCGTGCACCCGCTGCGGCGCGTGCGACGGCGAATGCGCCGTGGATGCCGTGAAAAAGGGTGCCATCGACGCCGACGAGTGCCACTTCTGCATGAAGTGCGTGGACGCGTGCCCGAACAAGGCGCTGAGCGTGAAGGACGACTGGAGCCGGCCATGCGGCTGATCCGCCTACTACTATTAATAGCAGGCCTCCTGGCCGGCGCGACCGCCTGGGCGGACTGGTCGGCCGGGCGCGGCAACGCGCAAGGCACGGCGGCCCTCGCGTGGGACCCCACCGGCGAGATCAACGAGTGGCATTATGCGTGGAAGACCGATCGCCGCTACCGCACCGGCGTGGCGATCTGGGCCTCCCCCGCCCTCGCGCTGGTCAAGGGGCGGCCCGTGGCGTTCATCGGCGGATGCGACCAGACCGTGCACGCCCTGGACCTGCTCGAGAAGCGCGTGCTGTGGCGGCGCATGACCAACGCGGAAATCCCCTCCGCCCCCGTGGTGGGCGAAGCCGGCGGCCGGAGCACCGTCTATTTCACCTCCAACGACCGCACCCTGTATGCCTTGGACGCCATGACCGGCGTGACGCTCTGGACGCGCGAACTGGAGCCGGCCTCGCCCACGCTGGGCGACAGCAGCTTCACCAGCCCGCTGCTGTTCAGTGGGCGCCTGTATGCCGCCGGGTTCACCTACGACCGGTCGCTGGGCCGGAACAGCCAGGTCAGCCGCCTCTATTGCCTGGATCCCGAAAGCGGGCGCCTGCTGTGGACGCTCCCCATCGGGTCGGGGTTTGCCAGCGAGCCGGTCGGATTTATGGCCGGCGGCAGGGCCTGCGTGACGGTCGCCTCGCGCCGGGGGCTGCTGCAGACGTTTGCGGTGGACGGGGGAAAGCCGGCGCCCCTGTGGAATTACCAGATGCCGCACGAGGTGCTGGGCGCGCCGGTAGTGGAGACGAACGGAGCGAACCCGGTGCTGGTGCTGGGGTCGAAGTATGGCAACCTGATTGCGCTCGAGGCGGCGACTGGCAAGGAACGCTGGAAGCGGATGGCAGGGAACTGGTTCGATAACTCCGCCTGCATCGGCAATCTGGACGGCACGAACGTGGTGTTCGCCGGCTCCTACGATTATAACGTCTATGCGCTGCGGGCGAGCGATGGCGCGCTGGTGTGGAGGCGCCCGCTGGGCGGTGAGATTTATTCGGCGCCGTCATTCTTCATGCTGGACGGCAAGCCGGCGCTGGCCGTGGCGGCGCTGGACAATCATGTGCACATCCTGGATGCGCGGACGGGCGCGATCCTGACGTCGTATTACACCGGCAAGCCGGTCTGGGACAAGGTGAGCAAGGGCGACACGCTGTGGGGCTCGCCGGCGGTGCTGCAGGCAGGCGTGGAAACCGTGGCGATCCAGGGCTCCTTCAACGACACGGTCTACGTGCTGCCGCTGGCCAAGCCCTGCACCATGCAGGCGCGCGCGCGGTCGGCCAAGGGCCTGTGGGTCAGCCTGGGCGTCATAGCCCTCCTCTTCTGCGGCGTGCTGCTGCCGTGGACGCTGCTGGGGCGGAGCCGGCGCCGGTAGGGCGCCAAGTCCAGGGAGCGCCGCCATGCCCCCGGCGGCGAAGGG
>CAYZVY010000067.1:9718-15780 GCA_964481675.1 uncultured Verrucomicrobiota bacterium
GCGCCGGTAGGGCGCCAAGTCCAGGGAGCGCCGCCATGCCCCCGGCGGCGAAGGGCCCGTGAACCAGAGACGAAGCGTCACGGTTCAGGGCAAGACTCGCCGCCCTACCTGCTTCGCGCAATGGATTTCAGGTAGGGCGCTCAGTCCCTTGAGCGCCGCCCATCCTTGCAAATATTTTCACCCAGTCCACCCGGGTGGACTTTTATAAATATCTGCAAACATGCAAGTTATGACGCAAATTTTCAGGCCGCGGTATTTTTGGCCGCCTTGGGAGCGTCCTCCATGCCGGCCAGGCTGAGCACGGTGGCATGCGAGAGGATGTTAATGGCGGCTTCAAGATGGGTGATGACTTCAGCCGGCATGCCGGCCAGTTTTGCGCCGTCGGAGCGAAGCGCGCGGAGCTTCGAGAGATAGGCCTTCCGCCATTGCGGATTGGCCGTTTTCTTGCGACGGTATGGCACCAGTTCCGATTTCTTCAAATCCCCCTTCAACGCCTTGCCCTTCAGTTCCGCAAGCGCGGCCTTTGTTGACGGCTTGAGGTCCGGACGCGCCAGTTCCTTTTCGATATACATCAGGTCGGCCACGTCGTTGAGATCCGGGATGAAGCCCTTGGGATGGGGCAGCAGCCACTCCTTGTGGGTTTCGGCAACCCAGTCGTGGAGCTGCAGGTACCGGTAGAGGGAGGTGCGGCCCAGGTGCAGGCGCTCGGCGGCATAGTGCTCCATGTCCGGATGCTTCAGCGCGGCGAAGAGCTTGTCGTCGCGCACGCGGGCCAGGAGCTTGCCCACGCGGATGAAGCCAAGCTGCGCGTTCTTGAGGTTGCCCTTCAGGAGCCAGGTGACCTGCAGGGCCTCCTGCACGATCGGCGGCGGGCCGCCCTTGCGCGGCTGAACGGACTTGTCGGTTCCGGCGGACTTACGCTTGGCCATGGATACCCCCTGGACGAATTTTCAGGAACAGGTACCATAAGACAGCGGGGGAATCAAGCCTGCTCGTGAAATAAACAAGGGTATGACGTATTACCTGCACCCGACAGAACTCGAACTGGGCATGATCGTAAACTTAGAAAAAACAATGTACGAAAAAGATACGAAATTCGGGACAAATGATTTGACTAAGAAGCTGTGCCCTGTCCTTCTCGAATTAGATAAAGGAACGTTGGATTTCATCGTCAGCCACTTCGAAGACGAAACGTATTGGGACAGCCCGGACGCCCTTCACAAGCTTGAAGGATCCGATGGCAAATGGATTAAATATTTCAAATCGATCGATTGCATGTCCCTTGTCACCGGGCAAGTTGCAAAGGCCGTTCAAGAGCTAGATGCCCCGAAACAGAAAGACCAGGCTCCATCGGCCAACAAATAGATGCTTGTTGCTGGCACTCAAAGCCGATTCAATTTCTCCATAAACATTCCCAGAACGTCATTGTTCACGTAATGTGGATCGACGACATGAATGGCCGACGCAGCCTCCCACGCCCGCTTTTTGTCCAGATGCTTGCCTTCAACGAGAATGAGCAGGATCTCAAGCCCCCAAAACTGCCGGACCCCGTGCGCATGGCAAAATGCTCTCAATCTCTTGTCGTTAAGAACACAAGCATCCGAAATCAATAACGCCGGCCGCGGGGACGTCATTGATGCTCCTTCCAGTCGAGCAGCATGGCGCGCACGTCGACGACGCTTTTACCTAGCATCTCCGCGGCGCGGCTGACACTGATCGCGTCGCTCTCCAACGCCTTCCGCACCAGTCGCTCGAACCGGTCCTCGCAAAAATCAAAATCGGTCAGCCTCTCGGGTTCCTGGTTCGAACGCGTGGCTGCCGCCGGAACGCCTATGGACTCCGGTTCGGCCTTGAAGGAGATGTCCCGCCCCATTCTCTGCTTATAGGCCGCCTGAAACTGCCGAAAGATCTTGCTCCTATCCGCATCCCCCTTCTCGCAAAGCCGATAAAGCACCGTCATCCAGCTCACCCGGAACGTTCGCTTCGTCTTCATGACCCGATCAACCCAATGGAGCCCCCTGTTCCGGGACCACTCCCCGTCAAACAGCTCGCCAGGCATCAGAAAATGCGAGGCGAAGAGATCGGCTTCCTTCTCCTGCCTGGCATCTTCCACAACCTTTGCGGGATCGAAGGAGTCCCCATGCAGCATGAGGTGCCCAAGCTCATGAGCCGCCGTAAAGATGCGCCTTTCAACGGGTATCCCGTCAGACGTATTCACAATAATGGCCGGCCCTCCGTCGGCCGCCCCGACACAGAACCCAAACAGCCGGCTCATGCCGGACCGGAGCGTCCGCACCTTAATGCCGCCCTTCTCCAGAATGTCGCAAATGTCGGGCAGACAACCCTGGCATTCAACTTTGAAAGCCGTTCGGCGAATCTCTTCCGCATCAGCGGCGATTCCGCCAACCGCAAACCCTTTCTTCGGTACGACGGCCGCGATGGGCTCGTTTAGCAGACCCTCAAGCTCGTTGAAATCAACCAGCCAGTTCATCGTCTCGATCACGAGCTGATCCCGTTCGGCCCGTTCGTGGGCAGTCAACGTCTTGTTGGCGCGAAAGCGAAGCGTCTTCGCCTGCGGAATTTCGGCCGCCAGTTCGAAAACATCGACCTTCAACGCACCCGCCAGCGCCTCTAGGGTGCCTGATCGCGGCATCGCCACTCCCGTCTCAATGTTACGGTATGCAACACGGCTGATGCCCGCGGCATCCGCGAGCGATTTTTGCGTCAGGTGCCTGACCTTCCTGAATCGGCGCAGGTTGATTGCAATGGCGTTGCTCATGCCTTTGTCCTCATGCTTCATACCGCAAAATATACCCACAACTTGTCTTTATATCAATATGTTTATTTATGATAAGTTTGAGATCCTGCCCATTATTTGTAAAGCTGGATTTGTTTCGCGCCTTCCGCGTGTTTCGTAGTAAAAAGGGATCCGGTAGCGGTTCAAACAGGAAGGAAAAGGCTCCTATGAAGACTCTCGTGATGGCGACGTGCGCGGCGATGATGATCGGGGTGACGGCGCTGGGAGGCGAGCCGCTGAAGAACGTCCTTGCGGACATTCCCTATGCCGACGGCCAAGTCGGCAAACGGGCACTCGTGGACGAGAAGCACCTTCTTCTCATGCAAGTCGCGCTGAAGCCGGGGCAGCAGGTGCCGCAGCACAACGCCAACTCCAATGTCCACCTGCTGATTGTCGAGGGCGAGATCGTGGCCACCCTGGATGGCAAGGACATCCCCGCCGCCAAGGGGGATCTCCTCCCCGTCCCCTTCAAGACGCTCATGAGCGTCCGGAACGCCTCCCAGGCGAACGCCTCGTTCCTGATCTTCAAAAGCCCGAACCCCAGCGAAATGAAGCCCTAGCCGGCAAATCCTTTGGCGGGCATTTCATGGGAACCATCGCGAGCCGCCCGGGGCCGCTTCGGCCAGGGCGAGCGAGGGCAAGTCGGGTGCGGCGTTTCGATCAGCACGATATGGCGAGACGATTTTGGCGATGATGGGGCCGCGCGACGCGGCGAGCTGGCCTTCCGGGCCGCGAAGCCGCGTTGGGTGGCGCCAGCGCGCCAAAGCGTCCGCCAGATCGTGCCGAAACGCCGCACCCCCGCTGGCAAACCCCCACCATGCATGCGTATGGCGGCGGCCAAGGGACTGGCCGCCCTACCTGAAACAGGCACATCATTTGACGCGTCGGATATACGCCTGGGTGCGGGGGCAGGCGGCGATGCACTTGCCGCAGATGCCGAAGGCCGTGTCGCGGTCGCGGTTGATCTTCGCCATGCCCGCCATGCAGGCGCGCGGATCCCAGAACGCCTCCCGCGCCATCCCCTGCTTCCACCCCTTGCCCGAACACGCCTTGCCCGGGCAGGCCTCCACGCAGCAGTGGCAGTCGCCGCAGCGAGACTCTGTTATAGGAACACCCGCCTCCACCGGCGCATCCGTCAGCACGCTCGCCCAGCGCACGGCCGACCCGTAGTCCGGCGTCACCAGCAGGTCGCACTTCCCGATCCAGCCCAGCCCCGCCAGGGTCGCCGCCATCTTGTGCGAAAAGGGCGCCCGCAGGGTCTCCTTGTCCCAGTCGCCCGTGGATGGCCGCGCCTCCGCCTTGTAGCCTTTCTCCCGCAGCCAGGCCGCGGTCTCGTCCGACAGCTGCGTGAGCCGCTTGTTGGAGTCGTGATACAGCTGCAGGTACTCCTGCGTGGGGCCGTCCGCGATGCCCGCGATGATGGCGGGATCCAGCGCCAGGCCGAATGAGACGGCCCGGGGAAATCCGCGGCGCATGTCTTCCGGCACGGGCGCGAGATCCGCGAAACCGATCACCGCCGCGCCTTTTGAAATCAGCCAGTCCGTGAGCGCATTCATGGCTTGCCCCGCGCGCGGTCGACCTGGCGCTTGACCCAGCGGAGCGCCGGGACCGTGCGGAGCTTGCGCTTCGCCCGCCGCTTCACGCGCGGGACCACCAGGTCGGACGCATAAAAATGCAGGTCGCGGCCCACGGACGTCTTCACCCACGCGGTGCCGGTGCACTGCTTGCACATCTCCGGGATCTTCCCGCTCAAAAACTGCCGCCGCAGCGCATTGAAGGTCTTCCCGCGCCAGATCGCCTCGAACGACGCGTCCTTCAGGCTGCCCATGGAGACGGGCGAGGCGCAGCAGGGCAGGATGTCGCCGGTGGCCGACACCAGCGCCTTGTTCCACAGATCCTGGCACTGCTTCCGGCGGCCGGTGGTATCCTCCACCACGTTGCGCTCCCGGCGGTCCTCCTCGAACTGGTCCTCGGGCTGCAGCACGATTTTAACGCCCAGCTCCCGCGCCACGGCCAGTCCTTCCTCATACACGCGGCGGCCCAGCGCCTTGTCGTGCGCGGCCACGGACTCGTTCTCCAGCCCCGGATATTCGCCCATGGCCTGGAGGCAGATCTGATAGGCGCCCAGCTCGGACGCCAGCCGCACCGCCGCCGGGAACTCGTGGATGTTCGTCCGCATCCCCACGAAGGCCAGGTCCAGCCGCGGCTGGGCGCTCTTCAGCTTCTTCTTCCACGCGTTCAGCGAGCGCAGCCCGGCCAGGATATCCTCGAACTTGCCGGGAGGACGGATCTTCGCGTAAGTCTCGGGCGTGGCGGCGTCCAGGCTGATGGTCAGCTTGTTGAGGTCGGCCTCCACCAGCTGCCGCGCCAGGTCGTCGGTGAGGAGCGTGCCGTTGCTGATCGTGTAGACGTCCGAGCCCAGCGCCTTGATCGCCTTGAGCATCCGGATGTAGAGCTCCGGGTGCAGGAAGGCCTCCCCCCACACGCCGGTCAGGTCCAGCGACTCGATATAGGGCAGGATGGGCGTCAGCCGCTCGAACGTCTCCCACTTCATCACCCGGTTCTCGGTCGTGTTGACCGAGCCGTTGGTCTTGGGGCACATGCGGCAGCGGAGGTTGCAGCAGGAGGTGATCTCGATGATCAGGTGGCGGGGCAGCGGCACATGGCGGCCGGCCAGAAGCCAGTCGTTGCACCGGGCATACAGGGATTTTGAAGATGCACCATCGGATCTGCTCACACCAAAACTCCTCCACATTTCCTCAAGGGGTGTCCCGTTCGGCCACTTTCCACGGCAAGGGCTGCGAGGAGCGTTGATACAGGATGCGCCCCATGCGTTTGATATGCTCGCGCAGGGGAACATGCGCAATAGCCGCCAACGCCTTGACGTCAAACCGGTACGGCAGCGGCAATTCATCCAGTTCACGGGCGATGGATTCGGCCTTGAGCGGATCGTCGACACCCGTCACGGCCAGATCCACATCAGAAGAATAAGTGCCCGTCCCCTTGGCTCGCGAACCGAATAAAATGGCCTGATCGATCTCGGGATGACGCTGAAACACGCCCCGCATCAAATCCAATTCGTATCCTGATAAACCGATGCTGTCCATCAGTCAGCCTTGCGTTTGGCCAGCGATTCCTGCAACTGGTTCATATGAAAATATACTAATCTTCATTCGCTTCCTGAGCAATCCCAAACATGAAGTCGTAAGTAAGTCGTAAGTAATCCGGGTTCCCGAGAGACTGCCATGTGAAGGGCTGTCACATG
>CAYZVY010000067.1:15880-18733 GCA_964481675.1 uncultured Verrucomicrobiota bacterium
AAGTCGTAAGTAATCCGGGTTCCCGAGAGACTGCCATGTGAAGGGCTGTCACATGCGGCTCGGCCGGTGGCCTCGCCCCGCTTCGCACCTTGAAAAACGTTCCCCGTTCTGCAACGATACCGTTTTTGGACCAACCAACCCCGGGGACACCCATGAAACTCTGGTATAAGCTGCCCGCGAACGAGTGGATGAACGGCCTGCCCGTCGGCACCGGCCGACTGGCCGCCATGGTGATGGGAACCTATAAGCGCGAGCGGATCGCCCTCAACCACGAGTGGCTGTGGAGCGGCGTCAACCGCCACCGCGACAACCCCGTCGGGCGCGACCGCCTGCCCGAGGTGCGCAAGCTCCTGCTGGCCGGCGACTTCGAAGCCGGCACCCGGGCCGCCAACGACGCCTTCGGCGGGGGCGGCGGCACGAGCAAACAGCCGGGCCGCGTGGACCCCTACCAGCCCGCCGGCGACCTCTACCTCGAATTCTCCCACGGCTTCGTCTACCAGTACCGCCGCGAGCTGGACCTCGACACCGCCCGCGCCACGGTGGCCTATAACTATTTCGGGGACAGGCGCCGGGTCAACCAGGGCCGCCTCACCCGCGAGGTCATGGCGCACCTGGCCGAGGACCTGATCCTCGTGCGGGTGACGCAGGAAGGCAAGCCGTTCGACTGCGTCGCCTGGCTCGACCGCAACCACGACCCCGCCTGCGAGCTGGCCTTCCAGACCGCCCCCGGCGCCTTCGCCATGACGGGCCGCATCCGGGACGGCGTGGGCTTCAAGGTCGGCGTCCAGGTGTGGCACCGCGACGGCGAAGCCTCCGTCATCGACGGCCGCAAGCTGCTGCTGGCCGGCGTGACCGAGGCGGTGTTCGCCGTCAACATCGGGGTGGACGCCAACGGCCAGACCGCCGAGGGCGAGTGCGCCGCCCGCTCCCTGGCCCTGCCCCCGGACTGGGCGGCCCTGCTCGAGTCGCACCAGCGCGAGCACAACCGCCACTACGGCAGCATGAGCCTGGCCCTGCCGCTGCCGGAGCCGGACCTCCCCACGGACGAGCGGATCCGGAACGTGCGCGCCGGGACCCCCGACCCCGCCCTGCCCCTGCTCTACTTCCACTACGGCCGTTACCTGTTGTGCGCCTCCTCCGCCAACGCCACGCTGCCGGCCAACCTCCAGGGCAAGTGGAACGAGGACCTGTATCCCCCGTGGGAATCGGACTACCACCACGACATCAACCTGCAGATGAACTACTGGATGGCCGAGCCCGCCGGCATGCAGGGCTACACCGAGGCGCTCTTCCAGCACATGGAGCGCTTCGTCCCCCACGCCCGCAAGGCGGCCATGGACCTGTACGGCTGCCGCGGCATCGTGTTCCCGATCCAGTCGGACTGCTGGGGCCGCGCCACGATGGAAAGCTACGGCTGGGCCGTCTGGATCGGCGCCGCGCCCTGGCTGGCCCAGCACCTGTGGTGGCATTACGAGTTCGGGCTGGACCTGGACTTCCTGCGCACCCGCGCCTACCCGTTCTTCAAGGAGGTGGCCGCCTTCTACGAGGACTACCTGGTGGCGGACGCCAAGGGCGTTCTCCAGATCGTGCCGTCGCAGTCGCCGGAAAACCGGTTCAAGGGCACGGGCAGCTTCCCCGTCAGCATCGGCGTCTCGGCCACCATGGACGTGGTGCTGGCGGCGGACGCGCTCCGCTACGCCATCCGCTCCTCCGAACTGCTGGATGCGGACCCGGAGCTGCGCGCGACATGGAGCGACATGCTGGGCCGCCTGCCGCCGCTCAAGGTCGGCAAGCACGGCCAGCTGCAGGAATGGAACGAGGATTTCGAGGAAGTGGAGCCGGGGCACCGCCACCTGTCGCACCTGATCGGCATGTTCCCCGGCGATTCGCTGGACCCCGAGAAGACGCCGGCCCTGTGGAAGGCGGCGGAGGTGTCGCTGGACCGGCGCCTGGCGACGGGCGGCGGGCAGTCGGGCTGGAGCCGCTCCTGGATCGCCTGCCTGATGGCGCGGCTGGGGCGGGCGGCCGAAGCGTGGGAGCACCTGAACCACCTGGTCACCGACTTCGCCACCGACACGCTGCTGGACCTGCATCCGCCGCGGATCTTCCAGATCGACGGCAACCTGGGCGGCGCGGCGGCCGTGCTGGAGATGCTGCTGCAAAGCGAGGGCGGCGAGATGCGCCTGCTCCCCGCCCTGCCGCCGGCCTGGCCTGAGGGCAAGGTCACGGGCCTGCGCGCGCGCGGCGGCTTCACGGTGGACATGAGCTGGCGGGAAGGCAAGCTGACCGAGGCGACGATCAAGGCGAACGTGAGCGGGACGTGCCGGCTGGCGGATGCGAAGGCGGAGTGGGTTGTCACGGATGCGGCGGGAAAGAAGTTGAACCTCGAGCGGTCGGGCGCAAGGGTCAGTTTTGTGGTTGCCGCCGGCGGGGTATACAACGTGTCATCCCGCTCGCTGTGACCGGCTGGAGGGTGAGCCACTGGATGTGGGAGCGCGGCACCGTCCGCGCGATCATGCACACATTCTGCGCATCTCGCGCCAACGGTGTGGCGCTCCCACCTTCGGTTGCTGAACGTGTCAATGCTCGCGCCACATCACAACGCCGCCGGCGCCATCAGCATCAGATACCAGTCCACGATCTTCGGACCCCAGAGCAGCCAGACCAGGGCGGCGAAGACGATATAGGGGCCGAAGGGGATGTGGCGGCCGAGTTTCCGCTTGCCGGTGATGATGAAGAACACGCCGAACAGCGCGCCCAGGACCGACGAGAAGAAGAGGATGAAGCAGACGGCCTTCACGCCGAAGAAGGCGCCCAGCGCGCCCATCAGCTTCACGTCGCCGAAGCCCATGG
>CAYZVY010000068.1:0-1839 GCA_964481675.1 uncultured Verrucomicrobiota bacterium
GCCGGCTTCTGGGGCCAGGCGAAACTCCCACTGGAGGACTTCATTCCGCACGCCGCCAAGCTGGGCTTCGCCGGCGTGGAGCTGATGGGCAAGCGGCCCCACCTGTCGCCCCTGGACTGGCCCGACGCCCGGCTCGACTCCATGAGGGACCTGTGCGCCAAGCACCGGCTCGCCATCGCCTGCCTGGCCGCCTACACCCACTTCACCGGCGGCGCCGAAGCGGCCGAGGTGCCGTTCGGCGAGATGCAGGTGCAGTATGTCGACTCCCTCTGCCGCATGGCGGCGCGCCTGGGGTCCCCCCTCGTGCGCGTCTTCACCGCCTACGAGCGAGCCGACATGCCCCTGGCCGCGCAATGGGCCCGCACCGTGGCGGGACTCCGCGAATGCGCCGAGCGCGCCGCCGGCCACGGCGTCATGATCGGCATCCAGAATCACCACGACCTGGCCGTCCACAGCAAGGTCCTGAAGGAGCTGCTGGCCGACGTCAACCACCCCGCCTGCAAGCTGATGCTCGACCCCTGGTCGCCCTGCCTGCGCGGCGAAGAGCTGTTCGAAACGGCCCGGGGGCTGGCGCCCGACACCGTTTATACGACCCTGGCCGACTACGTGCGCCTGCCCCGCTTCCACTACCGGCCGGACCTGATCAACTACGAGAAGGCCGAGCCCGATATGGTCCGGGCCGTGCCCATGGGCGAAGGCGACCTCGACAGCGCCACGTTCCTGCGCGGGCTGCATGCCGGCGGCTTCAACGGGCCGGTGGCCTACGAGATGTGCTCCCCGCTGCGCGGGGGCGGCTCGCTGGAAAACCTCGACCGGTGCGCAACGGCGTTCCTGCGCTGGCTGGAAGCCGCGCAGGCCTCGATGCGGGGTGCGGAATGAGCAGCGACAAAACCCGGAAAACGCCCGACATCACCACCGATGATGCCATCGAGGCGGGCGGCATGTGGCAGGTGATCCTCTTCAACGACAACCACAATGAGGCCGGCTACGTGGTCCAGTGCCTCAAGAAGGTGTTCCACCACTGCGAGCCGCTGGCGGAAAAGATCATGCTGGAAGCCCACCGGCGCGGCAAGGCCATCGCCGAGGTCGAGGACCACGACAAGGCGCTGCTCCACAAGAACCAGCTCCAGTCCTGCGGGCTGACGGCGGCCGTGGAACCCATCTGAGCCCATGATCTACCGGCTCACAGCCCGCCTGGCCTTCCCCGACCCGCGCCACACGGACGAGCCGGAGGTGATCGCGGTGGGCGGCGACCTGAGCGTGGAGCGGCTCCTGCTGGCCTATCGCCACGGCATCTTCCCCTGGATCCTCGGCGGCAACCTGATCGAGTGGTGGTGCCCGGACCCGCGCTTTGTCCTGTTCCCCGAAAAACTGAAGGTCAGCAAGAGCCTCTCCAAGGTCATCAAGTCGGAGCGGTTCACCGTCACCTTCGACCGCGATTTCCCCGCGGTCATCGAAAACTGCCGGACTGCCCCGCGGCGCAACCAGCCGGGCACCTGGATCCGGAAAAACGTCGCCGCGGCCTTCCGCGCGCTCCACGAGGCGGGCCACGCCCATTCCGTGGAGGTCTGGCAGGCGGGCGAGCTGGCCGGCGGCCTTTACGGCGTTGCGGTGGGCAACTGCTTCTGCGGCGAATCCATGTTCGCGAAAGTGTCGAACGCCAGCAAGGTCGGGTTCGTGGCGCTGGTCCACAAGTTGCGGCAGCAGGGCTGCGCCCTCATCGACTGCCAGATGCCGACCGAGCACCTCGCCACTTTCGGGGCGGAGGCCATTCCGCGGGAAATGTTCCTGGATCTGCTGGAGAAGGCGCGGGAAAAGGCCAGTGATCGGTGATCAGTG
>CAYZVY010000068.1:1939-18681 GCA_964481675.1 uncultured Verrucomicrobiota bacterium
GTTCCTGGATCTGCTGGAGAAGGCGCGGGAAAAGGCCAGTGATCGGTGATCAGTGTCGGGCAATAGGACCTATAAGTCCTATAGGACCTATGTCACTGATTACGTTCTTCCCCGAACCCTGAACCCTATTCCCCAAAGCACTCGGCGCACACCTGGTCCAGCGCATAGCGGCTGCGCGGGGCGGGCTCGCGGCGGATCCATTTGCCGTTGGTGAAATCGGGGAACGCCACGGGCATGCTGCCGAGCGACACCGACTGCTCGGACAGGCAGGTGACGCTCATCCAGGCGGCGCAGTCGTAGACGTCAATGGGCGTATTGGTCCGGTTGCGGACGGCCTCCAGGAAGCCCAGGATGGCCAGGCAATCCATGCCGCCGTGCCCGCCCACGGTCTTGTCCTTGTAGGTCCGCCAGATCGGGTGATCGTACTTCGGATAAAAGCTCTCGACCGGATCCCACCGGTGCATCGTGTAGGGGTTGCCGGCGGGATCGATCAACTCCTCCGTGGGGCTGATGCCCTCGATGTGGATGCCGTTTGCGTCCTCCAGCCAGATGCCCTTCGTGCCCTGCACGCGGCCGTTCCTTGAATAGGGACGAGGCAGCGAGACGCTGTGCGTCAGCGTAATGGTCTCCCCTTCGGCACACTTGATGACCGTGGTGATCACGTCGCCCTGGTTGAAGGTCGTGTCCGCGTACCGGGTTTTCTGCTCGCGGGCGCGCAGGGCCTGGCCGCGCGCCTTGGAGGCCGTGGAGGTGAGGGTCAGGAACCGGTTGCCGCGGTTGATGCCCAGGATCTTGGCGAGCGGGCCCAGCTCGTGGGTCGGGTAGAGGTCGCCGTTGCGGTAGCGGTTGTGCAGCGCGCGTTCGATGCCTTTCTCCAGGCTCAGCGTGTCGCCGTCGCGCAGGTCGTGCTCATAGCCGCCCTCGCAGTGGACCAGTTCGCCGAACAGCCCCTGCCGGACCATGTTAAGGAGCATCAGCTCCGTGCGGCCGTAGCAGCAGTTTTCCAGCATCATGCAGGGGGTGCGGGTGCGCTCGTAGGCGTGGACCAGCCGCCAGAGCTCGTCGGTGGAGGAGGCGCCGCCCACCTCGAACGCGGCGTATTTGCCGGCTTCCATGGCGTCAGCGGCGATGGGCAAATGGGCATTCCAGGAGGTCGGGATCATGACCGCCTGCACGTCATCGCGCGCCAGCAGCTCGCGGTGGTTCCGGTAGACGGCGGGGCGCGGGCGCCCGTTCGCGTCGAAAATAGCCAGGATCCGCCCGATGGCCGCCTCGGACAGGTCGCACACGGCCCGGATTTCCAGCCCGTCGAGCGCGAACAGGGAGACGAGCAGCACCTCGGTGCGCACGCCCAGTCCGATGATTCCCAACCCGACAAGATCGTCTTGCTTCATCGGGCTATCATGGCCGAATCGGTCCGCAAAAACAAGCGGGTTCGCCGCCCGCGGGAAGGCCGGCTAGTGCCGGCGCCTCAGACCACCAGCTCGTCCCGGTCCAGCGTCACGCGCTGCACCTCTTCCAGCGTGGTCAGCCCGAGAATGGCCTTCTTGAGCCCGTCATAGCGCATGGAGTGATAGCCTCCCCGCGCGGCGGCCCGCTCGAGGTCCAGCATCGACGAGCCCTTCAGGATCATGTCCCGGATCTCATCGGTCACCATGACCAGCTCCTGGATACCCAGCCGGCCAATGTAGCCGGTGCCGTGGCAGATCTCGCAGCCGCGGCCGCGGTACAGCACCAGCTTGCCCCCCTCCTCGGAGGACAGCCGGAAGGGAAGCCGTTCATCCCCTTCCGGAATGTAGCTGATGCGGCAGTGCGGGCAGATGCGGCGGACCAGGCGCTGCCCCAGCACGCCCTCGATCGACGGGGCCACCATGAACGGCTCCACCCCGATCTCCACCATCCGGATCACCGCCTGCACCGAGTTGTTCGTGTGCATGGTCGACAGGACCAGGTGGCCGGTCAGGGCGGCCTCGGTCACGACGCGGGCGGTCTCCAGGTCGCGGATTTCGCCCACGAAAATGACGTTGGGATCCTGCCGGAGCACGGACCGGAGGACCGTGGCGAAACTGATGCCGATCTCCTGGTGCACCTGGATCTGGGTGACGATCGGAAAGCGGTATTCCACCGGGTCCTCGATCGTGACGATGTTCCGCTCCATCGTGTTCAGCTCGTTGACCACGGCATAGCAGAACGTCGTCTTTCCGCTGCCCGTGGGGCCGGTCACGAGAATCAGTCCGCTGGAGGCGCTGATCACCTTCCGGACCCGCTGCTGGATGGATTCCGACAGGTACATGCGCTCGATATCCAGGACCAGCCCCGTCCGGTCCAGGATGCGCAGCACGATCTTTTCGCTGCCCTTGGACGGGACCACCGACATCCGGATGTCGAAAGCCCGCTGGCCCAGCACCATCCGGATGCGGCCGTCCTGGGGGCGCCGGGTCTCGGAAATATTCATGGCGGCCATGACCTTGAAGCGCGTCACCAGGTGGTGGTGGATTTCGATGGGCAGCCGCTTCTCCTCCCGCAGGATGCCGTCCACGCGGAACCGGACCCGGGCGAATCCCTCCTCGGGCTCGATGTGAATGTCGCTCGCCCGCTCCTTGACCGCGCTGGCGACCAGGGAGTTGGACAGGTGCCGGATCTCGTCCGATTCGTTCCCCCGGGTCACCGAGACATGAAGCCCCTCGACCTGGACCTGCTCGATCCGGCGGATGTCGTCGAAATACTGGATGTCGATCGCGTCCATGATCTGGGAAAGCGGGGCGATGTGCAGGTTGATCCGGCAGCCGGTCGAATGGGCAATCACCTCCAGGCTTTCCGGGTCGAACTGCGCCATGGCGACAGACAGCTCGCCGTCCAGCAGGAAGAAGGGAATCGCCTGGTGCTGGTGGGCCATGTCGACCGACATCTTCTCCACCGCGCGCGGATCGAAGGCAATCGACTTCAGGTCGATATAGGGACAGCCGTAAAAGTCGGCCAGGGCCACATATCCCTTTTCCTCCGTCAGCAATCCGGAGCGGTGAAGCACCTCCTGCTGGAACTCAGGCCGGCCGGAGCTCAGTTCGCGGCTCACGGCCTGGGCCTGGTCCGCGGTCAGGTAACGCTTCTCCGTCAGGTAATCCAGAAACGAGCGGCCGGACGTCGGCGACGCCGGAGGCAGAGGAGGCGGAGGCGCTTCAACCTTGTGAGCCTTCATCGAAGATCTCCTGGATGTCGCCTTGTTTCAGGTTGGTCTGGCAGGCCATGAAGACCGTCTTGTCGCGGCGGGCTTCGTTGATCAGGTCCGAGAAGAACGAGCCGGACTGCTGTTCCGGCGTGCGCTTGACCTGGGACGACGGGCTCATCACGTGCAGGATCCGGCCGCACATTCCGCAGAACGAGTTCTCCAGCGGGTTGTTCCTGCCGCAATGCTGGCAGCACGACCCCACCTTGCCGCGCGCCTTGTCGAACAGCATTTTCAGCCGGGCCGGCTCGGAGCCGGAAAGCGCCTGCCGTTCCGCCATCATGTTCCGGATCAGCCGCGCGAGCCGGTTTTTCAGATCCCCCCACTCGAACGGCTTCAACACATAGTCAAAGGCCCCAAGCCGCCGGCAGTCCAGCACCATGTCGCGGTCCGACAGCGTCGTCAGGATCATCGTCTTCGAATCGGGCGTCGCCTGCCGGATATCGGAAAACACTTCAACCCCCGACGTCCCCGGCACCAGAATATCCAGCAGGATCAGATCCGGCTGCAGCACCTTCAGCGGCTCCAGGGATCGCGTCCCGTCCGGCGACTTGCCGCAGATGATCCCCCCCAGCTCCTGCACCATCTTTTCCAGGCTGTTCTGCATGGCCTCCGAATGATCGATGATATACGCCGTGATGGTCTGCGGATTTTCATTACGGGCAACAGGCTCGAGCTCTTTAATCATAGACACTCCCTCCCGATGCAACATGACCGCCGTCGTCGGAAACCATAACATAAAAGTAAAAAATGACAATTATATTTTCTACCATTTATTTTTGCCGAGCATCCTTTTCACGGGCCTCTGGGGCCTCCCGCCTCCCGCTCCCACAACGGGTAGTTGCGCCAATCGCTTGGCGGCGGCCCCCGCCCGGAAAAAGGCCCGCCTGTTCCGTAGCGGGAACAACCCGAAAAATGTTAAAAATCCGATTTCACGGCCCTGGCCTATCCGCAAGGAACCCTGACCCTTTTCCTTCGAGAATCGGGTAGGGCGAAGCCCGGGCAGCAGACGAAGCGACGCTGCCCGGCACGCTCCGGCTGAGCCGCCGCCGGGCCATTCCCATGCGGCTCCGCAGGGACCGGTCTTCGCGAAGCGCTTCGCCTTGGCAAGCGCGTCGCCCTACCCGCTCCGCGCAAAATACAGAAAACAATCCGTCGAGTACTTTATGGGAACGCCCAGCCGGGTATCCCGCCAAGCAAATCCCCATTGCGGTTTCAACGCACAGCGGCTAAGATGCCGCCAGACTAAATCGCAAACAGGAGACCGGCATGAAAAAGTGGGTGATCAGCATCGTCAGCGTCCTTGTGATGTCCATCAGCGCCTGGGCGGCCGCCGCCACGGGCATGCCCGCCCTGGACGACCTGTTCATCGATGTCCACAACAACGGCCCTCTCAGCAAGCGCCTGGGCTTCACCGACGAGCAGCGCAAGAACATCGAGGACTACATCGGCCGGGAAGCCCCGAACCTGATCAAGCTGCGCGACGAACTGGTGGCGGCCGAAAAGAAGGTCGAGCGCAAGGACAAGAAGAAGGTCGACAAGACCAACGCCCGCAATGAAAAGGATGCCGCCGCCACCGCGCTGAACGCGGCCCGCGACGACGCCTTCCGCCGGCTGCAGCCCCTGATGACGGAAAAGCAATACGACGGGCTCAAGAAACACCGCGCCGAAGGCAAGGCCCGGGCCAACTAACCGGCTGCCACGTCCAACTCAATCGGGAATAAAGAGCTTCTGCCCGACCTTGAGGGTGTTTCCGTTCTTGAGGTTGTTGGCTTTCAGGATGGAGTCGATGCTCACCTTGTAAGCCTTGGCGATATCCGACAGCGTTTCGCGCGGCTTGACCACGTGCTCATAGCCGGACTTGGGCGTGGCCGCCGGAGCCGGGGGCGCCATGGAGCCGACCAGGCCCGTCAACCGGCGGGTCAGCTCGTCGGTGATGTATTTCTTGTCCTGCTCCCGGGACGTCTCCAGATCCTGGAACTGGACGCGGGTGGCCTGCTGCTGCTCGCGGAAAGCCGCCTCCAGGGCGTTCAGCTGCTTGCGGAGCTTTTCGATTTCAGCGGCCTGGCTTTCCTGCTCCTGACGGGCTTCCCGGCGCCATTCCTGAAGGGCCTTGACGTCGGAGTCAACCCCCGCGCCCTGGTAAACCGGAACGGGATCCGGCGTCAATGTCGTGCAGCCCGCCAGCGTCAGAAGGCCCAGCCCCGCGCCCATGCGTTTCGCCAACGTGATCGATTTCATCGCGTTCTCCTCTTGCGTCCCATTTCCGGCAGGTACTGTGAAACAGAGATGACCGCTTGTCAATCGCCAACCCGAAGCGTATAATGAAGAATATGGCAAGGATGTTGTCATTCCGCCGCTCCCGGCGCGGCCAGACCATGGCCGAATACGCCGTTGTTCTCGGCGTGCTGCTGGCCGTGGTGGCCCTGGCCGCCCTCTTCCTGTATGTGTTCAAGGAATATGGCGGCCGCATTCTCGACCTGGTGGCCTCGGAATATCCCTGAGCCGCGCCAAAAACAATAATTGCCAGTGGCGATTCGTTCGTTTATATTAGTGACGGTGTAAGTCGCTCCACAGAGGAGGCGCTCACCGCCATCAAGGAGTTCCGCATGAAACATCTCAAGTCCAGCAAGCGCGGCCAGACCATGACGGAATACATCATCATTGTGGTGGTCGTGGCCCTTGCCGCGATCGCGATCGTGGCGGCGTTCAGCGATACGGTCCAGGCGAAGTTCCGCGGCGCCACCGAGGAACTCGGCGGCACCGCCAACGCCACCGTGGATTCGCAGCAGTACCTGAAGGATCTCGGCACCTCGGGCAACTAAATAGACCCGTCATTGACGTTGCCGCATGCCGCGCCGGGATCCCGGGGCGGCATGCGCGTTTGGGGGGCCATGAAACGGAAAGCCGGCCAGTCCCTTCTCGAAACGTGCATCATCATGATGCTGCTGTGCCTCATTTTCTTCGGCCTGCTCCAACTCTCCCAGATCTCCGCCTCCAAGGAAATCCTCGACTACGCGGCCTCCTGCGGCTCCCGCGCCCGCACCGTGGGATTCAACGAGTTCATGTGCGGCAAGGTCATCCGCGTGGCCGCCATCCCCAACGCCGGCCGCCTGCTCGAACCCGTTGTCGACCGCCCTCCCAATCCGGCCCAGTTTTCCGGCACGCCCGGCACCGCCTGGGACTACGCCCTGGCCGCCCAGCCCGTTTCCCCCCAGTACGCCGTCGAACGCGACCGCATCCCCATCTACCTGGGCGGCGAAACGGCCGGCCGCCTTCCGGGCATCCTCGACTACGAATACTGGAATGGCGGCGAAGGTGGCATCTGGTTCCGGCTCAACGACCTGGGCGGCGCCGGCCTCGGCGTTCACACCGCCCAGGAGGTCCCCCTCTGGACGCCCCTGCACCGCCTGATTTACGACAGCGACACCATCGCCCTCGGCGGCGACGCCATCATCGAAAGCCACTACCCCCTCTACCTGAGCTATGATCAATAAGCCCCAGCGCCGCCAGGCCCGCCGGGGCCAGGTCATGATCCTCCTGGTCGTGTTCATGGTCATTCTGGTCATCATCGGGCTCTTCAATTACGACCTGCACAAGATCGTGCGCGTCAAGCACGTGGCCCGCAACGGGGGCGACGCCGCCGCCCTCGCCGCCGCGCGCTGGCAGGCCATCAGCCTCAACCTGATCGGCGAACTCAACATCGTGCAGGCCGCTGCGTGGACCGACGCCCTTGCCGCCGGCAGTTCCAACTGTCCGGCCGCGGCCGCCTGCGCCGACCTCCAGGCCCGGCTGTGCATGACGGGCCCCCTGATCGGCCTGTCCGCCTCCCAGCAGGCGGCCAAGAACAACGGCATCTTCTCCAACGCCGGCTTCACCCGCCAGATTGCCGACCACGCGGCCCTCGTGCGCCAGGAATACGACATCCGCTTCCCCGACCACCCCTACGAAAACGGGCCGGGCGAGCCGTCCTGCTGGATCGACACCGCCAACATGCTCGACGTCATCGCCAGCGAAGGCATCGCCGTGGCGCCCGACAGCTACCGCCTCTACGTCGACTTCGCCTCGCGCGACCATTACCTGCTCAACCCCGATTTCTACAGCGCCGTGGCCACCCGCGGCTGGTGCTGGTTCTTTTTCAACGCCATGGCCCTCCTGGAAACCTACGGGAGCTGGCACGACTGGCCCGCGCTCCCCATCATCACGGAGCCGCGCCCCCTGAACGCCGAATACTTCGGCCTCTACCTGCGCCGCCAGACCCGGCTGGACACCCTTCCCTTCGCCGCGGGCGCCGACCGCCTGCTGAATGTCTCCAATTTCCTGAGCGAAGTAAGCGCGCAGGCCGGCCGCGCGATCAACCCCGCCGTGATGACGGTGGACAGCACCTGGTACGGCTACCAGGAGGGCGAGTGGGGCCCCTGGACCGACCGCATCCCGGAGGGGTTCCCCTTCCTGGCCGACGTGCGCGACACGGCCAACGTGGCCGGCGCCGACGCCGCCATCCTGATCGAGACCGAGATGCAGCGGCTCACGCCCGGCTCGCCGCCCGACACCATCACCTGGTCCGCCGCGGCCAAGCCGTTCGGCGCGCTCGGCACCGCCACGCCCACCCGCTACGGGCTCGTCCTGCCGGCCTTCACCGACATCCGCCTCATCCCGGTGGACACCTCGTCCGCCCCCTCCCGCGGCGGCGCGCCCGGCTGGGGCGTCCACATCTACGAGCACCTGGAACCGTATCTGCAGAGCGGACTGGACGGCCTGGCGCCCGGCTGCTTCTACTGCGACCAGCTCCGCACCTGGGAGCCGCCGGAGTTCCGGCAGCAGGGGCTGGACTGGCTGGAGGTCAACAGCGCCCGCTGCCAGGTCCCCACCGGCGGCGGCGGGGGCGGCGGGGGCGGCGGAACGCGGAGAGGGCACTGACATGAAAACCTCGAAATCGGGACAGGCCATCGTCGAATTCGTCGTGGGGCTGGTGGCCATCCTGATCATCACGGCCGCCCTGCTCCAGATCGGCACCCTCGTGCGAGCCGACACCCGCACGCTCCAGGAGGCCCGCGCCGACGCCGGCCGCGACGCGCTGGGCAACGAATACTTCGAACCCATCTCCCCCGGCCCGCGCTATATCCGGGACTGGGGCGTGGGGGGCGACGGCAACGCCTACACCCGCGACGACCTCCCCGTGCTCGGCAACAGCGCGCTGCTCTCCGACGGCGTCGTCGGCAACGCCCGGCCCGAGGCCCTCGGCGCCCTGGCGCCCGGCAATCCCGTGACGGCCATCGGCCGCTCCGACCAGGTGCTCTCCGGCCTCGGCTTCGTGCGCGGCCATTCCAGCAGCGGCCCCATCCCGCTCCTCCCTGTCACGCGCAACCTGATCTTCGGCCGCGATTCCATCACCCTCGAATCGCAGGTGTTCCTGATCTATACCCGCGGACTCGAATGAGGCGCCTGCTCCTCATCCCCGTCCTCCTGCTGGCCGCCCTGGCGGGCCCCGCGCAGGCCCGCGTCTTCGAAAGCCTCGGCCGCGCCTCCTTCCAGCCCGGGGGCGACCATCCCGGCTGGGCGCGCGCCTATGCCGCCGACTGGGCCCTGAACGGGGCCGCCACGAAAGTCGAGGTCTGGAGCGCCTCGGAAACCCTCCCCGCCGCCATCGCCCGGATGCGGGAGGAGGCGCGCCGCCAGGGCGTCATCGGCGTCTTCCTGCCCGGCGAGACCCTGGCCTGGGGCGCCGTCTCCGGCGGAGGCCGGATCACCCGCTGCCTGTGCACCACGTCCGACAGCGGCCGCCAGACCACCGTGTTCCTGTTCTCCCAGGCGGACGAGGATTTCCGCCAAACCCTGGGCGCCCCGCGCCCGGTCGCCCTGCCCGACTCCATCCCCGCCCCGCCCGGCGCCACGGTCCTGCTCTCCGCCGCCAACCGGGACAGCGGCTCCACGTTCGCCGTCTTCTCGGCCCCGGGCACGGCGGCGGACTCCCGGCAATTCCTGGCCGGCTCCCTGGCCGCGGCGGGCTGGAAGGCGGCCGCCGGGGCCGGCGCGGACCCGGCCGGGCCGATGGCCCTCTATCTGAAGGGGGCCGCCCTCTGCGGATTCACCGCGAAAATGTCTGGTCACGACGGGTCCTGTGTGGTTACTGTAATGCATCGACGGCTCATGGCGGGGGACTGACACATCCACACCCTGCCGCCGTCCATCCGGGGAGCGCGCCCATGAAGGAAAAGATCATCCTGCTGCTGTCGGTCCTGATCGGCCTCGGGGCCTTCTATCTGACCAACCGCTACCTGGCCAGCGAGCGGCAGAAGCTGATGGCCGGGGTCGAGAAGATCAAGATCGTGGTCGCCGGCCGGGATCTGCCCACGTCCACCGTGCTGAAGCAGGGAGACCTGGCCATGCGCGACGAGATCAAGAGCGCCGTGGGCGACAATTTCATCACGCCGGAGGATTACCTCAAGATCCTCGACAAGCGGCTGCTCTTCCCCCTGAAGATGGGGGCCCCCCTCCTCTGGTCCCAGGTGGAAGCCGCCGAGCGGGCGCGCCGCGGGCTCTCCGCCACCATCAAGGTCGGCATGCGGGCCCTCTCCATCTCCGTCAGCGGCGCCGAGACCGTCAGCGGCCTCGTGCAGCCCAGCGACCACGTGGACATCATCGGCACCTTCTCGCTGCCCTCGCGCACCACGCCCGGCGAGATGGAAACCGTCACCCTCACCGTGCTGCAGGACGTCTCCGTGCTCGCCTGCGGCAGCCAGCTGGCGCGGCCGGAATCCCTCACGGGCGGGAGCGACTCGTTCCGCTCCGGGGGCTACAACATGGTCACGCTGGAGGTGACCCCCCGCGAGGCGGAGCTGCTGACCTTCATCCAGCACATGCGCGGCCTCGGCCAGCTGACGCTCTCCCTGCGCCACCAGGACGACGTGAGCTTCGAGAAGGACATGCCCGAGATCGACTTCAAGCGGCTTGAGGGAGCCCTGCCCGAGCTGAACCTGTACCGCCAGCGGACGATCCGCCGGAAAACCAACCTGTAACCCATGCCTACGCCGATCGAACTGATCCTCCGCCGCCCGGGGAAGCCCGACAGGGTGTTCACCCCGGAGGCCGGGGTCTATACGATCGGCGCCAACGAGAGCAACACCATCATGCTGTCCGGCGACCAGATCGCCTGGCGCCATGCGGTGCTCGGCGTGGGGGCGGAGGGGTGCTGGCTGGAAGCCCTGCAGAGCAACAGCGGAACCCTTCTGGACGGCAAGCGGATTTCGGGACGGGTGGCGCTCCAGCCGGGCCACACCATCGGCATCGGCGAATACGAAATCGTGCTTCGGACGCCCGCGGCCGCTCCCGCCCCCGCCCCGGCGGAAGACCCGCCCCGCCCCGCCCCGCCGCCGCCGGCCGTCTTCCTGGCGCCGCCCGCCGAGCCGGAAGGCAACGCGGATCCCCTGGAGCAGGTGAGCCGGGACGTGCGCAAGCAACTCCACACGGAACTGCTCAACCGGCTGGACATCAAGCGGCTGACCAGCAACCAGATCGGCGAAAAGGCCCTGCGCGAGCGGGCCCGGACCACCATCCACCAGATCACGCAGGACATCCGCGCGCGCCTGCCTCCGGGCATCAATCCCGAAACGCTGGCCAAGGACCTGTACGACGAAGCGGTGGGTCTGGGGCCCCTGGAAGACCTGCTCGCGGACCCCGAGATCACCGAAATCATGGTCAACGGGGCCGACTCCGTCTACGTGGAACGGCGGGGCAAGCTGTACCTGACCCGACGCACCTTCCTGAACGACGACTCCGTGCTGGCCATCATCGAGCGCATCGTCTCCCCCATCGGCCGGCGCATCGACGAGAGCCAGCCCTATGTGGACGCCCGCCTGCCCGACGGCTCCCGCGTGAACGCCATCATCCCGCCGCTTTCCCTCACGGGGCCGTGCCTGACCATCCGGAAATTCTCCAAGATCCCGCTGTCCGTGCAGGACCTGATCGGGTTCAACTCCATGACCGGCCCCATGGCGCAATTCCTGCAGGCCTGCGTGGTGCTGCGCAAGAACATCGTCGTCTCCGGCGGCACCGGCTCGGGCAAGACGACCTTCCTCAACGTGCTCAGCTCCTTCCTGCCCAACGACGAGCGCATCGTGACGATCGAGGACGCGGCGGAACTGCGCCTGATGCAGCGCCACGTGATCCGGCTGGAGGCGCGGCCGCCCAACATCGAAGGGCGCGGGGCCGTCGCCATCCGCGACCTGGTGCGCAACGCCCTGCGCATGCGGCCGGACCGCATCGTCGTGGGCGAATGCCGCGGCGGCGAGGCGCTGGACATGCTCCAGGCCATGAACACCGGCCACGACGGCTCGCTCACCACCGTGCACGCCAATTCCCCGCGCGACGTCATCTCCCGCCTCGAGACGATGGTGATGATGTCGGGCATGGACCTGCCCCTCCGGGCCATCAACGAGCAGATCGCCTCCGCCCTCCACCTGATCGTGCACACCAGCCGCTTCGCGGACGGCTCCCGCAAGGTCTCCCGCATCACGGAGGTGTGCGGCATGGAGGGCGAGCAGATCACCATGCAGGACCTGTTCGCCTACGACCAGACCGGCGTCGGCGAAAAGGGCGTGGTCCAGGGGCGCTTCGCCCCGACCGGCTCGGTGCCCACCTTCATCGAACAACTGGCGGCCCGGGGCATTGCCCTGAACCGCCGCATCTTCGACCCCCACGCATGACCCTACCCGAACCCATCCATAGCCTGCTCGCGCCCGCGCTGTTCGCCCTGTGCTTCGGCGGCCTGGCCTACGTGCTGCTGGAGGCGCTGCGCGAGGGCTCGGTCAGCTACGCGGCCGCCTACGAGGCGGATGCCGCGCGGGACCTGGCCGACATGTTCCTCTTCATCCCCCCCCGGCGCATCCTGGACATGGCCCGCATCGCGGCCGCCGTCAGCTTCATCCTCGTCTTCCTGCTGACGGGGGACCTCACCTCGGGGACGGGAATCGCCGTGGGCGCCGTCTGCGGCCTGATCGTCGCCACGGGGGCCCTGAACGCGCCCCGGTTCATTCTCCGGTTCCTCAAGGCCCGCCGCATCCGGATGTTCAACGAGCAGCTGGTGGACGCCCTGACCACCATGAGCAACGCGCTCAAGGCCGGGTTCAGCATCCAGCAGGCGATCGAGACCGTGGTCAAGCAGGGCCGCAACCCCATCGCCCAGGAGTTCGGCGTCTTCCTCCAGCAGACCCGGGTGGGCGTGCGGTTCGAGGACGCGCTGGCCCAGCTCAACGAGCGGATTCCCAGCGAGGACCTCACGCTCATGGTCTCGGCCATCGAGATCGCCCGCCGCACGGGCGGCAACCTGACCGAGGTGTTCGACAAGATCGCCGCCACCATCCGCGAGCGGGCCCGCATCGAAGGCCGCATCCGCTCCCTCACGGCCATGGGGCGCCTCCAGGGCATTGTCGTGGGCGCCATGCCGGCCCTGCTGCTCTTCGCCCTCAGCCTGCTGGAACCCCGCATGATCAAGACATTCGTGACCTCCATTCCCGGCATCGCCATCCTCGTCGTGGTGGTCCTGCTGGAGGTCGCGGGCGCCCTCGTCATCCGCAAAATCATCCGGATCAAGGTGTAGCATGAATATCCCGCACATCATGCTCGCGCTGCTCTGGGCCCTCGCGGTGGCCGGCATCGCCTGGTACTGCATCCGGCTCTCGACCCAGATCACCTATGTGACCCTGGCCGACGGCCGGAAACAGGAACGGCGCCTGCCGCCCCTGTTCCGCCTGCTGCTTCCCCTGACGCCCAACGTCATCCGCCTGTTCGAGGGCCCCCGCTATGAGCAGATGCGCAAGAAGATCGACAAGCAGATCCTGGCCGCCGGCTACGAGGGCCTGATCTCGTCCCGCGAATTCATGGCCCTGCGCATCCTGATTCCCGTGATCGCCGGCGGCTTCCTGGTCATCCTGATGAAGCTCGCCTTCCATTACATGCCCGGCCGGATCGGCTTCTTCCTGCGCGACCGGGAGTGGTCGTTCTTCCTCGTGGTCATCGCCGCGCTCGGCTTTTCCCCCTGGATGTGGCTGCGCTCCGCCCTGAAGGAACGGCAGCAGAACATCGAGCGGGCGCTTCCGTTCGTGCTGGACCTGCTGACCCTCTCCGTGGAGGCGGGCCTGGATTTCATGACCGCCATCCAGCGCATCATCGAAAAGCGGGCCATCGACCCGCTGACCGAGGAACTGGTCCGGGTCTTCCGCGAGGTGCTGCTGGGCAAGACCCGCAAGGAGGCGCTCAAGGATATGGCGGACCGGGTGGGACAGGACGACCTGAACACCGTGGTGCAGGCCCTGGTGCAGGCGGACGAGCTGGGCGTCAGCATCGGCTCCATGCTCCGCATCCAGGCCGAGCAGATGCGCACGCGCCGCTTCCAGCGGGCCGAGAAGGCCGCCAACGAGGCCCCGGTCAAGATGCTCTTCCCGCTGGTGGCCTTCATCTTCCCGGCCGTCTTCCTGGTCCTCCTGGGCCCCGTCATCGTCCAGATCTTCCGCAGCGGGTTTTAGCCGGAAGGCGCCCCGCTCACGCGCGGCGCTGCCCCGTCTCGCCCATGGCCGTGACCTCCCGCCGGTCATGGTACAGCTGCCGGATGCGGAAATGGAGGCCGGGAATCTCCCGCAGCATCTCCTCCACCGGCTGGAGAATCGCGTCCGGATGCTGCTGGGGAATCTTGAAATTGACGATGAACCGGCGGATCCGCCCCTCCTCGAGCCAGCGCCTCAGCAGCCCCAGCGTCTTGCCGGGCGGCACCAGCATGTCGCAGGCCAGCCAGTCGGCCCGCTCCCATTCCCGGGGAAGGCGGAACCCCACCCCGTCCACCAGCAGGTGGCGCAGCCGGCCGCCGGAGGGATGGCGGTCCGGAATCTTCAGGGGCCCCCGGTCCACGGCCAGCACCTCGCAGCCGCGCTTCAGGAAGGCATAGCTCCAGCCGCCGGGCGAGGCGCCCAGGTCCACCACCCGCTCGCCCTTGCGCGGCAGGCGGCCCATGATGTCGAACGCCTCCTCCACCTTCAGGTACGACCGGCTGGGCGCCGCCGCATCGAAGGGCATCCGGTGCTCGCCGCCCGGAAACGGGTCCAGCAGGTCGCGCGCCTGCATCAGGCTCCACCAGATTCCCCGCCGCGTCAGGCACAGCTGGAACACCTTGGCGTCGGGCCCTGCGCTCCGCGGAGGCGCATACCGGCTATAGAGCTCCGGCACCGCCGCCGCGCTGGCCGCCAGCAGGGCGTCCCCGATGCGGCCCGCCTCCCGTGACAGCGTCGCCTCGCCCGTGCCCGAACCGAAGGCGTGCAGCGTCCAGGGCGAAGCCCCGCCGCCCAGCACCGACAGCCCGTCGACCATGGAAACCGGGACGGCCTGGCCCGGCAGCTCCGCCACCGGGTCGGCCAGCCACTGGGCCGCGAAGATCAGCGCCTGCCGCCCCTCGCGCCAGGCGCGCGACACGGCCTCCCCCGCCACGCGCACCACGTCGGGCTCGTCGGGGTGAAGGGACGGGACCGAGGCGGAGCCATAGCGGCGGACCGCCTCCTCACGCAACGCCCCCCCGTAACCGGGGTGGGCCACCAGCATCAGTTCACGCATCAGGACTCCAGGACCCGCCCCGCCAGCAGGATGGGCCGGTCGGGCAGCGGTTCATGCACCATTTTTTTCCACAACAGGTCCAAGGCATACTCGGCGTTGCGCTTCGGCGTGAAGGCGTAACGGATCACCGGGATGCCATACTCGATCTGGACATCCGTATTGGCCTGGGTCACCACCTCCATCTCCGCGGGCACGTCGATCCCCTTCTGGATCAGCGCCAGGGCCACGCCGCGGGTGACAATGTCGTCGGCCACGACCAGCGCGTCGGGCAGGCTCTTCTCCTTTTTCCAGCCCGCCAGCAGGCCGGCCATCTGCCCCTGCATGGCCTTGAGGCTGGTCGCCTCGCCCTCATAGGCGTAGGTGCGCGGCCGCGGCAGGTCAAAGCGGGCGGCCGCGGACAGCGCGGCGTGGAATTCCTCGGAATGCTCGTGGAAGCCCAGGTACGCCAGGCGCCGGCGGCCCCGTTTGGCCAGGAACTCCGCCGTGTCGCACGCGAACCGGTAATAGTCGTTCATGACGTCGGCGGTGCGGTACTCCTGGCTGCAATGAATCCCCGGCAGCGCGACCCGCTTGCCCAGCAGCGACCAGGTCTGATGGGGCATCGCCACCTGCACCATGCCCGAGAACCGGCGGGCCGACAGGTCGGTCAGGAAGCGCCGCGCATTGGCCGACTCCTCCACCCGGTCGAACTTCAGGACCATCGAGAAATCGTCGTACACCTCCGGGATCCAGCCGTGCGATTCGATTTCGCCGCGGATCGCCTTGGTCAGCGCCCGGACGTAGTGCGCCGTTTCGAGGGCCAGGTCCTGCTGCGGCAGGACGGCCAGGGTCAGCGGGCGCACCACCGTTCCCATTTTCGTCTTGCGCTCCAGCAGCCCCCACTCGGTCAGCCGCTCCATGGCCTTCTGGACGGACACCAGGTTGACGCCCCACTTGCGGGTCAGGTCGTGCGTGCTGGGAAGGCGGTCGCCGGGCTTGATGCGGCCCGACCAGATCTGGTGGCGCAGGAAGGCCTCGATCTGGGCCTGGACGCGCTCCCCGGAGTCCCGGTTGACGGCGAAATCTTTCAGGATCGCGTGCACGGGAAACTCCTTAATGGAACAGGGCCGTTATCTTCCTGACGACCGCCATCGTGGCTTCCGACCCGATATAGATCAGGTACCCGAAATAGGCCAGCGTGGCCAAGTTGGTCAGGTGCCCCAGCAGGATGCAGCCGCCGTCCTTCTGGATCGCGCCCATGGCCAGGAACAGGATCGCCAGGCCGGGAAGGGTGTTGGAAAAGGGCACCAGCCCGAACGGCATCATCAGGAGGACGGCGCCCAGGACGATCGCGGCGCCATTCAGACGCTCGGCCATGAAGCCCTGTGCCAGCAGCGGCAGGCGCGGGTGGCTGATCCTCTCGAGCCGCTTAAGCCAGACGGTCCCCTTCTCCATCGCCGCTTTCAGCTTGGCGCTGGGAAAGCGGCGGTGCATGAGGCGCGCGGGCAGCCAGGGGTTCCGGTTCAGGGTCAGGCTGATGCCGATCAGCAGGATGACAGCCCCGAAAACCGTGCTGACGCCGGGGATCGAGACGGGAACCATGAACGGCAGGGTCAGGAACATGCAGAACAGCAGCCAGCCCTCCTGGCCGATGCGCTCCAGCACCACGGCCAACGTCACCTGGTCCGGCGGCAGATTCCCGACCAGTTCCACCAGCTTCTCGCGCAACGTTTTTTCGGGGACCATATCGCTCATATCGGGCCTTTCCATCCGGTAGGGGCTCGCAAAATGGCATTCTGGTCGATAACCCGGCCGCCTGCAAGGAGTAATTCCGCCGCCCACAACATCCAGCCGGAATAGAGGCGGGACGACTTTGGCATGAGAATGAGATCACCCTATCGTACGCGTACCTCGTATGCGTACGACGTACGACCAGAGGACT
>CAYZVY010000069.1:0-18536 GCA_964481675.1 uncultured Verrucomicrobiota bacterium
CGGCACTTCGATCCCGGCGCGATCCGCCTCTTTGACCGGGTGATTTTCCCGGTGGTCCACGCGCTGGAGTCGCGCGTGTGCCGTCCCCCCTTCGGCCAAAGCCTGCTCGCCGTCGCCAGGGCCAGCCCATGAAGCACAAGGCTTTCCTCGGATTCTGCCTGCTCGAAATCCTGGCCTGCCTGGTCGTGTTCCGGGGGGCCCTGTGGGGCCAGTCCCTGCTGGCGCCGGTGGACGTGGCCCCGGCCCTGCTGGCGAACTACCGCTATGTGGACCCGGACACGACGAAAATCCCGGCCAACCACTACATCGTGGACCAGCTGTTCTACGACCTGCCCCTCCAGAAGACCATCCACGCCGCCGTGCAACGGGGGGAGATGCCCTGGTGGGATCCCTACACGTTCGGCGGACGCCCGCTGCTGGCGGACGCCCACGTCAACGGAACCGACCCGGTGCGGCTGCTCCTCTACCGCCTCCTTCCCTTCGAGGCGGCCTACAACTGGACCCTGATCGCGCACGCGCTCCTGACGGGCCTGGGCATGTTCCTGCTTTTGGGACGGCTCAACTTCGGCGCCGGGACGCGCACCTGGCTGGCCGTCGCCTACCAGTTTGCCGGCTGCTTCACGCTCTTCATCGGCCACCCCTGGATCCAGGGGGCGTTCCTCTATTATCCGTTTCTCTGGCTGGCCTGGGACGCGGGCCTGCGCGGGCAGGCCCGCTGGAGCCTGCCCGCGGGCGCCCTGCTGACAGCCGCCGTTTTTTACGCCGGCAACCTCCAGTCGCACGCCTACCTGCCCCTCTTCGCCGCGGCCCTGGCCGCCGGCTACGCCGGCCGGGACGCCGGCCTGTGGAAGCGGTCCGCCGTCCTCGTCGGCGGCTCGCTCCTGATCGGCGGCCTGCTCGCGCTGCCGGTGCTGTCCGGCCAGCTGGAGCTGTTCGCGATCGGCACGCGCCCGTTCAGCTCCCCTTTTGGAAAAACAGGGTGGCTGGCCGGGCCGGCGTCGCTCGGCGCCGTCTTCCCCTGGCTGCTCGGAACCTTCCGCACCCTCGACGCGAGCAAGCTGTTCGGCCAGACCGCCCTCGGGTTCACCTTCTGGACCGGCTGCGCGGGCATGGCGCTGGCCCTCGGCGGATTTTTCCGGAAAAGGAACGAGCCCGACCGGCTTCCCGTCCTGCGGACGGCCCGCCTGCTGGCCGCCGGCACCCTTCTCCTGCTGTCCACCCCCGCCGTCAGCTGGCTCTATCTCCGGATGGCGCCCCTCGCGGTCATGGGGCTGATCGTCCTGGCGGCGGCGGAAATCGAATACCTGGCCGACTTCCCCCGGCCGCGGCTGCGCTGGGGAATCGGGCTGCTGGCCGCCGTCGGACTCGTGGCGCTGGGGCTTGCGGTCCTCCCCGCCGTTTACTCCCGCTGGATGCCCGACGTGGAGCGGCTCATCAACAACCGCCAGGCGACCGCGTCCCTCGCGGGAGTCCCCGAGCTCCGGGCGTTCCAGGTCCGGAACCTGCCCGCCGAACTCTCGCTCCGGAACCAGGAGGTGTTCATCGGACTCCTCGGCCTCGCCCTGCTGGGCGGCCTGCTGGTGACTTCCGGAGGCGCCACCTATCAGCGCCTGCTGGCCGTCCTCCTGCGACTCAACCTGATTCCCCTGCTGCTGTTCGCGGGCCGGTTCATCCCCCATGCCCCGATGGAACAATGGCGCCGGCTGGAGGCGGGAAGCCGCGAGCAGAATACCATCATGGACCTTTTATCGGGGCAGCCGGCGCGCCTCACCGAGCCCGCGACCGCATCGGCCGGGCAGCTCTTCCCCTTTGCCCTGGCCCACCTCTACCGGGTGCATACCGCGCAGGGCTATGCCGCCCTGAAGCCGGATAATCCCGCGCTGCACGCCAGCGCGCCGGGAGACGGCGCCGGGCGGGGACCCTCGCGGGGCGTTCCGGTGCTGGACCGGTTTCAATGGGAAGACGGGGAGATGAGGTCCCTGTTCGTCGGGGAGCCGTCCCTCAACGCGATTGACCTGACGCTTGACCCGGGCCCCGCCGCCCGCCTCCTGCGGACGGACACGTCTTATCCGGGCTGGCGGGCCGAAGCGGACGGCAAGGCCATCCCGCTCGAAAAAGCGGCCCCGTTTTATAGCCGGATGTCCATTCCCGCGGACACGCTGCGCGTGACGCTCCGCTACCGCCCGCGCTTCCTCACGGCCGGACTGGCCGGTGCGGCGGTCGGGCTCGCGCTCCTGGCGTGGGCCTGCGCGGAAATAGTCTTGAAAAAGAGGCATCGCCCCTTCTCTGGCTGAGCCCTCTTCGAGCGATAGTCTGCCTCATGTTGTTCGATCATCGTTCGTAGATCTCTCGTCGATGCCCGATCCTGAGCACAAGAACCTGTTGTCCGAGGATGGCGAAGATGACACGATAGTCCCCGACTCGGAGCTTCCGCAGACCCGAGAACGACCCTTTCAGGACGGGACAGGTGTCCGCACGTGCGGGGAGGTCCTTCTCGATCTTGCCAAGGATGCGCCTCGCCTCGGCCTTGCTGAGGCCAGCAAGGTCCTTCGTCACGCTTTTCTTGTAGGCAATGTCAAAGGCCAAGGGTTTTCCTCAATTCATGGCTTGAAATGACGGGATCCTTCTGGTCGCGTAGCCGATCCAGGGCAACTTGAACATCGGCGAAATCCTCAATGTAGGACTCCAGCGCCTTTTGAATATGAAAGGACCGCGGCCGTTCCGTCTCATCCGCGATGTGGTCCAGTTCCCTGGCCAAAAGATCAGGCAAACGAATTGAAACGGCCGTGCTCATGATGTCTCTTTCTGTATTGTTCTGTCATACAAAGTATACACCGCAGACATCCATGTCAATCTTCTTCCTTTCGTCCCTGATCGAACGCCTTGCTCAGGCAAGCCCGCTTCGGGCGATAGCCTGAGCGTGTGGTTGGCCTGGTCTTTTCTTCTCGCGATCGCGATCGCTATCGGAATCGCTATCGAGCAGGCGCATGTCGATCCCGACACCGACCCCGGGAAAGAGACGACCATGATCGACACCCACGTGGTGCGGGATTTACGGCGCCCCGCGCAGAGCCCCATGGATGTGCTGATGAAGAAGTGACCCGTGATCCGTGATCAGCGACCAGTCCAGCGCGGCGCCCAGGTGGAGCAACGATGAGAATCGTTTCGCGCAGCAGGTAGGGCGACGCGTCCCCGCGGAGCCGCATGGGAATGGCCCGGCGGCGGCTCGGCCGGAGTCCTCGCCCTACCCGCTTCGCGTAACGTCTTGATTCGTGTTAATGGGGTGTTTGGTCGTGGTTCTCTTCGGCTTTGCGGCTGTCCCTTTTTTATCGATTCCAATCGCGCCCGGCATTACGATGGCGGCAAATGAAAGGAGCCCCCATGAGCCCGCCGCGCGGGGCCGCTTTCACCCCGCAACCGGCCAGCGGAACGTGCCGGTCGGCGCGGTGAAATGGACACGATGCGTTAAATCGGAACGCGTGTACAAGTCATAGTCGAGCGGAAAGGCCTGCCGGTGCGCGCCGCTGAGAAGCTTCTCGGCATGGCGGGCCCCGTTCCACGCGGGACGGAACCCTCGGATCCACCACGGCGCCCCGGCCCGGGCGGCGAGCATTTCCTTCCGCGCAGCGGGCGTGTTTCCCAGGTTCGCGTCGGCCAGCGTGAAGGCCGCCAGGTAGCGCGGCAGGCGCGCGGCGCGATGCCCGGCGCGCAGGACGCGCAGGACGAAATCCGCATCGCCCTGGATGCACCAGCGCGTGTCAAAAACCAATCCCGCATCCCGCACGCGCCGGCGCCAGAACAGGGCGCAGCTGGGGACATACAGGTGCGCGGCGGCCACATAGGGCCACCGCAGCGGATACGATTTTCGGAACGCCAGCAGGCCGCCATCGGGGTTGACCACCAGCATGTCCCCATAGATCAGATCGATCCCGGGGTTTGCCCGGAACGCGTCGGCCACGGCCGCGAGCGTGCCGGGAAGATACTGCTCATCGCAGTTGAGATAGCCGAGGATGGCCCCCCCGGCCACGGCCAAGCCCTTGTTGACGGCGTCGTACATGCCGCGGTCGGGCCCGCTGGACCAGCGCAGCCCCCGGCTGCTTTGCAGCCAGCCGACCGTGCCGTCGGTCGACCCGCCGTCCACGACCAGGTGCTCGGCGGTTACGCCGGCCTGGTCCGCCACGGAGGCCGCCGCCAGCGGCAGGTAGCGGCCGGAGTTGAAGCTGGGGGTGATGATGGAAACATCCATGGCGGCTCGCGGCTTACGGGGTTGGCTGTTCCGCCACGGCTGGCGCCGGCGGGGGCGCCGCATCGCCGTCCGCCCGGGCCAGCTGCACCAGGATGGCGGTCCAGAAGAACAGCGTCACGAAGGTGGTCGCGCCGCCGCCAACGATCAGGTACACCACCACCTGGGCCGCGAAGCCGGCCAGCATCACCCGGTGGAAGTGGCAGAGCATCGGACTGTTCCACTGATACGAGAGAAGCCGGTAATGCCGCCTGAACACCGCCACGATGAATCCGACGGTGCACAACATGCCCGGCAGTCCGAGATCGACGAGAATCTGCACCACCCCGTTGTGATAACTGTGCGAGGTCAGCACGTAATTGTAATCGTTCATCGACCAATTCACAAAGCTGAAGAGTTCGTCGGCCTGGAAGGCGAAGCCCTTCCCGATCAGCAGATAGTTCGGCAACTCCTCCATGGCCCGCTTCCAGACCTCGATCCGCCACTGGGTGGTCACCGCCGCATCGAACTGGGCGTTCTGGGACACGCCGGTGAAGGGCATCCACGAGAGGCTCCGTTGGAACAGCACCGGCAGTTTGGGCGAGAGCACGACCAGCACCGCCATCGTCATGATCAGCAGTAGCAGATACCGGTTGGCCAGGCGGGCGAGCAACGATGTGCGCACGTTGAGCAGGACATAGGCCACGCTCAGCACCACGCCGTAGAGCAGGGAAATCCGATGCCCAGACAAACCGGTCAGCACGATGGCTGTGATGCCGGAGCCGATCATGAGCGTCCGGGCAGGCACGCCCCTGGCATACAGGAGCAGCCACATGAGCAGGAACAGGTACGTGGCCCCGACATTCGCCACCTGCAGGCGGAACAGGGGATCCACCTCGCCCACCACGCCGTTGACCGATTGCCCGACCTCGTCCGCCTGGACGACGAAACGGGACAGCAGGTTCGTGCCCTCGTAGCGGGCCACGAGAGCGGCCACGGTGGGAAACAGGCCGGCCAGGCAGAGCCCGATCACGATCCGCTTGCACTGGGCCACGCTCAGCTTGACGAACAGGGACTGAACCAGCACGGCACTGGCCAGCAGCAGCAGGAAATAGGGCCTCCCCCCCCATTTGTCGCTTCCCAGTATTCTCACCCCCGACCCCCGGACCAGGGCCGTCACCACCAGGACAACGGCGAAGGCCACCGCCCAGATCATGATCCTCCGTTCCTCTTTTGAAACGGGATAGCCGCGCCGGAACACCTTTTCCAGAACAACGGCGCCGCAGAACAGGGCGCCCACCCCGATATAAAGCCCCAGCGTGGACGGCATCAGCGGGACCGTGAAATCGGCCGCCATGAGCAGCACGGTCAGCACCAGGAGCAGCCGCGGCTGGGCAATCAGCAGGATCAGGATAACGGCGGCGATCAGCGTGCGCAGCATGCCGAAAAACGATCCTGTGGCCAGACCGTAAAGGCCGATCAAGCCGATGACGGCCACCCCGATCCACGGCAGTAATCGATTGAACTTCATGCGCTCGCCACCTTGTCATGGAGCGCGCCGGCTCCCGGCCTCCGGCGCCGGTCCAGCTCCGCCATCTGCCCCGCGATTTCGCGCCACCGGGCCAGGAAGGCCGCTTCGCTGAAACGGGTCCGCGCCGCCGCCAGGGTTGCCTCCCGGAGCCGATCCATCCCGGCCGGCGGAAAGGCGGCCAGGCGGGCCAGGGTTTCCGCCAGGACGGGAAGCGGCTCCCCGGGCAGTTCCACGCCGAACGGCTTCACGTCCAGCCCCGCAGCCGGCGTCACGACGGGAACCAGTCCGGCGTGCATGGTCTGGGTCACGGAGCCGGCCTGCCCTTCGCTGCAGGTGGGAAGAATAGCGAACGCGCATTGCCCGATCAAGGATTCCCAGTCAGGCGAACCGACCCGGATGTCCCCGTGCAGATGGACGTTGGACGTCCGATACAGCTCCTCCCGGTAACAGGCGCAGAACTCCCGCTCCAGCGCATAATGGCCGGCGACGTGAAGATGCAGGTCCGGCAGCGCGGGAAACACGTCCAGCAGCAGATCCAATCCCTTCCGGACCTGGTCCACCCCGCCAAAGAAAAGGAAATGGCGGGCCCGGTCCGGGGCCGCCTGGCGGGCCGGGCGGATCCACTCGAACCCGCTGTTATCGAAGAAAAAGGCCGGCCCGCCGAAACAGGTCGACCAGGTCCCGGTCGTGGCGGCGTTCCCGAGTCCCGCCAGGGCGTCCGCGCGGGACAGGACGCTGACCGACTCCGCATTCACGGCAAACGGAGGGATGCGGCACCCCCGGCGCCTTTCGAGGTCCGCCCTCCTCGCCTCCACCCGCCGGTTGTGCTCGGCGTGCGCCATCCCCGTGGCCAGGTAAACGACCGTCGTCTCGTCCGAAAACTGCCGCCGGATCATCTCCAGCGCGGGATGATGCGTGAGGATGAGATCATACGGAGCGGCGGGAGCGGGGATCCGGAACGACCGCACGTCGGCCACGTCCACCTCATAACCAGCCTCCCCCAGCGCGGTTGCCATCATCCGGGCCTGGCCCATATTCTGATGGGCCAGGAAGGACGGGTGATCCGGAGGGCGGACAAACGGAGTCGACAGGTTCACCATCAGACACCGGCGGCCGCCCGCCCCCCGCTTCGCCGCGTTGACGTTCCGGACGAACGGGTACCCCAAAACACGACGGGCGAGAGCCCGGAGCCGAAGCAGGCATGATGTGAAACCGGCCGCCATAAAAAACACCTTCCTATCTGTGAATGGCCAGCGCCAACCCTAGTGAATAGGGAGGCGAAAGAACAGCCTCCAGTTGCCAGTCCGGCGATTTTTCCAGATGGGCCCGCACGAGACGGGCCTTCTCGGTGAACCAGTCATGCTGGAACAGGATCGACCCGGCCTTCATCCGGGGCTGGAAGAACAGGAACTGCTGCTCGTTGACCTCGGCGTCTTCCGGCCCGTCCAGGAACACCATGTCCACCCGCGGATCCTCCCGCAGAAGGGGCCCGTAAACCTCCCGGTAATCCCCCAGGTGAAGGCGGATAAACGGGGTCAGCCGCGGCGTTTTCCGCCGGTAGTTCTCCGCCGCTTCGGCCTGGATGGCGGGGTCCGTTTCAATGGTGTGCAGCACGCCGGCCCCGTTGTCGGCCAGCGCGTGGCAGGTGAAATACGTGCTCCCCCCGCCCCGCCATGTTCCGATTTCAAAGCAGACGCGCGGCTGCCGCGCGCGGACCGTCCGGTACAGCAGCTTGCGCTCCTCAACCCACAGCTGCCCCGGAAAGTCGGGATGCCCTTCGTAAAAAAATCGCAAGCCCGCGGGCATCAGGCGTCGGACGCAGGTCCACAGGAACCGCTTCCGGGGCCCCAGCCCGCTGGAGGAGCGCAACGGCCACTTCATCGTGATCGTCCTTTCCCGGGTCTCATCCCAGCACCCGGCCGTAGAATTGCCGCGTGCGTTCAGCGGTGGCTTCCCATGAAAACAGCTTCGCCTGCCGGAAGCCGGCGTCCACGAGGGAGCGGCGGAGCGTCCCGTCCGCCATGACCTTTTGCAGGGCGCCGGAAAGCGCCTCCACGCGGCCGGCGGGAAACAGGAGTCCCCCGGGCCCCACCACCTCCGGCACGCTCCCGCCGTCCGCCGCGATCACAGGGCACCCCGTCGTCATCGCCTCCAGGGGCGGCAGCCCGAACCCCTCGTAGCGGGAGGGATACACCAGGGCCAGCGCCGCTTCGTAGAGCCCGCGCAGCACGGCATCGTCGCCCGGGAGCTGATGAACGCGGGACGCCAGGCCCCGGCGGTCCAGTTCCCGCCGCTCGGCCGGATCGAAGGGGCCGCCGCCGAAGCACACCACATCCGTTTCCGCCAGCGCGCGGGTTTCCGCCCAGGCGTCGAGCAGAACGGCAAAATCCTTGTAGCCGCCCCGCATCCCCACGTACAGCCAATACGGCCGGGGATGGGCGAACGGGACGGCGGCAACGGCGCCGATCCGCGTGGCGAGCGGAATGACCTCCACCCGCGCCCCCGGCTCGCCCCACAGGGCGACCAGCTCCCGGCGGGTCGCCTCCGAAATGCAGATGATGCCGTCCGCGCGCTCCAGCATGAGCCGCTTGCGCCGGCTGGTGGGATCGCCGCCCCGGAACAGCCCCGGAAACCGCTCGTGGGCCATATCGAAGACGGTGACCGCATTTTTTTTAAAACAGGGACATGGCCGGAGCGTGTTGTAGTAGGTGGGATGGTACAGGTCCCAGGACCGGCCCTGCGTGGCGGCCCAGAACCCGAGGCGGTTGGCCAGGGACAGGGCCGGATGCGGGCCCCATCCGCAGGGGGCCTGCCTCCCGCAGATTCCGGGGACCCCACCCCGCCGGGCGTCCCGCAGGTGCTGGTTGATCGACAGCGGCGCCAGCACCTCGGCTTCAACGGCCTCCTGCCGGCCCCACTCCCGCATCAGCTCGGTAAAATAGCGGGACACCCCGCCCGCGCGCTGGGCCGCAAACGCCTGGTAATCGTACAGCACCCTCATGGCGCCCGCCCCTTGATCGCGCGCCTCAGCGCCACCGCCGGGCGGCTCGCGCGATACGCCAGCCGGATGACGCGCGCCCGGCACCGGATGGCCGCCGGAACCGGCTCCACCGCCGGAGCTGGTTCCTTCAGGCAGGCCAGCAGGGCCTCCGCGCGCTGCCGGTACGTGTGGCACGCCAGGGCATGCCGGCGGCCTTCCGCGGCGATGGCGGCCGCCTCGTCCGGATGCGCCAGGTAGTACCGCGCCTTCTCCACGCATTCCGCGGGCGTTGAAAACAGCGCCAGGTGCCGGCCGTCCTCGAACAGGTCCTCGATCCCGTTTCCCCGCTCATTCAGCAGGAAGACGCCGCACCCCAGGACTTCCCAGACCCGGCCGTTCAGGAGGCCGCCCCCGCCCGTGACCTCGTAGTTGAGGCCGATCCGGAAGCTGTTGATGGCGCGGGCCAGTTCAACCCCGAATTTCCCCTGGAGAATCACGGCCGAAAGCCCCGCCGCGCGCAGCGTCGCGAGAAGCCGGTCGCGCTTGGGGGTCCGCTGCCCCACCATGCCGACGTCCGCCGCCTTCTCCACCTCCGACATGGGCCTCAGCCGATCCGCGGCCACGGCATACGGCAGGAAATGGACGGCGGAGGCGACAGTCCGGATCAGCGGCGCCTCGCGCCAGTTGCCCAGGAACACATGATCGAACCCGACCCGCTCGATAAACTCCAGCGAAAATCCCCGGTGAACGGTCGTATCGAATTCCCAGTAAACCTTGACCCGCGCATCCGAGGCAAGCACCTCCCCGTAAGGCGGTTCCGCATCCCCGCATTCCACATATACCCAGAGATCGGCGCCGGAAGGGGGCGGACCCTCGCTCAGCCAGCGGTCGGGAAAGCCGAAGCAGGTGCCGAATTCCGCCACCTCGCACCCGAGTTCCCGGAAGGCGCGGGCCAGGCAGGCGCCGGCCTCCCAGCCCCTGGCCTGCGGCACGCCGCGATAGGACACGATGATCTTCACGGGCGGCCCTCCCCTGGCGGACGCTGAAGGAGACCGGGCAGGGCCGTCGTCAGGTGCCGCGCCCCGGACCGGAGGGTCCGATACGCCGCATACAGGCGGCCGCCCGCATAATCGAAAGAAGGGCGCCCCCACCCCTCGCTGCATTGCCACTGCCGGGCGTCAAAATCAACCGCCTGCCGCAGAAGCGCTTCCCGCTGCCGGTCCAGCACCGGGCTCCGCCGGCCTTCCAGCACCTGGTCGATCGCCGCCCGGAGCAGGGCAACCCCGGTTTCCGATCCCGCCCGCTCTAAAATCCGCTCACGGCCCCGGCCTCCCATGCGCATCGCGGCCCCGGCGTCCCCGGCCAGGTCAACGAGGCGGCGAGCCATTTCGGGAACACTCGCGCAGACCCAGCCCGTGACCCCGTTTTCCACCAGTTCCACCTGGGCGTTGTCCCCGTAGGGCGTGCTCCGGACAATGAGGGGAAGCCCGGCCGCCATTCCCTCGGCCAGGGAGTAACCGAAGCTTTCGCCGAAAAACGAGGCATGCAGCATGATGTCCGCGCTCTGGTACAGCCGCGCCAGCCACGCGAAATCCTCCGTCACCGGAAGCACGCGGATGCCGCCCCCGTACGCCCCCCGCTCGACCGCCTGGCGAAGCGCACCCGGGGGCTCGATCAGGACCAGGCGCAGTTCCGGCCGTATCCGGCGCGCCGCCTGGAACGCGCGGCACTCCCAGTCGGCCCACTTCCGGGGATCCGGCCGCCCCGTTCTCACCACCAGCCGGTGCGCGCCGTCCAGCCCCAGCTCGCGCCGGAACGCCTGCCGCTCCGGATCCGGAAGGGGAGCCGGAACCTCCACGGGATTGTAAAGCACCCCCTGCGTGTAAAGACTCGCGCCCGTCAGGGGCCGGCCCGCGTGACGGTTGGCGCCAATCAGGCTGGTCGCCGACTTGAAAAACCGGAAATCGACCCAGCGCTCGCTTTCCCAGTCCTCCAGGCGGCCGAACACCATGCTCTCGATGACCCGGAAGGACAGCCGCCGGCTTACCTCCTCATAGGCCCGGTAGTGGTAACTGGCGGGATCATAGCCCGAGACATGCTGGTGGATCACGTGCGGACGGATGGCCAGGAGCGCCCGCGCCAGGAGGCCGGCTTCCCGGGGGATCAGGCTGACCCGCACACCCTGGGAAACCCCAAACCGGGTCCAGGGCCCCTCGCCCGTGGCCAGCACATCCACCGACAGGCCCGCCCGGGACAGGGCGACCGCATAGCGCATGGCCGCCTTCTGCATGCCGCCGATCGCCCCGTCCGCCAGGATGGCGATCCGCGCGGGCTCGTTCAGCGTCACCGTGGCGTTCTCCAGCCCCGCATGGGGGCCCTCCCGCGCGGCGGACTGAACGGGCGGCGCCAGCCACTGGCCGGCGCGGTTGCGCAACCGCCGGTAGGTGCTGTAGGCGCGAAACCGGAAGGACTCCCAGCCCCGCCCCGGCTCGCTGACCCGTTGTTCCCTTAATTGAAAATCGGCGGCAAATTCAACCAGGTCCCGGCGGACGGCGGCCAGCAGGGGCTCGGGCTCTCCCGTGAGCGCCTCGCGGATAGCCGCCTCCAGCACGTCGAGCCCGCCCTCCAGACCGGCGAGAGCCATGATGCGCTCCCGGCCCGCCTCCCCCAGGGCAGCGCGGCGCCGGGGATCGGCCGCCAGGTCGAGCCAGCGCCGGGCCATCTCCCCGACGGAACGGCACATCCAGCCGGTCAGCCCGTTTTCGACCAGCTCCACCTGCGCGTTGTCCCCGTAGGGCGTGGTCAGGGATACCAGGGGAAGGCCGGCCGCCATCGCCTCGGCGATCGTGTAGCCAAAGCTCTCGCCGAACCGCGCGGCGTGGACCATCAGATCCGACGCGGCATACAGGGCGTTCAGCCGCCCGGTGTCGGAAACCACGGGATGGACCCGGATCCCGGGGCCGAACGCTCCCGCCAGGACCCGCCTCTTCAGGGGCTCGGGCGGCTCCACGAGCAGCAGCCGCAGGCGCGCGTTCCGGCGCCGGGCAAGGCGGAACGCCAAGCATTCCCAGTCCGCCCACTTGCGCCGGTCTGGGCGGCCCGTCCGGATCGCCAGGATCTCCTCCGGCAGCACGCCCAGTTCCGCCCGGACCTCGGCGCGTTTTTCGGCTGACAGGGGGGGCACGGGAAGGACCGGGTTGACCAGGACCGCGGCGGCAGCCAGGCCCTCCGGAGTCAGGGGGCGGCCGCTCCGCCGGAAGGCCTGCACGCAGCTGCTTCGGGAGACAAAGAGGCGCCGGGCGCCCCACCGGTCGGCCTCGCGGTCGGCAAAGGAACCAAAGATGTTCGTTTCGATCAGCGCCGGGCGCGGTCCCGGCGGCAGTGCCCGGAGCGCCGGATAGACGGGATTGTCGAACACCTGGCCGGAGACATGCTGGTGCAGGATGTCGGGACGGACCGCGCCGAGAAAATCGCGGTAAGCCGCCGGGTTCGGAGCCAGCCGCTCCAGTCGCACCCCGCGCGACCCGGCATACTCGGTCCACGGCCCCGCCTCGTCGTAAATAAAATGGACCGGATAGCCCCGGCTCACCAGCCCTCCGGCCAGCAGGGCGGCAGCCTTCTGCGTTCCGCCCACGGCGCCGGAACCGCCCACCACCGCGACGCCAGGCTTGCCTATCGTACGTGTCACGCGTTCACCCGCCCGGATCGGGACAGGAGCATCCGCCACGACAGCCCCATGAAATTCCGCCGCCGCAGGTCGAGCAGCATGACCAGTCCGAAGAGACAGCAGGCGGTCGCCGCCGTGCCCCATCCGGAGAGCCAGGGGGGGAACGGCCCGCAGGCTGTCTCCGCGGCGCGCCAGGCCAGCAGGGCAATCACGGCGGAACCGGCGCCCGCAAGAAGCGGACCCAGCGAGGGCTGCACCAGGGCCCAGGGCGAATGGCGGGCGCCCACCCGGCTGGCGATCAGGAGGCCCGCGCCGCAGGAAACCGCCGCGGCCGTCACATATCCCGCGGCCAGCCCCGGCACGCCGCCCGCCGCCAGCCCGATCGCCAGGCCGGCCAGCAGCAGCAGGGAGGAGACGATGCCCCATCCCAGCAGGACGCCGCTCCGGCCCAGCGCCACGAACAGGGTGTTGAGAAGCGCCTGCGTGGGCTGCGTCAGCAGCAGGAAGCCCAGGATCCGCACAAACGGCGCGCTCGCGATCCATTGCGGACCGAACACGAGCCTCATCAGGGCGTCAGGGCACAGGAACGTCACGAGCCAGAACGGGATCAGCGCCGCCTGGAACAGGTACAGAAACCGGCGGTAGGCGTCGTGGAACAGCGCGGGAGCCGACTGCAGGCGGGACAGGGTGGAAACCGCGATGGCGTTGAGCGGGATGTCCACCAGCCCGCTGAACACCCCCCGCACCTGGAGCGCCCTGTTGTACAGGCCCAGCGTCCCGACGCCGAACGACCGGCCGATGAGCACGCTGTCCATCCCGGCCGCAAGAGTGGTCAGGGCGTTGCAGGCCGCCAGTTTCCAGCCGAACGCGAACAGCGGCCCGACCCCCTTCCCGCTGTATCCAAAATGGGGACGCCACCGGCAGCAGCCCCACGCGCCAGCCAGGTTGACGATCCGGGGGGTCACGATGAAGCCGACCAGCGCCCAATGCCGCAGGCCGGCCAGCGCCAGGCCGATGGCCACGCCCACGGCCAGGGCGATGCCGGTCGTCTCGATGGCGGCCAGCGTCCCGAAGCGCATGTTCCGGCGCATCAGCGCCCAGTGCTGAATGGACAGCCCGGCGGCCAGGAACCCGGCAGCCAGAACCCAGGTGATGGCCACCAGTTCGGCCCGCCCGTAAAAGGCGGCCAGGAACGGGGCCCCCGCCGTCAGAACCGCGACCACCAGGACGGTCAGCCCGGTGTTGATCCAGAATAGATCGTTGACCTGGCCCGACTCGAGACGGGGGGCCTGGATCGTGGCGGCGGAAAGCCCGAGATCCTTGTACATCTCCAGCATGCCCGTGATGGCCGTGACCATGGCCACAAGCCCGAAATCCGCGGGAGTGAGAAGACGGGCCAGGATCAAGGTGGCCCCGAAGCTGACCGCCTGGCGGACCCATTGCCCCCCGAAAGCGAATCCGGCCCCGCGCACGGCGGCAGCCTTGATGTCATGCCCCGCGACAGCCTCCATCAACTCCGGAGGACGCACCGGTCCGCGTTCGTGTCGTCCCAGAAAGGTCATGCTCGCTTTCTTGCGGTGACGAGAAGGGTGGCGGCCAGGAGGCTCGGGGCGTGAAAGGCCATGCGTTGCGCCGCACGCGATCCGCCCACACCGTGATGGGCCACGGGCTCGAGGCCACCGGCTCTTAGAAAGGCGTCGAGGCTCGCGAGGTTGAAAAACCGGATATGCTCCCAGGCCCAGGGCGGATTCGGGTGCCCTTCCGTGCGCATCGGGCGACCCTTGAGCAAGGCATACAGCCGCGCCTTCCAATAGCCGGCGTTGGGGGTCGAAATCCACAGCAGCCCGCCCGGCTTCATGACCCGGTGGATTTCCTTCAGCGTCTCCATCGGCTCGAACAGGTGCTCCACGTTGTCGCCCCAGAAAACGCCGTCAAAACCCGCATCGGGCCAGGGGAACGGATCCTCCACGGATCCCAGGCGGACATCGCCATGCCCGCGTTCGCGGGCCCGGGCCACGGCCACTTCCGAGATGTCGATCCCGCTGATCTCGCACCCCAGGTCCTTGAAAAAACCCATCACCGCCCCGTCGTTGCAGGCCACGTCCAGGATACGCCACCCGGGGGCGACCTCCGGCGTCGCCACCCGGCTCAGCACCCGGTTCCGCGCGTATTGACCGAACTCGCTCGCCTGGTCAAAGCCGTAGACGGTCTCATACAGTTTTTTTATATTGCTCATCAGGGATGATCGAAAGCCAACACACTCCGTGCCCGTGAGTTATGCGCCAGCATAGCCCTTCACAGAACAATTTCCCTGAAGTATAGGCCACGTAGAGGGTTTAATCAATGCGCCATAATCGCGACAAGCCGGCCTGTTCCCCGAGCGCCCAGGGCCCACAAAAGGTCAGGCAAAAGGTCCTTTTCCGTTGTCAAGGAGGCCCCTTTTTGGTTTAATGAAGACGCTCACCCGCCATTGTCCCCGTCACGCCCGAGGCCCGAGCCGCACGGGTGACGGGAATGGAACCCGCCCCGAACAGGCCGCCCAAAGCCAAAGAAGAACCGCCATGCACATCCTTGTTACGGGAGCCGCCGGCTTCATCGGGTTTCACCTGGCCAAGCGCCTGCTCGACGACGGCCATACGGTCGTGGGCCTGGACAACCTGAACGCCTACTACGACCCCCGGCTGAAGGAGGCCCGCCTCGCGGTGCTGACCCCGAAACCCGGCTTCACCTTCGTCCGCCAGGACCTGGCCGACGAATCCGCCATGGCGCGCCTCTTCAAGGACCAGCCGTTCGACCGCGTCCTGCACCTGGGCGCCCAGGCCGGGGTCCGCTACTCGATCGACAAGCCGCTGGCCTACGTGGCCAGCAACCTGGCCGGATTCGCGCATATCCTGGAAGGCTGCCGCCACCAGAAGACGGCCCACCTCGTCTACGCCTCCAGCAGCTCGGTCTACGGCCTCAACCGCTCCACCCCCTTCTCGGTCCACCACCCCGTGGACCACCCGATCTCCCTCTACGCGGCCACCAAGAAGGCCAACGAGCTGATGGCCCACTCCTACTCGCACCTCTACAGCCTGCCCACCACGGGCCTGCGCTTCTTCACCGTCTACGGCCCCTGGGGCCGGCCCGACATGGCGCCGTTCAAATTCACAAAAGCCATTCTCGAAGGCAAGCCCATCGACGTCTACAACCACGGCGACATGGAGCGCGACTTCACCTACGTGGACGACATCGTCGAAGGCATCGTGCGGGTCATGGAGCACATCCCCGCCGGCAACCCGGCCTGGTCCCCGGAGCGCCCCGATCCGGCCTCCTCGCCCGCCCCCTACCGGATCTACAACATCGGCAACCACACCGCGGTCAAACTCGACTACTTCATCGCCTGCATCGAGAAGGCCACGGGGCGCAAGGCCGTCAAGAACATGCTCCCCATGCAGCCCGGGGACGTCCCCGCCACCTGCGCCGATGTCTCCGACCTCGCCCGGGACGTCGGGTTCAACCCCGCCACCCCGATCGAGGTGGGCATCCACCGCTTTGTGGACTGGTATCGCGGCTTCTACAAGATTTGACCACCGAGCCCCCAGCCCCCGTCACCGTCTGCGTCTGCGGCCAGACGCCGCCTCCGGTCCACGGCCAGGCGGTCATGATCCAGGCGCTGCTGGACGGCGCCTACTCCCGGGTCCGGCTCCACCCCGTCCGGATGGCGTTTTCGAAACGGCTCGACGAAATCGGACGCGTGTCCTTCGGCAAGCTGCTCCATCTCGCCGGCGTCGCCCTCCGCCTCGCGGCCGCCCGGTTCCGCGGCGCCACCGTGCTCTACTATCCGCCGGCCGGGCCGGACCGCGCGCCCCTGTGGCGGGACGTAATCCTGCTGCTGCTCGCGCGCCGGCTGTTCCCCAAAGTTGTCTACCACTTCCACATTGCCGGCCTCGCGGACCAGCACCGCGCCGCGTCCCGATTCCGGAAATGGCTCATCCGCCGCGCCTACGGCCGGCCCGACCTGGCCATCTACCTCAGCGCCCACGCGGCTCCGGACGCCGCCTTCCTCAACCCCCGCGCCGTCCGCGTTATCCCGAACGGCCTCCCGGACGCCGGGGCCGCCACCCTCCCCGCCCCGCGCGATCCGTCCGCCCCGCCCGTCATCCTCTTCCTGGGCGCCCTCACGCCGGAAAAGGGGGTCGACACGCTGATCGCCGCGTGGAGCCTGCTTCAGAAAAAGGGAACACCGTTCCGCGGCGTCCTGGCCGGGGAGTGGCGCTCGGCCCGGTACGGCGAGGCCATCCGCGGCCGGCTCGCGGCGCTCGGGCTCGCGGAGTCGGTCCGGCTGCCCGGCCCGCTGGCGGGCGACGCCAAGTGGCGGGCCTTTGCGGAGGCGGACGTCTTCTGCTTCCCCAGCGAGGCGGACAGCTTCGGGCTCGTGGTGCTGGAGGCCATGATGATGCGGCTGCCCGTCGTGGCCTCGGACTGGTGCGGGATGAAGGACCTGGTGGCGGAGGGCGAGACCGGATTCCGCGCCCCGCGCGGCGACGCCGCGGCCTTCGCCGAACGGCTGGACGTCCTGCTGAATGACCCCGCCAGGCGCCGCCAGTTCGGCGAGGCGGGCCGGGCCCGCTACCTGCGCGATTACACGCTGGAGACCTGGCGAGGCCGGATGGAACAGGCCTTCGTCGACTGCGCGGAGGGGCCGTGAAACGCCTGCGCATCCTCGCGCTCCTGCTGGCGGCCCTCGGGCTGGCCGCCCTGATGCCGACGCGAGAAAGCCTGTGCCTCGACGAAAACGCCACGCTGGCGTTCGTCTCGCAGGACACCTTCCCGCACCTGCTCAGCATCCTGAACACCAGCCACGACTCCCTCTCCCAGATGCCGCTCGGCGTGCTCGTCGGCTGGGGCTGGGTCCGCCTCGGCGCAACCTCGGAGTGGGGCCTGCGGTCCCTGAACATCGCCTGGGTGCTCGCGGGGCTGGCGGCCATGCACCTGACGGGGCGCCGCCTGCGGCTGCCGCTCCTGCCGCTCTGGTTCGCCCTCCAGCCGTTCCTGTGGTTCTACGCGAACGAGTTCCGCCCCTACGCCCTTCAGATCGCGGGCTCGGCCTGGGTCCTGCACGGGCTCACCGCCTGCCTCCAGGACCGCGGCCGCGGTTCGGCCTGGGCCTGGTCCCTCGCCCTCGGCGGTGTCGTCATGGCCGGCGCCACGCTCATCGGCGCGCTTCCCCTGGCCGTCGCCCTCCTCATCCTGGCCCGGGCTTTCCGCGGCTGGCGGACGCTTCCGGACCGCGGTTGCTGGCTGCCCCTCGGCCTGGGGCTGGCCCTTCTGCTCGCGCTGGGCCTGCATGGCCTCGCCACGCTCGCCCGCGGCAGCGGAGGCGCCCGCCTCTGGGAGGTCACGTTCCTGAACCCCCTGTTCGCCGCGTATGAGCTGCTCGGCTTCATCGGGCTCGGGCCGCCACGCCTGGAGATCCGCGAGGCGGCCCGGGCCGGCCTGCCCGCCCTCCTGGCGCTCTTCACGGGCTCCCTGGCCGGGATCGGCGCCCTCGGGCTGACCTACCTGCTGATTTTGTTCCCATTATGGAAACGAATCGGAGGCGACCGCGGGCCGGTCATTCCCGCCGTGGCGGGGCTCGCGGGGGGCCCCATCCTGATCCTCCTGGCCGTCGCCTGGCTGATGGGCTGGCCCTTCTGGGGGCGGCACCTCTCGCCCGTGCTGCCGTTCTCCACCTGCCTGGTGGCGTGGCTGGCCGATCGGGCCTCGCGGACCGCCGCGGCCCCGCGGGCCGCCCGGCTGATTCCCGTCCTGCTGGCCGCCTTGCTGCTGACGTCCGCCCTGTCGATCCGGTTTTCCTCCCGCCATCGGAAGGATGATTACCGGGGAGCGGTGGCCCGGGCCCGGGCCGCGGCGGAAAAGGGCGAAACGGTCTGGTGGGCAGCGGATCGCGGGACCGCCCGGCACTACGGCCTGCCCTTCAACGAGTCGACCGGCGAAGGCGGCGTCATCTACCTGGCCACCACCTTCAAAGGAGACGCCGGCAGCCTCGCCGATCCCGGACTGGTCTTCACCTCCAAGCCCGACATCTACGACCGGAACGGCCGCCTGGCCGCCTGGCTCCAGCTGCGCAACTACCGCGTGAAGGAAACCCTTC
>CAYZVY010000070.1:0-2263 GCA_964481675.1 uncultured Verrucomicrobiota bacterium
AAAATCCTCACCATGGTCTCCGATGTGACGGAAAAATGCCCCTACACGGTCACCGAAAACACCCTCACCTTCAAGCTGCCCAGCGGCAATGTCAAGTTCCTGACCCGGATCCGGTAAGAGGGAAGAAAACCCGCGTCAAGCCTTGAAATGTGCGGCTGAGGCCGCTATGCTCTTCCCCTTCCAAGGAGAAAGAGATGAGCCAGCCCCAGCCCGCACCCTGCCTCCGCGCCGTTGGCGCGGCTTTCGATATTCCCGGCACGTTCCTGGACGGCCGCCCCTACGGCAACGGCCACATCAACGACACCTACGTGGTCGAATACGACCAGGCGGGCGCCAAGGTCCGCTACATCCACCAGCGCATCAACGACCGCATCTTCAAGCAGCCGGCCGTCATCATGGACAACATCCAGCGGGTCACGGACCACCTCCGCCGCAAGCTGGCCGCCCGCGGAGCCCCCGACCTCGACCGCCGCGCCCTCACCCTGATCCCCACCCGCGATGCCAAGCCCGCCTTCATTGACGCCGAAGGCAAATACTGGCGCACCTACGTCTTCATCGAAAAGGCCACCAGCCACGACGTCATCACCGACCCCCGCCAGGCCCGCCAGGCCGCCGCCGCCTTCGGCGCCTTCCAGGACATGCTGCGCGACATGCCCGGCCCCCGCCTCGCCGAAACCATCCCCCTCTTCCACCACACCCCGTCCCGCTTCGCCACCCTCGAAAAGGCCATCGCGGCCGACGCCCACAACCGCGCCGCCTCCTGCCGGGCCGACATTGACTTCTGCCTGGCCCGCAAGGCCATGACCGGCGAGCTGATCCGCCTCCAGGAAGCCGGCCTCATCCCGGAGCGGGTCACCCACAACGACACCAAGATCAACAATGTCATGCTCGACGACGCGACGGGCGAAGGGGTCTGCGTCATCGATCTCGACACCGTCATGCCCGGCCTGGCGCTATACGATTTCGGCGATATGGTCCGCACCTGCACCAGCCCGGCGGCTGAGGATGAAAAGGACCTGTCCAAGGTCACCATGCGCATGCCCGTCTTCCGGGAACTGGTCGAAGGGTACCTGTCGGCCGCCGGCTCCTTCCTGACCCCGGCCGAACGCGAGCACCTGCCCTTTTCGGGCAAATTGATCACCTTTGAGATCGGCATCCGGTTCCTGACCGACTACCTTTCGGGGGATGTCTACTTCAAAACGCACCGGCCGGGCCACAACCTGGACCGCTGCCGCACGCAATTCGCCCTGACGGCGTCCATTGAAGCCCAGGAAAAGGGCATGCTGCGGTTAGTGGAATCCCTTTGATTTTTATGTTGCGGCGAGTTCCCGCGTTTTTTATCATGCTTGAACTGTTTCTCCAACCCGTTGAAGCGAGGGGCCCGTGAACATCTACGTCGGAAATCTGTCCTACACCGCCACCGAAAAGGAGCTCCGCCAGGCTTTCGAGGCTTTTGGCGCGGTATCAAATGCATCCGTCATCATGGATAAGCTGTCCGGCCGCTCCCGCGGTTTCGGCTTTGTCGAGATGCCGAACCAGGCCGAAGGGCAGAAGGCCATCGAGGGATTGAACGGCGCCGATCTCTGCGGCCGCCCCCTGCGCATCAATGAAGCCCGTCCCAAGTCCGAAGGCGGCCCCCGCGGATTCGGCGGCGGTGGCGGCGGCGGATTCGGCGGTGGTGGTGGCGGATTCGGCGGTGGCGACGGCGGTGGCGGTGGGTTTGGCGGCGGCGGCGGCGGCGGCGGCGAACGCCGTGGCGGCGGCGACCGGCGGGGCGGTGGCGGAGACCGCGGCGGACGCGGCGGCGACCGTGGCGGTCGCGGCGGCGGACGTGACGACCGTTATTAAGCCTTCTCCCATGGATCTTTTTGAAGCCATCGGCAAGCGCCACAGCTACCGGGGGGAATACCGGACCGATCCGGTCCCCCGGGAGCATCTCCGGCAGATCGTGCAGGCCGGCCTCCAGGCGCCCTCGGGCTGCAACGCCCAGACCACCTCCTTTATCATCGTGGACGATCCGGCGATTGCGGCCAAGGTCCGTGAAATCGTGGCGCGCCCCTTCCTGGCCGGCGTTCCGGCGTTCGTCGTGTGCATCATCGACCCCCGTTCCGTTTACAAAAACTGCTCCTTCGCGGCGGAGGACTGCGCCGCGGCCACGGAGAACATGCTCCTGGCGGTAACGGCGCTGGGCTATGCCAGCGTCTGGCTGGACGGCGTGCTCCGGACCCAGGCCATCAAGGAAAAGCTCTCCGCCCTGCTCGGC
>CAYZVY010000070.1:2363-18508 GCA_964481675.1 uncultured Verrucomicrobiota bacterium
TTGCATTCTGTGGGCAGATTGTCATATTATGTGTCACGTTTGTCGTCAGGCCTCTGGGCCGGCCTTGGGCCGGAAGACCTGGTGATGACACGAGTAGAGTCTGACAAGGAGGGTGGGCGATCTAGAAAGCGAACGAGTTGAAGTCCAAGTCCAAGTGTACAAGAACCAGTCGAATCAGTTTGTTGGAGTATAGAAGTGAATATTTACGTCGGTAATCTTTCGTTCAGCGCCGCAGAAAACGATCTTCGCGCGGCATTCGAGCAGTATGGGGCCGTTTCCTCGGCTTCCGTGATCATGGACAAGATGTCGGGCCAGTCCCGGGGTTTCGGGTTCGTCGAAATGCCGAACAGCGCCGAAGCCACGAAGGCCATCGAAGCCCTCAACGGCGCCGACCTCTGCGGCCGGCCCCTGCGCGTTAACGAAGCCCGTCCCAAGCCCGAAGGCGGGCGCGGTGGTGGCGGCGGCGGCGGCGGATACGGCGGCGGCGACCGCGGTGGACGCGGCGGCGGCCGGTTCGATCGCTAAGACCAGCTGAAGCTCAAAAGGGCAGCCTTAACCGGCTGCCCTTTTTTTTGTGCCCTTTAGCTTTCCGGTCGGGATATAGCCCATCCTTCCCCGCGCCCGCACTACCGCCCGCTTTCAACCACAAGGAAGTGAGGGGGCACACGGAACGCATAGAGGCCGCACGGACCGGATAACCCGGCGGCGGTTGAACCCGAGCGGGGGCGAGGGTGAAAGGCGCTCGCGGCTCGAGGGAAGAGCCGCTAGCGCCGACCGCCACGCCGGGTTTATCCGGTCCGGTGCTTTCCGCGGCCTCTCTGCGTGACGTGGTGCCCCCTCACGGATTCCAGAGATACATCAGCCGGGGAGACTTGGGTTCCAGCAGGCTCTTGAACGGCGCGGCCTTGTCGGCGGTTGCCGACGCCGTCAGCATGTCCAGCAGCGACAGGCGCGGATGCTCATAGCGGAAAACCTTCACCTCGTCCTCGCCCAGCAGCTCCGCCGTCTTCTTCACGGTGTCATCCCAATAGCCGATCTCGTCGACGAGCTTGGCGTCCAGCGCCTGCTGGGCCGTCAGAATGCGCCCGTCGGCGATGAGCTTCACCGCTGGCTCCTCCAGGTGACGCCCCTCGCAGACGATTTTCACGAACCGGACATAAATATCGTCCACCACCGCCTGCACCAGGGCCTTCTCGGCCGGGGTGATCTCCCGTAACGGGTTCAACAGGTCCTTGTTGGGCCCCGACTTGATGGTCACATCCTTGACGCCCAGCATGTCCCCCAATCCCTTGAAATTCATGGTGCTGATCAGCACACCGATGGACCCCGTGATCGTGGTCGGCTGCACGACAATGTAATCGGCCGCCATGGCGATGTAAAAGGCGCCGGAGGCCGCCACATCCCCGAACAAGGCCACCACTTTGCGCCCCTTCTGGGCCTTCTTGAAGTCCAGCAGGGCCTTGTAGATCACGTCCGACGCGGTGACTTCGCCGCCGGGACTATCGATCTCCAGGATGATGGCCATCACCTCCTCGTCCTGCGTCGCATCCTGGATGCACGCCAGCACCGTGCCCACCGGGTCGGAGACGTCCCCGAACACGCCGGAGGACTGCGAGCGGGTCAGCACGCCGCTGACCGGGATGCGCATCACCGTCGTCTCCCCCGACCCGTAGGACCACGTCCTCCCGAGGCTGGGATACTCATCCACTCCATGCTCCTCCATCATCGGCTTCCAGCGGCCGATCGATTCGCCCCCCGAAAAAAGCCCGATCCCCACCACGGCAATCAAGGCCGAAACGCCCACGGCGGCGATGACGCCTAACGAAATGGCTACCGGAAGGAATCCTGATGCGGACCGTTGTTGCGCCATAAATACTCCTTTACCCCATACCCGGCCAGAATACCCCCCAATCCCTTTTCCGTCAATTCATGTCGCAAACTCCTTCTTTCTGTGTTATAATGTCACATAAGTAGCATCGCGCTCCCATGCTCGAAAAAAAAACGTCATGATTTGCTTGACGTCCCCCACCAAATAACCCTATATGTAGCGCTGCTTTTAAAATAAAGCACAACATATTGTGGGCTACAAAATTTCTATAAAGGCATACAATGAAGACATCTAAAAAATTGACTTCCTCTGGAGGAAAAAACCCGTTGAACCTGACTGATAACGGCCTTGCCGTATTGTCGGCCCGTTATCTGGGACGCGATGAAAAAGGGGAAATCACGGAAACGCCGGAAGCCCTGCTTCTCCGCGTCGCCTCCGCGGTGGCCGCCGCGGAAAAGGAATACGGCGCCGATGCCGCCCGGGTTGAATCCGTCACCGCCGATTTCTTCAAGATCATGGCCGACGGCACCTTCATGCCGAACTCCCCGACCCTGATGAACGCCGGCCGCCCCGCCGGCCTGCTGTCGGCCTGCTTCGTGCTCCCCGTCGAGGACACCATCGACGGCATCTTCTCCAGCATCAAGAACACCGCCCTCATCCAGAAGGCCGGCGGCGGCACGGGCTTCAGCTTCAGCCGCCTCCGCCCCAAGGGCGACCGCGTCGCCTCCAGCAGCGGCACCACCTCCGGCCCCATCTCCTTCATGAAGGTCTTCAGCAAGGCGACCGACGCCATCCAGCAGGGCGCCTTCCGCCGCGGCGCCAACATGGGCATCATGCGCGTCGATCATCCCGATATCGTGGACTTCATCAACGCCAAGCAGGACCTGGCCGAGCTGACCAACTTCAACCTCTCCGTCGGCATGACCAGCGCGTTCATGAACCAGCTGCAGGCCAATCCCGCCGCCGATCACCTGGTGCGCAACCCCCGCAGCGGGGTCGAATCCGCGCTGGCCAGGCCGGACGGCAAAGCCTGGACCGTCGGCGAGCTGTTCGCCCTGATCACCGAGCGGGCCTGGCGGACGGGCGAGCCGGGCATCGTGTTCCTCGACCGCATCAACGAGGACAACCCCACGCCGCACGTCGGCGTGATCGAGGCCACCAATCCCTGCGGCGAACAGCCCCTGCTCCCGTACGAAAGCTGCAACCTGGGCAGCATCAACGTCGCCCGGTTCGTCCGCCCCGACCCCGCGGGCCCCGCCTTCGACTTCGAGGCATTCCGCGGCGTGATCGGGCTGGCCGTCCGGTTCCTCGACAACGTCATCGACATCAACCGCTACCCGATTCCCGAAACCGCCGAGATCAGCCGCAACAACCGGAAGATCGGCCTCGGGATCATGGGCTTCGCCGACGCGCTCTTCGCGATGGGCATTCCGTATGACAGCGACGCCGGCGTGGCGTTCGCGGAGCAGGTGATGCAGTTCCTGAACGAGGAGTCGCACGCGGCCTCCGCGGCGCTCGCCGCGGAGCGCGGCGTGTTCCCCAACTGGAAAGGCAGCCTGTGGGAACAGCGCGGCGTGCGCCTGCGCAACGCCTGCACCACCACCGTGGCGCCCACGGGCACCATCAGCATCATCGCCAACTGCTCCGGCGGCATCGAGCCGCTCTTCTCCCTGGTCTTCTTCCGGAACGTGATGGACGGCCAGCGCCTGCTGGAAGCGAACGGCCCGTTCGAGCGGGTCGCCAGGGAGCGCGGCTTCGCCGGCAAGAAGCTGATGGAGAAGATCGCCGAAAAAGGCACGATCCGCCACATGGACGACCTCCCCGAGGACGTCCGCCGCGTCTTCTGCACCGCCCACGACATCGCCCCCGAGTGGCACATCCGCATGCAGGCCGCGTTCCAGAAACACTGCGACGCCTCGATCTCCAAGACCATCAACTTCCCGCACGACGCGACCGTCGAGCAGGTGCGCTCGATCTTCCTGATGGCCTTCGAGCAGCGCTGCAAGGGCGTGACCGTCTACCGCGACGGCTGCCGCCAGAACCAGCCCATGGCGCTCGCCGAGAAGGCCGATCCGAAAAAGGAACAAGCCGGGGCCAGGCCCGCCAAGCCCATGCCGCTGCCCGAGATCATGTCGGCCATCCGCATCAAGCAGGTGACCCCGTTTGGAAATATGCACATCAAGATCGTGGTCGACCCCGTCGCCCAGCGCGAATACGAGATCTTCGCGCAGCTGGGCAAGGGCGGCGACCTGGCCTGCTCCGACCTGGAAGGCATGTGCCGGCTGATCTCCCTCTACCTGCGCGTCAACGGCTCGCTGAACGAGATCGTGGCGCAGCTGGACGGCATCGGCTCCAGCCTCTCCGTCCCCACCAAGGACGGCCGCATCGCCTCGCTCGCGGACGGCCTGGCCAAGGCCATCCAGAAATACCAGCGGGCCAAGGCCGTCGCGGGCCTCCATGCGCTGCTGCTCGGCACGGCCGACCTCTCCTCGATCTCCAGGGGAACGAAGGCGGAGGCCCACGGGGCCACGCCGGATACGGCCAGCGAAACCGAACTGAACGGCTACAAGATCCGCTGCCCGGAATGCGGCGGCGTCCTCATGTTCGAGGAAGGCTGCACCAAGTGCCACGGCTGCGGCTACTCGCAGTGCTAGTCCCTCCATGAGCGAACAAAAAAACTGGACCGCCGCCGTGATCGGCCTGGGCTTCATCGGAGCCGGCGACCCGGTGTCCGGCGACGCCATCGGCCAGAAGGTGGCCAACCTCGACGGCACCCACGCCGCCGCCCTCGCCGCCCACCCGCGCGTGCGCCTCGTCGCCGGCTCGAGCCGCGACGAGGGGCGCCGCAGGCGCTTCGCGGCCCGCCAGGGAGACGTCCGGACCTACGCGGACTGGCGCGACCTCCTGGCCGCCGAAAAGCCGGACATCGTCAGCCTCGCCACCAACAGCCCCTTCCATGCCGACATCGGCGCCGCCTGCGCCGAAGCGGGCGTCAAGGCTGTGCTCGTCGAGAAGCCGGTCGCGACGAACCTTCCGGACGCCGAAAAGATCCTCGCGGCCTGCCGCCGGCACAACACCCTCCTGGCCGTCAACCACAGCCGTCGCTGGCACCCGCTCTGGCAGACCGCCGCCGCCGCCCTGCGCGACGGGGTCATCGGCGACATCGGACAGGCCGCCGCCCACTGGCAGAGCGGCCGGCTGGGAAACATCGGCACGCACCTCTTCGACGCCCTTCGCCTCCTGCTGGCCCGGAACGCCGTCGCCGTCAGCGGCACGCTGGACAGCACCGTGCCCCGCGATTGCCGCGGCGACCAATTCCATGACCCCGGCGGTTGGGGAACGATCGCCTTCGAGGGCGGCGTCCGCGCCTTCATCAACGCACCCGGCGTTTCGAAGCTCCCCCTGGCCGTGCGCGTCACGGGAAGCGAGGGCGAACTGGTCATCCATGGCCAGGACATCCTGCTCGCGCCCTGGAAGGACGCGCCCCGCAAACTGGACTATCCCGCCGACGGCTCCAACTCGCTGACCCGGGCGGTGGCGGACCTTGTGACGTGCCTCGAATCGGACGGCCGGCCGCGTTGCACGGGCGAGGACGGCCTGGCGGCCCTCGAGATCATCATCGGCTTCCACGCCTCGAGCCGCCGCAACGGCCAATGGATCCCGCTGCCGCTCGCCGGCGAAGACCGGTCGATCGATGTGCCGATCGGGTAACGTCCGGACAAATGGATGTGGGAGCGCGGCACCGTCCGCGCGAACATGCACACCGCCTTCCCTTCTCGCGCCAACGGGGTGGCGCTCCCACCTTCTTGTGACGACAGGCGCCAAAGTAAGGATTGTCCGCACACCGGGTTTGGACTACCCTTTTCATATGAGACCGAATGTCATCCTGATCATCGCCGACCAGATGCGGGGCGACTGCGTGGGCGCCGACGGCAACCCCGTCATCCAGACGCCCAACCTCGACTACCTCGCCGCCCGCGGAGCCCTCTTCCGCCACGCCTACTCCGCGTGCCCCTCCTGCCTCCCCGCCCGCGCCATCCTCATGTCGGGCCAGGACCAATGGCACACCGGCGTACTGGGCATGGGCCCCGGCTCCGGCCCCGTCCCCAACGACTTCCCGCACACCCTCGCCGGCTGCTTCACCGGCGCCGGCTACCAGACCCACCTCGTCGGCAAGGGCCACTTCCACCCCCAGCGCGCCCCCATGGGCTTCGAATCCGCCGAGCTCGACGAATCCGGCCGCATGGCCGACAGCGAATACCGCCGCTGGTTCGCCTCCCAGGTCCCGCCGGACGTCACGCCCGACGACCATGGCGTGGGCTTCAACTCCTGGCACGCCCGCCCCTGGCACACGGAGGAACGGCTCCACCCCAGCGCCTGGACCCTGGCCCGCTCGCTCGCGTTCCTGCGCGGCCGCGACCGCGACCGCCCCTTTTTCCTGAACATCTCCTTCGCCCGCCCCCACTCGCCCTATGTCCCGCCGGCCTACTACTTCAACCTCTACGCGCAGGGCCGGACGCCGCCCGCGGTCGTCGGCGACTGGGCCGCCCACCACGACAACCCCGCCGACGCGGCCGAGCCGGACGCCTGGCACGGCCGCATGACGCCGGAGCAGATCCACCGGGCGCGCTCCGGCTACTATGGGGACGTCTCCTTCATCGACACCCAGATCGGCCGCCTGCTGAACGAGATGCAGCGCCTCGACCGCGAGGCCTACGCCAACACCTGGTTTGTCGTGACGTCGGATCACGGCGACATGCTGGGCGACCACCACCTGTGGCGCAAAACCTACGCCTATGAAGGCAGCGCCCGCATCCCGTTCATTGTCAAGCCTCCGGCCACGCTGCCGCCCCCGAAACGCCACCGCCCGGACGAGCCCGTGGAATTGCGCGACATCATGCCGACCCTCCTGGAGGCCGCCGGCATCCCCATCCCCGCCACCGTGGAAGGTTCCAGCGTCCTGCCGCTCCTGGCGGCGCCGGATCCCCAGTGGCGCCCCTTCGTTCACGGCGAGCACTGCGTCTGCTACAATGTTGAAAACGAAATGCAGTACCTGACCGACGGCAAACGCAAATACATCTGGCACTGCCAGACCGGGCGCGAGGAGTTCTTCGATCTCGAGCAGGATCCCGGGGAATGCCGCAACCTGGCGGCGGACGCCTCGGCCGCCGCCGAGGTCGCCCTCTGGCGCGGCCGGCTGGTCGACCGGCTGACCGCCCGCCAGTGCGGCTGGGTGCGCGACGGAAAGCCCGTCCGGCCCGACCGGAAGCCGTTGGAGTCCCCCTGGCGCCACCGCCGCTGGCCGGGGCCGGAGGCCTCATGAAACGAATCCTCGCCCTTTCCGCCCTGGCCCTGGCGGGGCTGTGCGCCCGGGCCGACAACATCACCAACCAGGGCCGGGTTTACGTCGATATCACGGTCGTCTCCAACCGGAGCAACGCGGCCGGCCTCGCCTTCACCCACAAGTCGGGGGCCGGCCGGATCGACTTCGCGGACATGAGCGGGGCGGACCGGATCAAATACGGGTACAACGAGGAGGCCTACCTGGCCTTCAAGGAGAACGAGCGGCGGAAGGAACAGGCCGCCGCGGACGCGCCGCCGCCGGCCGATGCCCCGGCGGTCCTCCCCTCGAACGGTTTCCGGATCGTCCGGACCGTGACGGTCATCACGAACGCGGCCGCGCCCGTCCGGCCCTTCAGCACCTCCCCCGTGACAACCGACATGCCCGACAACGAGAAGATGAATAAGGCCCGCCTCAAGGCCATCCAGCTGCAGATGGACATCAACAACGCCAACCGCAACAAGCGCTAGCTTTTTGTTTCTATAAAAGGTACACATGACCGCATGGCACATGCCGCAGCCGGTGCAGGTGGTGGTGGACGACGTCGGGTGGTGGAGCGGCGAGGACGGCCACGCCCGGCAGGAGCCCTTCCGCACCGGCATGCCCCGCCACCATGTCCCGGCCGACTACCAGGCCCTCGCCGACCTCGGCCGCCGCACCGGCACCCGCCCCGTGGCCGCCTTCATGCTGGGCGAATGGGACCGGTGGAATCTCCTGGCTGCGGTCCCCTCCGCCACCTGGATGGGCGCCGCCTGGGACAACAGCCGCTGGAACGGCCCCTGGCTGGATGAAGCCGCCGACCTCCTCCGCCGCGAATCGCCCCATCTCGAGCTGGCCCTCCACGGCCTCGGCCACGAGTTCTGGCACTGGGAGGGGCCCGCCGCCGGCTCCTTCACCCGCGCCGAGTGGTTCACCGAGTCCCACGCCATGCGGCCGCTCGACGAGATCCGCAGACACCTGGACGCCTACCTGGCCCTCTGGGACCGCCACCGCCTCGGACCCCATCCGCGCCTCTTCGTCCCCTGCGCCTTCCGTTATCACACCGGCCTCGGCTCGTCGGGCATGGGGCCCCTTCTTCGCCAGGCCGGCATCACGACCATCAACACCCCGTTCAATCGGATGGGCCACGCCGCGCCCCTGCCGGACGCGCCGTTCTTTTTCGACGACGACATCCTGATGCTGGATCGCAGCCAGAACGACATCCCCTGGCGGCGGATCGGGCCGCCCGATGATTATACCGTCCGCGGCCCCACCCTGGGCCTGCACTGGCCGCAGATCCTGCACCTGGACCCCGCGCGCAACAACGAAGCGGTCGACAAGTGGGTCAAGATCCTGCTGGCCGCCGCCGAGCAGCCCGACCTCATGCTGGCGCCGGACAGCGGCCACTATATCGACCAGCTCCTCCACCGGGCTTATACGACATTGACCGAGCGGGACGGCGGCGTCACGCTTGACGCCCGCGCCTTCTTCGCCCTGCCGGGAGCCCCTGCCTTCACCACGGTGTATCTGAAAGGAATGACAGGCGCAGGGCTATTTTCCGTCATGATGGAAGCCGCTGCCCCGATTCGATCGCTTGCCAACTCCGCCCTGATTGGTTTATAAGAAAACCATGGCAGATCCAAAAACGTTCACCTATCGGACCGTCGGAGGCCAGGCCCTGGAACTCGACCTCTATCTTCCCGAATCCAGCGAAGGGCTCCGCCCCGGCGTGCTGTTCATCCACGGCGGCGGCTGGAACGGCGGCAGGCGAACCCAGTTCAGCTGGCATGCCAAAACCCTGGCGGAAGCCGGCTTCGTGGCCGCCACCGCCAGTTACCGGATGGCCGCTGTCGCCCCCTACCCCGCCGCGCTGGACGACTGCCAGTGCGCGGTGCGCTGGCTGCGCGCCCATGCGGCCGACTTCCAACTCGATCCCGCCCGCATCGGCGCCTTCGGATCCTCCGCCGGCGGCCACCTGGTCGCCTGCCTGGGCGTGCGCGAGACGCGCGAGGAGGTTGACCCGGCCTGGCGCGGCTTTTCCAGCCGCGTGCAGGCGGTGGTCGACGTGCACGGCGTTCACGATCTGACCGTCCTCGCCACCCCCAACCATCTCAGCAAAACCCTGGACCTGTTCCTGGGCGGAACCTATGAGGAAAAGTCAGACGCCTGGCGCGACGCCTCCCCCGAATTATTCATCGCCGCCGACACCGCCCCCATGTTCCTGGCCCACGATCCGGCCGATCCCACGGTCCCCTACGACCAGACCGTCCGCTTCGCCCACGCCCTGATGAAGGCGGCGCGGCCTTTCGAGTTCCTGCCCACCCCCGGCTCCGGCCATGGCTATGTGTATAGCCCTGAAAACGAATGGTCGAAGCGGGTGTTCCACCGGGCGCAGGCCTTTCTCTCCCAGTGGCTGAGCCTGGTCCGGCAATAGGTCCTATCTCTCCTATAGGTCCTATCCCCCTCCCTTGCCCCGCGCCATTGCCCCGCGCTTGTCTTGCGCTCCCGCACCTGCTATGTTAACCAGTCAATTGGAGGAATCCCTTGCGCTCGACGGTGACCGGAATCGTCTTTCTGATCGTGGCCTCGCTGCCCTATGTGGGCATGCTGTGGACCCGCGGCGATTCCGCCATGGAATCGGCGCCCGCCTCCGGCGCCACCAAGCTCGCCATCTTTTCCCCCCACCGGCGCGAAGTGCGGCTGGAATATTCCCGCGCCTTCCGCGCCTGGATGCGCGAACGCCACACGCAGGACGTCGTCGTGGTCTGGCTCGACGTGGGCGGCACCTCCAAAATGCTCAAGGAGCTGGAATCCCGCTTCGCCGCCAATCCCGAATCGAGCGGCGTCGACCTCCTCTTCGGCGGCGGCATCGACCCCTACCTGGATGCCAGCCGCCAGAACTGGCTCGTGCCGCCGAATCCCATGCCCGCCTCCATCACCAACTTCCCCCTCACCGTGGCCGGGACGCCCGTGAGCGATCCCGCGGGCACCTGGTACGGCGTGGCCCTCAGCGGCTTCGGCATCCTCTACAACCGCCCGCTCCTGGGGCGGCTCGGTCTGCCCGAGCCCCTGACCTGGACCGCGCTGGGCCGGCCCGAGTTTTATTCCTGGGTCGGCTCCGGCGATCCGCGCTCCTCCGGCTCCGTGCACATGTGCAACGAAATCATCCTCCAGGCCTACGGCTACAAAGCCGGTTGGAACCTCATCACCCGCATCTGCGGCAACGTCCGCTCCTTCGGGGAGAGCGGCGGCACCGTGCCGCGCGAAGTGGCCGCCGGCGATATCGCCGCCGGCATGGCCATCGACCAGTATGCGCAGACCGTCATCGAGATCGTGGGCGGAGGCCGGCTGGCCTTCTCCCTTCCCGCCATGCACACCCTCATCAACCCGGACGCCATCGGCATCCTGCGCGGCGCCCCGAACCGCGAGGGCGCGCGCCTGTTCGTGGATTTCGCCCTCTCCCCCGAAGGGCAGCGGATCCTCTTCCAGCCGGCGGGCACGAACGGCCAGCTGAACTCCCTTCACCGCATGCCCGCCCGCCCCGATTCCTTCGCGGAGCCCGACGCCCCGGCCGCCAACCCCTACCTGATGCCCGCCGCAATGACCTATGACACCGAAAAGGGATCCCGCCGCTCCAACGTGCTGAAGGACATGTGCGGCGTGTGGCTGATCGACGCGCACAAGGGCCTGCGCACCGCCTGGAAACAGATCATCGACCGGGGCTCGAAACCCGACGAGGTCGCCCGCCTGTGCGCCCCGCCCGTGACCGAAGCCGAACTGAACGACCTGATCGCGGTCTGGAAAGATCCCCGCAAACGCCAGGATGTGATGCGGGACTGGGCGAAGCAGGCGGATGCCCGCTACCGGTCCCTCGCAAAGGAGGAACCCCAGCCTTGACCCCCGCCGCCATTACCATCGACTCCGTCTCCAAATCCTTCGGCGCCGTCCGGGCGCTCGACGCCGTCTCCCTCGAGATCCGGCCCGGCGAGCTCTTCTTCCTGCTCGGCCCCTCCGGCTGCGGCAAGACCACCCTGCTGCGCATCCTGGCCGGCCTCGAAAAGGCCGACTCCGGGCGGATCCTGTTCGACGGAACCGACATCGCCACCCTGCCCCCGCACGAGCGAGGCGCTCCCATGGTGTTCCAGAGCTACGCCCTCTGGCCGCACCTGACCGTGGCGGAAAACGTCGCCTTCGGCCTGGTCGAGCGCCGTGTTCCAAAAACGGAACGCACGTCCCGGGTGGAGGAGGCGCTGGCGAAGGTCGACCTGGCCGGCCTGGGCGCCCGCACCCCCGGCCAGCTCTCGGGCGGCCAGCAGCAGCGCGTCGTGCTGGCGCGCGCCCTGGTGCTCAACCCGCGGCTGGTCCTGCTCGACGAGCCGCTGTCCAACCTCGACGCCAAGCTCCGCCACGAGATGCGCGAGGAAATCGAGGCCCTGCACGCGCGCACCGACATCACCTTCGTCTACGTCACCCACGACCAGGTGGAGGCGCTGTCGCTGGCCGACCGCATGGCGGTCATGCGCGGGGGCCGCATCCTGGGGCTCGGCAAGCCGGCGGAGCTCTATCACCGGCCGCCCAACGCGTTCTGCGCCAGCTTCCTGGGCGAGGCGAACGTGTTCGAGGCCTCGCTTCAGGAGCCCGCCGCCGCCGGCGCGGCCGCCGCGGTGCTCGGCCCCTTCGGCCCCCTGGCCGCCACGGCCTCCGTGGCGGTGCAGGGCTCGGCGCGGGTGATGATCCGGCCCGAGCACCTGCGGCCGCTCGGCCTGGCGGGCGACCTGCCCGTCGCGCCGGGGGACAACGTGTTCGAAGCCCGGGTCACAAAGGCGCGCATGGTGGGCGCCACGATCGCCGCGCACCTCGACGTCTCCGGCGTGCCGCTGCGGGCCACGCTCCTCAACCGCGTGGGGCTCACCCCCGCCACGCTGGAGGGGCGCACGCTCAAGTGGGCGGCCGCCCCCTCCGAAACCATTCTTCTCTCCCGGGATGAGCCATGAGCGGCGGCAAGCGGGTTAACCTGATGGATTCGCTCCTGGGCCTGCCCCTGGTCCTGGGGGTGACCGCGTTCCTGGGCGCGTTCCTGGTCTGGCCGCTCGTGCACGTGTTCGTGAAGGCCGTCTACGACAAGAGCGGCCTGACCTCGCTCTACCTGAGGCACCTGTTCGAGAACCCGGCCGTGCTCCAGGCCATGGGGAACAGCTTCCTGATCGCCGTGCTGGTGACGCTCACCTGCACCGCGGTGGCGCTGCCGCTGGCCTGGCTGTTCGCGCGGCGCGACTTCCTGGGCAAGGCCTGGTTCGGCGGCGCCCTGCTGCTGCCCATGATCCTGCCCCCGTTCGTGAGCGCGGTGGGCATGAAGATCCTGTTCGCCCGCGCCGGCGCCCTGAGCACGCTGGCCGTCAAGCTCGGGCTGGCGGACGGCCCCGTGGACTGGTTCGGCGCCTTCCCGCTGACGGGCATCGTGCTGCTGGAAACGCTGCACCTGTTCCCCATCCTCTACCTCAACCTCGTGGCGGCGCTGGCCAACATCGATCCCTCGCTCGAGGAGGCCGCGGCCAACCTCGGCGCCTCGCCGGGCCGCGTGTTCCGCCGCGTGACCCTGCCGCTGGCCGCCCCCGGCCTGTTCGCCGGCATGGCGCTGATCTTCGTGTGGTCCTTCACGGAGCTGGGCACGCCGCTCGTGTTCGGCGTCCGGCGCGTGCTGCCCGTGATGATCTACAACGGCATTGCCGAAATCGGAACAAACCCGGCGGCCTACGCCCAGGTGGTGTTCGTGCTGGCCGTCGCCGTGCTCGGCTTCTGGGTCGGCAAGCGGCTCACGTCGAAGCAGCGCAACGTCTCCACCCTCGGCCGGCTGAGCGTGGGGCGGCAGGAGCCCCGGCTGAAGGCGGCGGGCACGATCCTGGCCTGGCTGGGCCTCGGAACCCTGCTGGCGGTGGCCGTGCTGCCCCACATCAGCGTTCTCCTGCTGGCCGTCAGCAAGCGCTGGTTCCTGACCGTGCTGCCGGAAGGCTGGACGCTCGACTTCTTCGGCCGCGCCCTCAACTCCGACCTCACCCGCGGCGCGCTGCTCAACAGCCTGGGCCTCTCCCTGGCCGCCACGGCGCTGGACGTGGTCCTCGGATTCGGCGTCGCCTGGCTCTGCGTCCGCCGCCGCGCCTTCGCCAGCGACTGGCTCGACTCGCTGGCCATGCTGCCGCTGGCCGTCCCGGGCCTGGTCATCGCCTTCGGCTACCTCGGCGTGTTCGGCTCGACCTTCAAAGGCACGATGATGGATCCCCGCACCAACCCGCTCATCCTGCTGGCGGCCGGCTATTCCATCCGCCGCCTCCCGTTCATGGTGCGGGCCGCCCACGCCGGCCTGGAACAGGTCAGCCGCACCTACGAGGAGGCTGCGGCCAACCTGGGCGCCTCGCCCTGGCGCGTCATCAAGCGCATCACGCTGCCGCTCATCTCGGCCAACCTGCTGGCCGGCGGCATCCTGTGCTTCTCCTTCTCCATGCTGGAAGTGTCCGACAGCCTGATCCTGGCGCAAACCGACAAGTTCTACCCGCTCACCAAGGCGATCTACGCCCTCATGGACGGCCTCGACAACGGCATCAACGTGGCGGCCGCGCTGGGCGCCTGGGCCATGGCCATGCTCGGCGCGGGCCTCCTCTGGGCCGGCTGCATCCTCGGCAAGCGCGTGGGCCAGATGTTCAGAGCCGGTTGAAGAGGGGGACAGGGTTCAGGGTTCGGGGTTCGGGTCCGCCACTGGCGAAGGCACCAGATGAAGTTGAGCTCTGAACGTTGGAAGTTCTATGTTGCGAGTTCAAGGTTCGACGTTCGGTGTCTCGGATCAGACCGGGCGCCCTTTCCTGAACCCCGAACCCTGAACCCTCTTCACGATCGGCAAAAGACGGAGACGGAATAATGCGCCCCAATATAGTCCTCATCCTGATCGACGACCTGGGCTGGGCGGACCTGGCCTGCACCGGCAGCACGTTTTACAAGACCCCCAACCTGGACCGCCTGGCTAAACGGGGCATGATGTTCACCGACGGCTACGCCGCCTGCCCCGTCTGCTCGCCCACGCGGGCCAGCCTCATGACCGGCCAGTATCCCGCCCGCGTGGGCATCACCGACTGGATCGACTGGGGCGGCAAGCTTCACCCGCTGCGGGGAAAACTCGTCGAAGTTCCCTACCTGAAGCAGCTCCCCGCCGGGGTGGCGACGGTGGCCGAATCCCTTCGCGACGGCGGGTATGCCACGTGGCATGTGGGCAAGTGGCACCTGGGCGGCTCCGGCGCGTTTCCCCAGGAGCGCGGCTTCGAAAAGAACATCTGCGGGGGCACCTCGGGCGCGCCGGGCCGCTACTTCGCGCCCTGGCCGGTGGAGGCGCTGGCGAAGGAAAATGCGCCGCCGGGTACTTACCTGACCGACTATCTCACCGACAAGGCCATCGGCCTGATCCAGCAGCGCGACGACCGCCCCTTCTTCCTCAATTTCTGGCACTACGCCGTGCACACCCCCATCCAGGCTAAGAAAGACGCCGTCAGGCGTTCCCGGAAACGAGCCACAACGATGGGGCTCGACGGGTTGAAGGCGATCGAGGAGGGCGAGCCCTTCAAGACGACCAACAAGATGCACCTGCGCGTCCAGCGGCGGCGGATCCAGTCGGACCCCGTCTACGCCGCCATGATGGCGAACCTCGACTGGAATATCGGCCGGCTGCTCAAGACGCTGGACGACGAGGGCGTGGCCGACAACACGATGGTCCTCTTCACCTCCGACAACGGCGGGCTGGCCACCTCCGAAGGGTCGCCCACCTGCAACGCGCCGCTCAGCGAGGGCAAGGGCTGGATGTACGACGGCGGCGTGCGCGTGCCGCTGCTGGTCCGCTGGCCCGGCCGCGTGAAGCCGGGCTCCGTCTGCGGCGCGCCGGTCACCAGCCCGGACTTCTTCCCTACCCTGCTGGAGGCGGCGGGCCTGCCCCTGCAGCCCGAGCGGCACACGGACGGCATCAGCTTCCTGCCTCTGCTGGAGGGCGCAACCGAGCTGGAGCGCGAGGCCATCTTCTGGCACTACCCGCACTACGGCAACCAGGGCGGCGCGCCGGGCTCGTCCGTGCGCAGCGGCGACTACAAGCTAATCGAATTCTATGAGGATGGCCGGCTCGAGCTGTACAACCTGGCCGACGACATCAGCGAAACCCGCAACCTGGCGGCGGCCCTTCCCAATGTGACCGCCCGCCTGCACGCGCTTCTGCGCGCCTGGCGCGATTCGATGGAGGCCAGGATCCCGGCCCCCAATCCGGAGTGGGTTAGCGGCTCGACAATGGAATGAATCCTTTGTTATGGTAATCACCCATTCAAAGGAGCCAACATGTTCAATTTCACGGGCAAATCGGCGCTGCTGCTGGGCGGGGCGGGATACCTGGGCACCCAGGTGGCGGGCGGGCTCGCCGAACAGGGCGCCAACGTCCTGGTGGCGGATTTCAAGGACGAGACCCTGGCCCCCTGCGCCGCCGCCGTGAAGGCGCGCGCCAAGGCCGGCGCGCGGGTGGAAACCATGCACGCCGACGCCCGCGACGAGGCCTCCATCCGCGCGTGCGTGGCGAAGGCCGTTTCCCTTTTCGGAAAGCTCGACCTCGCCGTCTACATGGCCTTCCGCAGCATCAGCAAGAAAGTCGACGACCTGTCGGGCCCGGAATTCGACGAGGCCAACCACGTCAACATCACCGGCGCCTTCCTCTTCGCCCGCGAAGCCGCCTCCCATATGACCGGCCCCGGCAGCATCGTGCTCTTCTCCTCCATGTACGGCTTCATCAGCCCCGACCCGCGCATCTACGTCGCCCCCATGAATCCCAATCCCATCGAATACGGCGCCGGCAAGGCGTCCGTGGAGCAGATGGTCCGCTACCTCGCCGTCCACTACGCCCCGCGCAACATCCGCGTCAACGGCATCCGCCCCGGCGCCTTCCCCTTCGTCTCCACCCAGCAGAACGACCCCGGCTTCACC
>CAYZVY010000071.1:0-7781 GCA_964481675.1 uncultured Verrucomicrobiota bacterium
TCGCTCTGGGCGATGATCTGCTGCCAGCGTTCCGGGATATCCTCGAGCCCGTAGAAGGCGCCGGCCAGCTGGCCGTACACGGCGCCAGTGGTGTCGGCATCGTCGCCCAGATTGACGGCGGTCAGCGCGCCGGTGCGGAAGTCGTCGGTGCGGTGGAACGACCACAGGGCCGCCTCCAGGGATTCGACCACGTAGCCGCTGCCCTTGATGGCGTCGATTTTCTTGCCGGCATAGGTCGCGCTGGCGACGCGCTTGATCTCGGGGCAGAGGGGGTGCTGGTCCCAGTAGCCGGGGAGGGGGGTGAAGAAGGGCGAGAGCAGTGTCTTCTTGTCCACGCCCTGGAGCGCGCCGACGATCAGCGCGCCCAGGAAGCGGCAGGCGTCGATGCAGGTGCGGGCGCCGTGGGTGGTGCGGGAGCTGTCGCCGGAGCGGTCGATGGCCAGCGCGGCATCGGACGCGAAGAACAGTGGCACCGGCGCGAGGCGCATGATGCTGCCGTTGCCGGCGGTTTCGGGGTGGGGGGAGCCGCAGTAGGGCTCGTGTGTCTGCTCGAAGCGGTCGAGGGCCACCCGCGTGGTGCTGCCGATATCGAAGCAGCGGCCGGTGCAGCTGAGGTGGCCGTGGCGGAACCAGCGCGTGTAGCGCTCAAGCTGGTCGGCGGGATCGAACGCGCGTTTTTCGATGAGGCTTTCCGCCAGGCAGAGGGCGAGGGAGGTGTCGTCGGTCCACTGGCCTTTGCTCAGCCGGAACGGGCCGCCGCCGGTGATGTCGGTCTGGGGGGTGAAGGTGCCGCGGCGCTTGAATTCGAGGGTGGTTCCCAGGGCGTCGCAGGCGGCGAGGCCCAGCAAGGATCCCCGGTAACGGTCGCGATCTTTCATGGCCCGATGATAGTCCGTTTCGGGGACGGGTGCAAGCGTTGTGTGCGGGGTTGTGTGCGGGGTTGAACGGCGTGGCACGGCCTTTCCAGGCCGTGTCCCCTGAAGATGGGAATGCCTATGGGGACACGGGTCAGAAGACCCGTACCACGGGGGACAGGCGCATTGAAGCTTTTCATGCAAACCGCGACCGCCTATACTGCCCGCCAACAAGGAGCCGTTATGCCAATCCAGTGGGCCCACGAATCGTGCGATCTGATGGACGACCCGGACAGCGGGGCGCGCATCATCCAGTTGACCAGCGCGGCCGCCGTCAGCAACAACATTTACGGCGAGCAGCCGTATTGCTCGGCCGACGGGAAGCGGATCATCATTGCCCGCTGCCAGGATTTCTGTTTCGACGAGGAAGGCTCGCTGCTGGTCCACGAGCTGGATACCCTGAAGATCACGATGGCGGTGCGGAAGTCAAAAGGCGTCCGCGGCGTTTTCAATAACGCCTGGAGCGGCCTGCTCTATTACTGGACGCCCGAGCGCAAGCTGATGCGCCTGTCGCTGGAGACGCTGGAGCAGAAGGAAGTCTATGCCGAGGAGGACCCGAATGCGCCCCTGGCCGCATCGTCCGTGACGCCTGACCAGCGCTATGTGCTGGGCATGACCACCCGGCTGACCGGGCCCGGCTCGCCAGTCTTCCAGATCTTTCACTTGGATCTGGTGAAGAAGACGCGGACCGTGATCCTGGAGCATCCCGAAATCTGCAACCCGCATTTGCAGTATAATCCGATTCATGGGCGTCAGATCCTGGTCCAGAATAACCGGGGGTGGCGGCTCAATCCGGATGGCAGCATCGATCGCAGCCAGGCGCACAAGGGCACCACGCTGTTCGTCATTGACAGCGATGGCCGCAACCTGAAGCCGATTCCCGTGGGTCAGCCCGTGACGGCTACCTGCACCGGCCACGAATGTTTTGTCGCGGACACCGGCAAGGTCTTCTTCTCGGTGGCGTGCGACCGCCCCGATCCGTATCACCAGAAACACGATGCGCGTTTTCCGATGGGCAACCTGTTTATCGCCGCTCCCGGCGATGAGAAACCGCAGTGCATCGATGCACCGGACCACTTCTGCAACCATGTCTCCGTCTCCAGGTGCGGCCGCTATTTCATTGCCGATTCACAGATCGGTCCCGGCCTTTTTGTGAATGGCGCGCTCCAGCCGGTCAGCCTGATTGTGGGTAGTTTACGTACCGGTAAGATTCGCATTCTCGTCCGCAACACCTTCGCCCTGGGGGGCGGGAACCAGTGCACCCACACCCATCCCTACCTCACAACTGATAATCGGTATGCAATATATAACGCCACACCTGGCATTGCCCAGGTGTTTGCCGCCAAGTTACCCCCCGGTTTTCTTGAAAGTTTGGATTGATATTATGATGTAATATGTTGCAGTGCAATTAGTTACAACAACTATATTCTCATCTTTAAGAATCATATACTCATTTTGTAGTAGAAATAGCTTGAAATAAACTAACCATTCGGCATCATATAGACCGTTTTTACACAATAACAGCAAGGGTAATATATATGTCTTTAGCGGTGACAAAAAAGACTTTGGGCGAACTGGTCGCTTCCCGGATCAAGGATTACATCCTCGACCAGGGGATGAAGACCGGGGACCGGCTTCCCACGGAACAGCAGTTTGCCGAGATGTTTGGCGTGAGCCGGGTGGTTGTGCGCGAAGCGACCAAGTCGCTCGGCTACCTGGGCATCATCCGGGCGGCGCCGCGGCGCGGGCTGACCGTGGGACTGATGGACAACGACCGCCTGTCCGAGATTGTGACGTTCAACTGGATGCTCGGCTCCATGGAACCGGCCGTCATCATGCGCACCTGGTCGATCATGATCGCGGGCGCCTTGTCCCTGGCCGGAGCCTCGATCCCGGCCTCCGAATTCCCCGAGCTCGGCACGCTGGCCTCCAAGGCCGATGCCGATGGCGTGCTGTCCCATGCCGAAATCGAGTTCATCCGCAAGTTGTTGCTGGTTTGCGGAAGCACGGGGGTGGCCTTCTTCGGGACGACGGTGATCCAGTATCTCCGCCTGTACCAGGAAAAAACCAAGAAGAAATTCACCTGCAAGTCCGGGCCTATTTATCGTCAGGTCGTGGATCATCTGAAGAACAAGCAGCTGGTCGAGGCCCAGGCTCTGCTGCTGAACCACATCTCCACCCTTTCCGTTTAAGGAGACAGATCATGGCGCGATTCAAGCGGCTCCAAGTGTTGAACACCATGATAAAGACCGGCCTGGTGCCGGTGTTTTACAGCCCGGATCTCGAGGTGGCCAAGGCGGTTGCCGGCGCCTGCGCGGAGGGCGGCTGCCCGATCCTCGAATTCACCAACCGCGGCGATCATGCGTGGGAAGTCTTCTCGGCTCTCGAAAAGCATTGCGCCAAGGCCTATCCGCAGCTGGTGCTGGGCGTGGGCTCGGTGGTCGATCCGGGAACAGCCTCCCTCTACATCAACTGCGGCGCTTCTTTCGTGGTCGGCCCCGTGCTGAACCCCGAGGTGGCCAAAGCCTGCAACCGCCGCAAGGTGGCCTACGCCCCCGGCTGCGGCAGCGCGTCCGAAATTTCCCAGGCCGAGGAGCTCGGCTGCGAAATCGTCAAGGTGTTCCCCGGCGAATCCGTCGGCGGCCCGACCTTCGTCAAATCCGTTCTCGGCCCCTGTCCCTGGACCACCATCATGCCGACCGGCGGCGTCGAGGCCACCGCGGCCTCGCTCAAGGAATGGTTTGGCGCCGGCGTGGCCTGCGTAGGCATGGGCTCCAACCTGATCACCAAGGACCTGCTGAAGGCTTCCGACTATAAGGGCATGGCCGCCCGTATTTCCGAAACCATGGCCCTGATCGGACAGATCCGGGGAGGCAAGTAACATGGCGCTCACCATCAAGCCGAAGAGCCAGTGCAAGTGGGATTCCGCCGCGCTGGGTGAAGTGATGCTGCGGCTGGACCCGGGCGACGGCCGGATCCGGACCGCCCGCGAATTCCGCGTATGGGAAGGCGGCGGCGAATACAATGTCGTGCGCGGCCTGAAGCGCTGCTTCGGGCTGACCGGCACCGTGGCCACGGCCATCGTCGACAGCGACGTCGGCCACCTGCTCGAGGACCTGATGCTCCAGGGCGGGGTTGACCTGAGCCATGTGAAGTGGGTCCCCTTTGACGGCATCGGCCGCGACTCCCGCGTGGGCCTGAATTTCACCGAAAAAGGCTTTGGCATCCGGGCGGCGGTAGGCTGCTCGGACCGCGGCCATTCGGCCGCCTCGCAGATCAAGCCGGGTGACTTCGACTGGAAGAAGCTCTTCAAGGAGGAGGGGGTCCGCTGGCTGCATTGCGGCGGCATCTTCGCCGCGCTTTCCGCTACCACCGCCGAAGCCACCATCGAGTGCATCACCGCGGCCAAGGAGGCCGGCACGGTCGTGTCGTTCGACCTGAACTTCCGCGCTTCGCTCTGGAAGTCGCAAGGCGGAACCGCCCGCGCGGTGGAAGTCAATCGCCGGATCGCCCCCCTGGTCGACGTCATGATCGGCAACGAGGAGGACTTCACCGCCGCCCTCGGTTTCGCGGTGCCGGGCATGGACGCCCACATCTCGAACCTCGATCCGTCCAATTTCAAGAAGATGATCGCCGAGGCGATCCGGATGTTCCCCAACTTCAAGGTGGTCGCCACCACGTTGCGGAATGCCAAGACCGCCACCGTGAACGACTGGAGCGCCATCGTCTATGCCGACGGGCAGTTCCACGAGGCGATGATGCGGGAGAACCTGGAGATTTACGACCGGGTCGGCGGCGGCGACAGTTTCGCCTCTGGCCTGATCTATGCCTTCCTGGCCGGCAAAGGCGCCGAAGAAGCCGTGCAGTACGGGGCCGCCCATGGCGCCCTGGCCATGACCACGCCCGGCGACACCAGCATGGCCACCCTGAAGGAAGTCGAAGCCGTCATGAAGGGGAAAGGTGCCCGGGTCATTCGCTGACCGGCCCGGGTTTCGCGTCATTCATGTCCACCCCTAACGATGCCCGGGTTTCAACGACCGGCAAGGTCATCACCGAACGCGATTTGCGCACCGGCATGTCCCTGAGCAATATCGCGATCATCGGCGCGATGGTCTTTGCGACCGCCGGCGGCATGCCGCTTTCCATGCTGATGGAGCGCCTGCACGCCAGCGGGAAGCTGGTGGGCTTGCTGTCCACCGTCGCCCTGATGGCCGGCGTCTTCCAGGTTTTCAGCGCCCTGATGACCGAGCGGATGCCTCAGCGCAAGGGCATGTGGTTCTGGAACATCCTGATCCACCGGTTGCTCTGGATCGTCATTCCCATCCTCCTGCTGCTGGCCGCCACGATCTGCCCCGGCCTGATGCCGCACCTGCCGGTGCTGATCATCATTTCGCTGGGCATCAGCGCCGTGTTTGGCAGCATGGGAAGCGCTCCCTGGCTGAGCTGGATGTCCGATTTCCTTCCCGACCATCTGCGCGGCCGGTTCTGGGCCATGCGGAACGCCTTTGTCTACGGATCCATGCTGGTGGCCGTTTTTGTTTACGGCTGGGTCATGGACCGCTTTCCAACCGATCTCTCCCTGCTGGGACTGATGGGCTTTATCATTGTTTTCATGATTGCCGTTCTGGCCGGCATTTCCGATGTCTTTGTCCATAACCACGTCCTGGAGCCGGTGCCGTTCCGCCACACGGAGCGACCCACTTTCGGCGCCCTGCTTATTCCCCTGAAAAACCGGGAATTCGTGCGCGTCATGATGTGCGTGGGCCTCTGGAATTTTGCGATTTACGTGTCGGCCCCCTTCAGCAGCATCTTCCTCAAGGAGGCCTACAACGTCACCTACAGCCACCTGTCCTATTCAGCGGTGGCGGCCGGGGTGGGGGGCATTCTGGGCGCCTTCGTGGCGCGGCTCGTGGTCGACCGGATGGGCCCCCGCACCCTGTCCGCCGTCTCCCTGATCGTCTTCGGCGCCATTGTGCTGGTCTGGTTCTTCATGCGGGACGGCCTGCTGTCGTTCCATATCCCTTTTATGGGCTCATACCACCTGCCGCAGTCCATTGTCCTGCTCATCATCGTGAATGTCCCCTGCAGCATTTGCGGGGCCCTGATCGGCACCTGCCACACCACCCTCATCACCTCCAAGGCACCCGAAGAGCACCGGACGCTGGCGATTGCCCTGTTTCAAGGCGGGATCAGCCTGATGGCCGCGGCGGGTTCCTTTCTCGGCGGCTATCTCACCGACACCTACCGGGAGTTCTTCCTGGCGCATCCCGTGCCGTTCAACCTGCCGATGGGGGATACTGTCAGTTACTTCCACGTCCTGGTGATACTCCAGGTCGGGATCGTCTGGCTGGTGCTGGTGCCCCTGCATCTGCGGCTGCAGGATCCCCATTCCGGACTCTCCTTCCGCAACGCCATCCTGGGCCTGGTCACCGGCAACCCCATGCGCATGGTCACCAACATGTTCAACCTGCACGTGCTGCAGTCGTCGCCGGAACCCGGCCGCAAGGCGAAGGCCATCCGGGAGCTCGGCGATTCCCGCACCGCCATTGCCGTTTCCGACCTGATCACCCAGTTGGACGATCCCGATGCCGACGTGCGGGAGGAATCCGCCATGGCCCTGGGGCGGATCGGCAGCCCCGAGGCCATCGAAGGCCTGCTCGCCAAGCTCGAGGACGCTGAATCCGTCATGACTCCGGAAATCGTTAAGGCCCTGCGCAAGTCGAAGGATCCCCGGACGGTTTCGGCCCTGATCCGGAAGTTATCCGATGAGGATCCCGCCATCCAGGCGGAATCCGCCCGGACGCTGGGCATCATTGGCAACAAGCAGGCCGTGCAGAATCTGCTGGATCTGCTGTATGCCAGCCGGCACGAGAAAGTGATTTCAGCATCGAGCGAAGCGCTGGCCCGCCTGGGCGAGATGGATGCCATTTTCAAGATCCTGCCGCGCATGCGCGAGACGCGCAATTCCGTGCTGAAGCAGTCCATGGGCTGCGCCGTGGGCGATCTGCTGGGCACGCCCGGTGAATTTTACCGCGTCCTGCATGCCGAGCGCCTGGCTTACGGCGAGATGATGGGGAAGCTGCTGGCGCGCATGAAAGAGGTGGTCCTGGAGTCGGCGCGGGAAGACTCTGGCGCTCCGGACCAGACCCTTGTCGCCAAACTGGAGCAGTTGGAGTCGGCGTTTCTGCTGCGCGATTATGCCGCCTGTGTGAACCAGTCTCTCGATCTGGCCATTCGGTTGGCGAGCATGAAATATGGCATCCCATATGGCGGAGACGCCGAAGTGTTTGTCGAAGTGCTGATCTGGCATGACAAGCAGTTCGGGGTGGGGACCTGGTACCTCGATCTCCTGAAGCAGGGCGCTCCGGAAAAGCTCGACGCCATGCTGGCAATCTACTTCCTGTCCACGTGGACGCCCAAGCCGCTTCCGCCCGCCTGATATCAGCCGGCGCCGGTGGTCAGCTCGAAGGTGATGGTCACCCGGCCGCTCTTGCGATCGATAAATCCCGGGGTCAGTCCATCGATCCGGAAAACCGACTGCACCGCATCCATGACGGATCGATCCATGACGGCGTTCCCTGAGGCGCGCAGCATGCGGCGGCTGATGATGGTGCCGGCGGCGTTCATCCGGATTTCCACTTCCGCCTTCACCTGGTTTGGAACGGAGCCAGGCTGTGCCCAGGCCTTGTAAAGCTGGCGCCGGATGACCTCGTAGTCAAGCGTATCGCCTTCGGGCATCAGGTTCCGGTTTCCCGGCGTGGCGCCCAGGGCCAGGCGGCGCTGAATCTCTTCGGGCGAAAGCCGGATTCCGGGGGGCGGCGGGTTCTTATTGGGAGCCGTCACAACCCGGCGGCCCAGTTCAATGGG
>CAYZVY010000071.1:7881-11028 GCA_964481675.1 uncultured Verrucomicrobiota bacterium
GGCGGCTTGACCTCGGGGACGGCATCTACGGGTTTGACGGGTTCCGTCATCTCGGGACCGTCGTCCACCGCCACGATGAATTCAACCGGCATCACCTCGGGCTGAACCTTGCGGTGTATGCAACTGTTGGCCCCCACCACAATCAGAAGACCGACCACCAGGACGTGGACGATCGTCACCATGCTGACGGTGAAAGGGAATTTGGGTTGAGCGGACATGGCCTTAATCCACGCCCTTGGTCACAAGGGCCATTTTGGTGATCTTGCAATCGTAGATGACCTTGAGCACCTCGATCACTTTGCCGTAATCGAGTTTCTCGTCGGCCCGCACCAGCACGGTCAGGTCTTCGTTCTTCACCTTCATGGCGGCGAGTTCCCTGGCCAGGGTGCCTTTCGGAACGAGCGTTTTGTCGATAAAGACGTCGCCCTTGGCGTTGACGGAAAGCGTGGCGGTCTTCTTGTCGGGCAGTTCCTTGACCTTTCCCTTGGGAAGGTTCACGGGGATGCCCTGCTCGACGAGGGGAAAGGTGATGATGAAGGTGATGAGCAGCAGGAACGTCAGGTCCATCAGCGGGGTCATGTTGATCTCGCTGAGCTGGACGAGCGTTCGTGAAGCGGCTTTGCGGGCCATGCGCTAACCCTCCCGTCTGGCGCAGGTGGATTGCAGGTCGGCCATCAGTTCATCCGAGAATGAATCCATGTGCACGCAGATCCGTTTGATGTCGGTCACGATCAGGTTGTAGCCGATGGCCGACGGCAGGGCCACGAACAGGCCGACCACGGTGGTCAGCAGCGCGCCTGAGATGCCGGGCGCCACGGCGGCCAGCAGGGCGCCGCCGAAGTTGGTGGACATGTTCACGAAGGCGTCCAGCACGCCCCACACCGTGCCCAGGAGGCCCAGGAAGGGGGCCGCGCTGATGGAGATGGCCAGCAGCGGCATCTTGTCCTCCAGCATCAGGGCCTGATCCGACGAGGCCCGGTCCGCCGACCGGCGGATGATGTCCATCTGGGAGGCGGTGAAGCGGATACGGTCGAGATTCGCCATCGCCGGACCGGTCGGGGAGGACGGGGCGCCAGTGTCTTCCGAATTGATGAAGGACGCCTCCTTTGCCGCCGCCAGGTAAATGACGTAAAGCGGATTGGACATGAACCGTTTCCGGAGGGCATACATGGAGAAGGGATGATCCTGCTGGCCGTAGGCTTCCATGAACTGGGTGGTCAGGAGCAGGGTCTTTTTCATCTCCATCCATTTGGAGATCATGATGGACCAGGCCACAATGGACATGACGATGAGAATATAGATGATGGCTTTGCCGATGCCGTCGGACTGGTTGAACGAAATGATGAGGCTGCCGACGCTGGCGAGGGGTAGGGGGCCGTAAAAAAGGGGTATATTCATGAACGGATTATGCAACGGTCATTTTACATAGTCAATCATCGATGGGCGCCGAATCGGTCGCGCGCGTCTTTCAGGAACGTATCTCGGCAGTCGCCCCCGTTGCCCGGGAAGCCGGCATGCTGGACCAGGAAGACGAAGGCCAGCCCCCGGGCGGGATCGATGCGCATGAACGTGGAAAAGGCGCCCCCGTGCCCGTAGGTCGTGCCGTCCGTCTCCACGCCGAACCCATAGCCGGTCTTGACCGCGTCGCCCGTCTGCTTGCGGGTCATGTCCGCCACCGCCTGCTCGGACAGGTAGCGCGTGCCGTCCAGTTCGCCCTTGTTCAGCATCATCTGGCAGAAGCGGGCCACGTCCCGGGCCGTGGAGAACAAGCCGCCCCCGGGCACGGCCTGCCGCCGCGGATCGCCGAACGGCTGCGAATATTGCGTCAGGGTCGTCTCATCCAGGCTCTTGCCGTCCGCCCCGGGCTTGTAGGCCTTGGCCAGCCGGTTCATCCGGGCGTCGTCGGGTCGGAAGACGGTATCGGTCATGCCGAGCGGTTTCAGCAGCCGGTTGATCAGGATGGTTTCATAGGACAGCCCCGAAACCAGTTCGATGATCCGCCCGATGGTGTTGATGCCCGCATTGGAATACTGGTATTGGGCCCCCGGTTCAAAGGCCAGTGGGGAGCTGGCGTAGCTCCGGACGGATAGCCAGAGCGGCATGATGTCGCGGATCGGCTCCTCCATGTAGGACCGGAACGGAAGGCCGCTGGTGTGGCTGAGCAGATGGCGCAGCGTGACCGTTGTTTTCGGCTTGCGCAGCACGATCGATCCGTCCGCCTGCGGCTCGGCCACGCGCAATTCCTTGAATTCGGGGATGTAGGCTTCCGCCGGATTCTCCGGGCGGACCTTGCCTTCATCGACCAGCATCATGAACGCCGCCGCGGTCAGGGTCTTGGTCTGCGAGGCGATCCAGAACAGCGTGTCCGGCTGCATGGGTTTCCGGGCCGCCAGGTCGGCAAACCCGCACGTGTCGAGTTCGAGAATGGCATGGCGGTCGGCCACCAGGGTGACCGCACCCGCCAGTTCGCCGCGTTCGATGAAAGGGGTCAATACCGCGCTCATGAACAACCTCTTTTTGATGGAACGCTCATAGGTTTCGTGTATGCTACAATGTTTTCATGAAAGCGCAACCGCATACTCCGCCCTTGTTATCGCCGGGTTTCTTGAATCCGGTCTCATGGCGCTGGGTGACCGGGTTCGAGCCGGCGGAAACGACGGTGGCGCGCCATCCCCGGCAGGTAGCCTGGATGCGCTGCAATACGGAGCGCCATGATTTCCGCGAAATGATGCTGGCGCTGGAAGGCGGCGGCTTTTACGGCATGCACGACAGCGCCTACCGCCTGGCGCCCGGCACGGCCATTCTCTTCGACCGTGGCGCGCCGCACGATCGTTTTTACTCCCCCTTCCAGCCTGCGTGCCGGCACCTCTGGCTCCGGCTCGGTTCACCCCATCGCATCATCGGCAACGAACTCACCTGCAGGCCGCGGCCGGGCGGGACGGGGGACGCGGCCGTGACCCTCACGACCCGGCGCCATGTCATCATCCAGGGCCCCTTTGCCGAATGCCTGATCCAGAGCTGGGACGCCTGCTCGAAAGGCGACACCAGCCCCCTGGCCGTGGCGAAACTGAAAGCCGCCGCTGCCGCGCTTTTCCTTGAAGCGCTGTCGCGCGACGATGAAAGCGAACGCCCCGCCCACCACCGCGC
>CAYZVY010000071.1:11128-12309 GCA_964481675.1 uncultured Verrucomicrobiota bacterium
TTCGGCTCCGCCGCCTATTTCTGCCGCTTTTTCACCCGCGCCGCCGGCCGGCCGCCCTCCCGCTGGACCGGGCGCAAGGCGAAGTTGAGGATAAGAAAAGACAAGTCAGGATAAATCCCGGTATGGCGTTCCGCCCAAGCGGGTGATAGTCTTGCTCCAGTTTTAAACAAGGAGATTCCGATGTATCGCATGGGCCAGGAAGAAGTCGATGAGGTGACCAAGGTCATTCTGTCCAAGCAGCTGTTCCGCGTGGGCGACCCCAAGGCCGGCCACCTGCAGGAAGTCAACCGCTTCGAGAAGGAGTGGGCCGGGAAGATCGGAACCACCTACGGCCTGCTGATGTGCGGCGGCGGAACGGCCGCCATCGTGTGCGGCCTCGCGGGCATGGGCGTGGGACCCGGCGACGAGGTCATCGTGCCCGCCTACACCTGGTTGGCCACCGCCACCTCCGTGCTGACCGTGGGCGCCATTCCCGTGCTGGCGGAAGTGGACGAGACCATGGCGCTTGACCCCGCCGATTTCGAGCGGAAGATCGGGCCGCACACCAAGGCGGTCATTCCCGTGCACATGCTGGGCCGGCCCGCCAACATGGAAAAGATCATGGCCATCGCCCGGGCGCGCGGCATCAAGGTGCTGGAAGACTCGTGCCAGATGGTCGGCGGCAGCTACAAGGGGCGGCGCACGGGGAGCTGGGGCGACGCCGGGGCGTTCAGCCTGAATTATTTCAAGATCATCACGGCCGGTGGCGAGGGCGGCGCGCTGGTGACCAACGACCGGACGATTTACGAGACCGCGTTTGTCTATCACGATTCCGGAGCCGCGTTCCGACCGGCCGCCGGCGACCTGCAGATCCCGATTTTCGTGGCCCAGCAGTACCGGGCCGACGAGGTGATGGGCGCCATCGCGCGCATCCAGATGCAGCGGATGGACGGCATCATCGCCGACCTGCGCCGCGTGCGCAAGGCCGTGGAAGCGGGCGTGGCCGGATCGGGCCTGGTGATCGCTCCGAGCAACGATCCCGAGGGGGATTGCGGCGTTGTCTGCGCGTTCCGGTTCGAGTCCGAGGAGAAGGCCCGCGCGTTCTGCAAGTCGCCGGGCGTGGGCGGCTACGTGGGCATCGACCATGGCAAGCACGTCTACACGGCGTGGGAGCCGCTGCGGGCCAAGCGCATCTCGCACCA
>CAYZVY010000071.1:12409-18433 GCA_964481675.1 uncultured Verrucomicrobiota bacterium
CGCGACCCGGTCCGCCATGGCCCCCGTCAGCCGGTTGGTGTCGCGGTAGACGAACTCGATGAAGTAGTCCTGGCCGACGTCGAGCGTTTCCTGGAGATGGGCCCGCATCTCGTCCAGGCTGAATGTCTCGTCGCACAGCTTCAGGGGGATCGGCTTCCGGCACCAGATGACGTTTCTTGGACAGGATTCCGCGAGCTTGGGCATGTCGCACCAGGGGGTGACGCTAACCTTGCGCAGGTTGGGCAGACGCTTGAGGGCGGGCATCAGGGGGTGGGCGGCCTCGCAGCAGCCGAACTTCAGGAGCTTGAACTTGGCCGCAAGCTTGGTGAAGTGGGGCATCAGGAACTCGTCGAACATCTCGCCGGAGATGCCGGCGGACTCCTGCGACTCCAGGTAGCCCCAGCGGTCGGTCGAGACCACCCGCGGGCCCGCCGGCCTGGCCGTTTCGTCGCTGAACAGGGAGCTGCCCGTGCAGTAGCCCTGGTTGCCGTCGTGGTTCAGCGTGAGCAGGTTCTGATCTTCCTCCCACTGGCCGAGAGCGAGGTTGTCCTCCGCCAGGAAGGTGAAGAGCCGGTGGACGGCGTCGGGGTTTCCCGCCATCTCCATGTACAGCTCCTGCATGCCCATCAGGTGCACGGCCCGGTTGGTGATGCCGGCGGAATACTGCGAACTGACGCGCCCCACCTCCACGGGAAGAAGGCCCGCAAAGGTCTCGCGGGCCAGGGCGGCCTGCCGCTCGCTCCGTTCCCGGTCGAGAGAGATGGTCCGCTTCTTGAGCTTGCCCCAGTCGGCGTCGATGTCCTTGACGGGGTGGTTGGTCATGTAGCCGAGCGTGCTGCCGCGGCCGTTGTCCGCGCGCGTGATCTGGAGCTCGTCGCAGTAGGAGGTGACGGGGGTGACCCAGTCGATCAAAAACCGGTCGGGGATGATCCGGTCGTCGTTGATCTTCTCGTAGGCGACAAGGTCGTGCAGGAGCCGGGATTCCAGGCCGCGGGCCTCGTCGCTTTCGCACTGGAGCGGGGGCGTCAGGTCCTTGAAGTAGGAGCCGTTGTCCTCGATGTGGAACGGGAAGGTGCGGGTCTGCAGCCGGTTGTGCAGGCGCCATTTTTCGCGGCGCTGCCGCATCGGCTCCCCGTGGGCGATTTCGGCATAGCGGGAAGCCAGGTTTCTGAGGCGGATTTTGTCTTGTTGAGTCATGGCTTTCTTTCGTCGTGCAAACGCCTGGTTATCCGGAGGGCCGAGCTCCCGCGAGGCCGCATGAGCAAGGTCAGCTCAAGATGGACTCGCGGGAGCTCGTCCCTCCGGACGAACGGCGCAAGCAATCCGGAGGGACGAGCTCCTGCGAGTCCGCGTTCGCATTTCCATTTCATCTGTGCGCCTTGCCCAGCGGCTGGACTGAACCCCGAACCCTGAACCCCGAACCCTCTTTACTTCTTCCGGTTCACCATGTGAATGGCCGCGCCATGCACGGCATGCGCCGCTTCCGCCCACGCTTCCGACATGGTCGGGTGCGAATGGATCGTGTTGCCGAACTCGTGCGCCGTCAGCTCCGCCTGGATGGCCACGCCCGCTTCGGCGACCAGTTCCGTGGCGCCGTGGCCGACGGCATGGGCCCCCAGCAGGCGATCGGTGGCCGCGTCGGCGACCCACTTGACGAAGCCTTCCGGATGGCCCGACGCCAGGGCCTTGCCCAGCGCCATGAACGGGAACTTGCCGATCTTCACCGCGATGCCCTTGGACTGGGCCTCCGCCTCGGTCAGTCCCACGTTCCCCACTTCGGGCGAGGTGAAGATGCAGGAGGGGACCAGACGGCCGAGTTTTGTCGCCTTGCCGGTCACCGCATTGGCGGCCACGGTGACGCCTTCGGCCGTGGCGCGGTGCGCCAGCTGCACGCCGGCGGTCACATCGCCGATGGCATAAACCGACGCCAGCCGCGTCTGGCCGTAGTCGTCAACGGGAATGTGGCCGCTCGTCGTCGTCTCGATGCCGATCGTCTCCAGCCCGAGACCGTCCGTCACGGGGGCGCGCCCCACGGCCACCAGCATCAGCTCCGCCTCGAGCGAGTCGGCGCCTGCCTTGCCGGTGACGGTCGTGCCGTTATCCGCGATCTCGCCGATGGCCGCGCCGTTCAGGATGCGGATGCCGAGGGTCTTTTCCATGTGCCGCTTGAGTTCGCGGCGCACGTCGGCGTCCAGGATCTCGAGGATGTCGGGCAGCATTTCCACGATCGTCACCGCCACGCCCATGTGGGCCGCCATGCAGGCAAACTCGCAGCCGATCACGCCGCCGCCCACGACGATCAGGCGGGCGGGCAGGGCCTGAAGGTCGAGGAAGCCCTTGCTGTCCACGATGCGGGGACTGGCCGGGAAGAGCCGGGGCATGACCGAGCGGGAGCCGGTGGCGATGATCGTCTTGCCGGTTTCGAGCAGCCGCTGGCCCTTGGGGCCGCCGGACACCACGATCCGGTTGCGGTCCATGAACGAGCCGGTGCCCTTGATGCCAGTGACGCCGTTGGCCTTGAGCAGGCCGCTGACGCCATCCTTGAGCTGGCCCACCACTTCGTTCTTCCGGGCCCACAACTTCGCGTAATCGAAGGCCACCGATCCGGCGGTGATGCCGAATGGGCCGGCCGACTTGATGTCCGCCAGCCGTTCGCCGCCCGCGATCAGCAGCTTGGTGGGGATGCAGCCCCAGTTGAGGCAGGTGCCCCCGAGGGCTTCCCGCTCCACGAGTGCGGTTTTCGCGCCGAGCTGGGCGGCCCGGATCGCCGCCGGATATCCGCCGGGCCCGCCGCCGATGACGACTACGTCAAACTTTTCCATAGCTCCATATCCTCAAGCTTGGTCTTGATGGCATTGGCAAACCCGGCCGCCTGCGCGCCGTCGATGATGCGGTGGTCGGACGACAGGGTGATTTTCATGATATCCCGCACCACGACCTTGCCGTCGCGAACGACCGGGGTGGGGCTGGTGCTGGAGACGGCGAGAATGGCCGACTCGCCGGGGTTGATGATGGCCGTGAAGTTCTCCACGTTCAGCATGCCCATGTTGGAGATCGTGAAGGTGCTGCCGCTCATCTCGTCGGGCCGCAGCTTGCCTTCGCGCGCCTTGATGGCCAGCGCCGCGGCGGCGTCGTGAAGCTCCGCCAGCGAGAGCCGGGCCGCGTCGCGGATGACCGGCACCACGAGCCCCTGCTCGAGGCTGACAGCCATGCCCAGGTTCACGGCGCTGTTCCAGCGGACGGTCTTGCCGTCGGTCGCGCTGTTGAAGGCCGGCTTCTCGCCCAGGGTCAGGACCACGGCCTCCATGATGAAGTCCGTGACCGTGTAGGCCTTGCCGGCGTCCTTGAGCTGCTTGCGCAGGCCCACGAGTCCGGTCATATCCACGGACACGGTCACGTAGAAATGCGGAATCGTGGAGGTGCTGCGCGTGAGCCGCTCGGCGATGATCTGCCGCATCTTGCTCATGGCCTTCGGCCGCTCCTCGAGGGCGCGGTCGATGTCGGCCTCGACGATCCGGCCACCGTCGCCCGTGGCGCGGACGGTGAGGATGTCGACTCCAGCCTGGATCGCCTTCCGCTTGGCCGCGGGCGTGATCCTGATGGCGGAGACCTGGTGCTTCTCCATGTAGGCCAGCACGTCCTTCTCCACGATCCGACCGCCGGGCCCGGAGCCGGGGATGCGGCTGACGTCCAGTGCCGCGCTCGTTGCCAGCACGCGCGCGCGGGGCGAGGAGAAGAGGCGGCGGGGAGCGGCCGGCACGGAGGATACCGTGGACGGCGCCGGAGACGGAGTGGACGTGGTGGACGGAATGGACAGGGTGGACGGAGTGGACACTCCGCTGACCGGGGCATTTGGCGCCGGCTTCGCCGCAGGCGCGGCGGCTTCGGGCTTGGGCAGGGACGCGAGATCCGGCAACGGTTCGCCCGGCTTGCCGATGAAGGCGACGGGGGAGGAGACCGGCACGGTCTGCCCTTCACCGACGAGGATCTTCAGGAGGGTGCCTTCGAAAAAGCTTTCCACCTCCATGGTGGCCTTGTCGGTTTCGATCTCGAACACGATGTCGCCCTTTTTGACGACATCGCCTTCCTTGACGCGCCACTTGACGATCGTCGATTCCTCGACGGTCTGCCCGTATTTGGGCATGACTAGAATCTGGGCCATGGCTGGCTCCTTCGGTTAGAGAATTTTCTTGGCCGCGGCGACGATGTCCCTGTCGTTCGGCAGGAACGCCGCCTCGAGGATGTGCGACTGCGGGGCGATGCCGTTCTTGGCGCCGACGCGCATGACGGGGGCGTCGAGGTAGTCGAAGGCGTCCATCATGATGCGGGAGGCGATTTCGCCCGTGAAGCTGCCGATGTCGATGCACTGGCTGGCCACCACGCAGCGGCCGGTCTTGCGGACCGACTTCAGCACGGTTTCCATGTCCAGCGGCACCAGCGAGCGCAGGTCCACGACTTCGACGCTGACGTTGTCCTTGGCCAGGGCGTCGGCGGCCTTGAGCGCGTCAAAGAGGGCCGGGCCCCACGTGACGATCGTCAGGTCCTTGCCCTCGCGCTTCACGTCGGCCAGTCCGAGCGGGATCAGGTACTCGGCTTCCGGCACGGTGCCCTTGATGCCGTAGAGCAGCTGCGACTCCACGAACATGATGGGGTTGTTGTCGCGGATGGCGGTCTTGAGCATGCCCTTGGCGTCATAGGGCGTGGCCGGGTAGACCACGTAGAGGCCCGGGATGTGGGCGAACATGCTCTCGAGCGTCTGCGAGTGCTGGCCGCCGTAGCCCTTGCCGCCGCCCACCGAGGCGCGGATGACGAGGGGCACCTCGACCTTGGCGCCGGACATGTAGTGCCACTTGGCCGCCTGGTTGCTGATCTGGTCGGAGGCCATCAGCGCGAAGTCCATGTACATCAGTTCGATGACCGGCCGGCAGCCGACCATGGACTCGCCCACGGCGGTGCCGCAGATCGCGGCCTCGGAGATGGGGCTGTTGAACACGCGGTCGCGGCCGAAAGCCTCGAGCAGGTCCTTGGTCACCTTGAACGCCCCGCCGTAGTCGGCCACGTCCTCGCCGTAGACCACCACGCGGGCGTCGCGCTTCATTTCCTCGAAGAGCGCCTCCTTGATGGCGTCCTTGTAGGTCAGCTGGCCGTCGGTCCGCTTGATCACCGGGGCCTTCTTGACGATGGGCGCGTTCTGGTAGATCTCCGGCACGACGGCGGACGACGTGTCGGTATACATGAACTTGATCACGTCCTCGGCCACGGGGTCGGGGGAGGCGGCGGCGCGGGCCGAGGCGCGGGCGTTGCGCTCGATCACGCGCGTCTCGACGGCCGCGATCTGCTCCGCGGTCAGGACACCGGCGTCCAGGAGCGCGGCCTTGTAGGTGACGATCGGGTCGATGGCCTTCCACGACTCCTCCTCGTCCTTGAGGCGGTACTCGTTGCGCGGGTCGCTGAGCGAGTGGCCGTAGAAGCGGTAGCAGGAGAGCTCCAGCAGGTAGGGGCCCTTGCCCTCGCGGGCGCCGGCGGCGGCGCGGCGGACGGCGTCGCGCACGGCCAGCACGTTCATGCCGTTGACGACCTCGGCGTGCATGTTGTTGTCGGCGAAGCCGGCGGCGCGGCGGGCCATGGTGTGGATGCCCATGACCTCGTCCTCGGTCCGGTGCGTCATGCCGTAGTGGTTGTTCAGGATGGCGTAGATGACCGGCGTGCCGAACTTGTGGCTCTTGGCCAGGTGGTTGGTGAGCTGGTCCATGGCCGCCCAGTTCAGCGACTCGAGTACCACGCCGTTGGCGTAGGCGCCGTCGCCGGCGAAGCAGAGCACCACCTTGCCGTTCTTGAGGTAGCGGCAGGCGACGGCCGCGCCGGTGGCGATCGGGACGCCGCCGCCCACGATGGCGTTGGACCCCAGGTGGCCGGCCGTGAAGTCGGCGATGTGCATCCCGCCGCCGCGGCCGAGGCAGTAGCCCGCTTCCTTGCCGAACAGCTCGGCGGCGGTGCGGAAGATGTGGTCCTCGAGGGCGGCCT
>CAYZVY010000072.1:0-18430 GCA_964481675.1 uncultured Verrucomicrobiota bacterium
TCAATTACCAGGGACTATCGGACGAGGACATGTTGAAATGTCAATTAAGTCTCGATCCCGCAGATCAAAAAGTCGACCGCATTCGCGATCTTAAGAAAGTTTTATCGACAACATGAACCGCCTCGTCAAAAATGAAGAAAGCAAACGTGAGCGAAGTTGGAGCGCCCAAGAACGCTGGCGTATGATTCAAGACGCGATTAATTGGGCGGAAACCCAATCGACAGTCCGGCGTAATTCACCCCGCAACCGGCTTGAAGAGGAGGCTCGGAAAATAGCCTTTTTAAACAGAAGCGAGCGTTGACCGCGCTCAACGTGCGAGGCTACAGTAAGAAAACATGGGTTCGGGGTTCAGTCCTGCCGCTGAGCGCGGCGCCTAGATGGATGGAAATGCGAAACAATTCTGCCGGCAGGCTTGATAAAACCGGCGCAATGCGGTACAAATCGCCTCATTAAAGGAATCCATGAAAGGGGACAGGCCATGAAACTCAAAGTCGCGATGATCGGTGGCGGTGGACCGGGCAGCTTTTTCGGGAAAGTCCATATGCGGGCGGCCAGCCTGGACGGCTCGCGCGAGGTGACGGCCGGCGTTCTTAGGCACGATCCCGCCGCGGCCCTTGAGGCGGCCAAGGAGTGGGGCATCCAGGGCTTTCCCGACATTCCCGCCATGCTGAAGGCCTGGAAGGCCGGGCAGGTGGAATTGGACTATGCCGTGGTGGCGACCCCCAATTTCGCCCACTTTGCGGCCGCCAAGGCCTGCCTGGAGGCCGGGCTTCCCGTCCTGTGCGAAAAGCCTATGACCCTGTCGGTGGAAGAGTCCGAAGAACTGGCCAAGCTGGTCAAGAAGACCAAGCTTCCCTTTGTGCTGGCCCACACCTATACCGGCCACCCGATGATGATGACCGCCAAGTGCATGGTGGCGGATGGCTTGATTGGCGACGTCCGCAAGATCGAGTCCTGGTACAACCAGGGCTGGCTCTCCACGCCCCTCGAAAAATCCGGCCAGCAGCAGGCGTCCTGGCGGACCGACCCGAAACGGACCGGCATCTCGAACTGTGGCGGCGATATCGGCACGCACGCCTTCGTGGCGGCCACCTGGGTGAGCGGCCAGGCCATCAAGAAGGTCAGCGCCCGGCTGAACAAGTTTGTCGAAGGCCGCGAGCTGGACGACGACTTCAACGTGATCGCCGAACTGGCGAACGGCGGCACGGCCATCATTACCGCCAGCCAGATCGCCATCGGCTACAAGAACGACTGCGGCTTCCGGATCTATGGCTCCAAGGGGTCGCTGGAATGGCACCAGGAGCGGGCCGAGGCGCTGATCGTCAAGAACGGCGGCGCGGACCAGATCTTCTGGCTCAACGCCGGCGCCGGCATTCCGCCGCTGGTGCAGTCCTATCAGCGCGCCCCGTCGGGCCATAACGAGGACTTCTTCGAAGCCCTCGCCAACCTGCACACCACCATGGAACGCCGCGTCCGCCGGATGAAGGGCGAAAAGGTTCCGGACGCCTTCCCGCATCCCGGCGTGGAAGAGGGTCTCGCGGGCATGAAGTTCGTAAAGGCCGCCGTGGTCAGTTCGAAGGCGAAGGGCGAGTGGACGAAGGTTTAGTAAGAAAAGACGAACGTTGAACATCGAACGTCCAACTCTGAACACTGAACAGGTTCGATGTTCGACGTTCAAAGTTGGATGTTCGACGTTCGTTACTTCAGTCGGGCCGACACCGCTTCATCCAGCATGCGGTAGAGCAGTCCGGCCTCGATGCCGGAAACCGGCGCCATGTGGCCCGGAGGAAAGGGGACCGTGACCACGGAATCCGGTATCGCCCAGGACTGCTCGATCACGACCGCCGCATCCGGGGCATTGTTGGACGCATTATAGGTGTCCGGTGAATATGAGGCGATCAGCCGGGCGCCTGTCTTTCGCATGAACCCGCCGTAATCCTCGTATTTTGTGCTCAGGCCGACGTAGCCGAACCAGACGATGATGTCGTTGGTGCCCGCGTTGGCCTCGAAATTCTGCGTGTTCCAGACCACGTTGATGGGCTTCCACGGCGTCCGGTTGTAGCGGTGGATCTCGGCCAGCAGCACGTGCGTGCAGGAGGCGATCACGACTTTTCCGGTGTTGGCCATGTGGCCGGCCAGCAGGTCGGCTGCCTTTTTAAGCTGGTCGCGTGTCCTGGTTTTACCGGTTTCGTAGAGCACGCGCTTCACGCTCCACAGGTAGGACCGGGCCAGGCGGCCCGACGGGATCGGCGTCTGCATGTCGTACAGGGTGGGGCGGCCCGTATCCCGAAGCAGCTTGTCATGTTCGTCGGCGCCGACTTCCAGGATGCCTTGCAGGATGCCCGGGTATTTCCCGTGGCGTGTCAGGGCGGACGTGTATTCCAGGCACCACAGCCAGCCGTTCACGGCGTTGACCAGCACGTTCACGTCCGATTCGCCGATGCCGCCGTCGGGAGCGGCGTTGTCGATCCAGAAGTCGGCCGACGCGGCCGCAGGGGCCCCTGACGTGGAGGCGAAGAGAATCACCATCCAGCCGTTTGACCGGTAGCCGTTCAGAAGGGGGATCGCCTTGGCGGCCTCGGTCTCCCAGGAGGCGATGGAGAACAGCACCACGTCATTCGAGGTGGCCTGTTTGGGCCGTTCTTCGGTGGGCAGCGGGTTGACGAGGCCTCCCGAGCGGTTCAGGATCTCCTCGGCAAAGACCGGCTGCGGCGCGTAGGGCACGTTAATCAGCACGTTGCTGGCGACCAGGCACCGCGTGGCGGCGGCTTCGGCGGCCCGGATGATGTCGCTGAGTTCGCTTCCGTCGGCCTTCAGCCGTTGCGTGAAACGGTCCCGCACGTCGTTGGTGGACCCGGCCGGTTCGGCGGCGGCCAGGCGAAGCGAGACGAGCAGGATGGCGAGAAAAAGGGAACGGCGATAAACGGATGTCATGGAGTCCCCGGATAGCGGCCCATCGATTGGCACATTTGATAGACGGCGGAAAGGTTGTCGACCGGCACGCAGGGCGGCAGGTTGTTGGCCTCCTGCAGGATGAAGCGGCCGCCTTCCATGATCCCGGATTTCAAGATGCGTTCGGCTTCGGCGGCGCAGGCAGCCGGGGAGGCGGATTGCAGCAGGCTGACCACGGGGCCGCCCGAGATTTCGATGTCGGGGCCCAGTTCGCGGCGCAGGGCGCCGTGGTCGACGGGATACCCGGTGTCGAAGGAAACCACGCCGAGTCGGTCGCGGATCAGCTTGAAGTGGCGGGTCGCGTCGCCGCACAGGTGAATGGACCGGGTGCGCGAGGCGGCCGTGGAGTTGAAAACCGTGTCGTAATAGAAGGCATGCCAGGGCAGGATCCATCTTTCGAAGGTGTCGAGTCCGATCAGTTGAATGGAATCGTCCGCGAAGAAGCCCCCTTCAATCTTGTCGGGATAGCCGGCCAGCTTGTAGAGGACCTTGTTGCGGTGGATGACGTCGCGCGTGATTTTTTCCGCGATGCGTCCCGCTTTTTCCGGATCCTCGCCGAGCAGGATGAAGAAATCGGTTCCGAAGATCGCCGCCGCAGCGGTGACGGGGCCGTCGAACCCGAGCGTGTAGGGAACCACGTTGACGGGGCGGCCGAGGTGGGTGAAGCCGGTTGCGGCCTTGACCAGGGTTTCGCGGAACGCCATCCGTTCCTTGATGAAAGGATTGTTGAGGACGTCCGAGAAATCGCGTTTCAGGAACGCGTCGAAGTCGGATTCCGTCAGGAACGATTCCGCGCCCGGGACCTGTCCCTCGCGGAAGCTCAGGGTGCCTCCGAAATAGCAGGCGTCATAGGTGTTCTGGACATCGGCGGCGGTGGTCCATTTTTCCGGCAAGGCGGAGGGGGTGTCGCTGACCCGGCTCAGGGTGGAACAGATGTATTCCTGGTACCGGATGCGCGCCTTGATGTTGACCTGCGGATCCTTGCAATACTGCTCGAACGTCCAGCCGTCCGGATTCAGTTCCGGATTGAGGATGACGATGCGGGGGTTGACGTTCCAGCGCAACGGCACCCGTGTGGGGCGCCGGTCGCGATACGCCTTCCAGACGGCCGCTTTTTCGGCATCGGAGGGAATGACAGTTGTTGAATCGCTCATGCTGCACCTCTGAAATGAAGCTGGGGAGTATGGAATATGCGGGCGAGCGTGTAAAGTGGATATGGATGGCATGGAGAGACATTGACATTAGGGCGCGATGGGGAAACAATACGGAATGATCTACACGGACTTGCATGTTCACTCCCTGTATTCGCGTGCCACCAGCAAGGATGGCACGCTGGTCAACTTCGGCAAGTGGGCCCGGCTGAAGGGGCTTTCGGTCCTGGGCACGGGCGACTTCACCCATCCCGCCTGGATGGCTTCCATCGGGGCCGACCTGGTTCCCGCCGAGCCCGGTCTGTTCCGCCTGAGGCCGGATCTCGAGAAGGCGATCGAGGCCGATCTGCCCGCCGCCTGCCGGGAAGGCGCGACGCCTTTTTCCTCGCCGGTGCGGTTTGTGCTGCAGGTGGAGATATCGACCATCTATAAGCGCGATGGCTTTACCCGCAAGGTGCATCATCTTATCCTGGCGCCGGGGCTGAAGGAAGCCGATGCCATCATCGCGCGCCTCTCGAAGATCGGCAACTTGAAATCCGACGGCCGCCCGATCCTGGGGTTGGACTCGCGGAATCTGCTGGAGATCACGCTGGAAGCCGGTGCCGGCTGCATGCTGATTCCGGCGCATATCTGGACCCCCTGGTTTTCCGCGCTGGGCTCGAAGTCGGGATTTGATGCGATAGCCGACTGCTATGGCGATCTCGCGCCGCATGTGTTTGCCGCGGAGACGGGGCTGTCGTCGGATCCGCCCATGAACTGGCGCGTCTCGAGCCTGGACCGCTACCGCCTGATCTCCAATTCCGACTGCCATTCGCCGGACAAACTGGGGCGCGAGGCGACAGCCTTCGAGGCGGACCTGGATTATTTTGCCCTTCAAAAAGCGTTGGAAACAGGCGCGGGGTATGTGGGCACGGTGGAGTTTTTCCCGGAAATGGGCAAGTATCACCTGGATGGCCACCGCCATTGCGGCATCTGCCTGGACCCGAAACAGACGAAGACTTACAAGGGCATGTGCCCCGTTTGCGGCAAGGCCGTGACCGTGGGGGTGATGGCGCGCGTGGAGGAGTTGGCGGACCGTCCGGAAGGCGTCAAGCCAGCCACCGGCGGCACCTTCCAGAGTTTCATTCCGCTACGCGACATGCTTGGCGAGCTATTCGACTGCGGCGCGGCGACCGGCAAGGTGGAGAAGGCCTGGAATGTGCTGACAGAGTCGGTGGGCCCGGAATTATTCATCCTGGGCCATGCGCCGCTGGCCGATCTGGAAAAGGCGGGGCCCAAGCCGCTGGCCGAGGCCATCCGGCGCATGCGCGTAGGCAAGGTGATCTGCGAGGCCGGCTATGACGGGGAATACGGCGTGGTGCGCCTGTTCAAGCCGGAAGAGCTGGGTTTCAAGGCGAAGCCCAGGAAGCCGCTTCCCCCGCCGCCGCCGGACGTGGAGCCGCCCAAGCCAAAGGCTACCCGCCGATCTAAGAAAAATGGAAGCCAGCTCGATTTGTTTTAGACATAACGGCGTTTTTCAAGGCACACCGCCAGGTCCTTCTGCAGGGCCATCTGCGCGCTAAGAGTGGAAAACAAGCGGCTCGTCCTTGAGTGTGGTGGGATCGAAGCGGCGCTCGACTTCCTCTTCCATGAAGAGCGCCAGGCTGCTCCAGCCCCAGAACGGGTCCCGGCCCCAGGGCGCGCCGGTTTCGGTGGCATAGTATTCGCGGAAGGGATTGTTGACGAAGAGTTCGCGGGACTTGGCCGCGATGCGGGCGGCTTCCTCGTGGAACCCGTAGGCGCGAAGCCCCTGGAAGGCGTAGTAGTTCGTCGGCATCCAGGTGTGGGCGCGCCAGCTGCAGCAGTCTTTGGCTTCCCAGTCCAGGAAGCCTTCCTTATAGCCAGCTTCGGGCAGGGCCAGAGCGGGGTAGGGCCAGGGGCGGGCGAATTCGTTGGGATTCATCAGGTGTTCGCGCACCAGCCGTTCGGCCCGGGCGGGCGAGGGGATGCCGGCCCACAGCGCCGCGGCCACGCCGATGTGCTTGACCCGGATGGATTCCTTTTCGCGGGCATGGAAATCATAATAGGTGCCGTCGCGCTCGTTCCAGCACCAGCGGTTGACCGCGTCGCGCAGCCGGCGGGCGTGGGTGGCAAAGGTCATGGCGTCCATGAATTCGCCGAACCGCGCGGCGATCAGCGACAGGGCGTCGCATTCGCGGACGAGGTAGGCGTTCAGGTCGACCCCTTCGCAGAAGCGGTCGTGGAAGGTGCCGCCCCGCTCGTATTGGTTATCCATGCCGCTGTGGCCGCTATGATCCCACACGGCCAGCCCTTCGCCGCGCACATCCATGTCGCGCAGCCAGTGGAGCAGGTAGTGCTTGAGGCGGAAGTAGGATTCGGGGTGGAAGCCCTCGAGCGGGTCGCCCGCGCGCAGCAGGAGCAGGGCCTGCTGGGCGAGGAAGGGCTGGGCGTGGAAGCGGCCCCACCAGACGTCGGGCAGCGTGCGGGGAATGTAGCCGGTGCGATCGATATGACGAAGAAAGAGCATGAGGGAGTTGCGCAGGTAGCGCGTGTCCCAGCCGGCGTAGAGCTGGAGAATGCCCTCGAAATACTGGTCCCAGCCGAACAGCCGGCCGGACTCGTAGCCGGTGAAGAACGGGAGCGTTTCGAAATCCGGCAGCGTGCGGATGCCCTTTTCGCGCATGAGGGCATCCATCCGGAGGCGCAGGGAAGCAACATCGTCTTTCATGAGGGGATACTCTATGGCAAAGGCATGGCTTTGTCAGGAGTTTTCCAATCCACGTTTCCCATGCCGTGACTTGTTCAGCAACCGAAGGTGGGAGCGCCACACCGTTGGCGCGAGATGCGCAGGATTTGTGCATGATCGCGCGGGCGGTGCCGCGCTCCCACATCCAGGGGCGAAGCCTTGCCACTGATCACTGATTACTGATCACTCTCTTCTCTCACGCCCCCGCCAGCGACTCGGCATCCTTCTTCACCTGCAGCAGCATGGCCTGGCGCTGGGCGTCCGTGGATCCTTCGATCTGGTAGAAGAAGCGGGTGATCACCGGATCGAGCCCGCAGGAGCGAAGCGTTCCCGAATCGAAAACGGTCTCCATGCCGGCGCCCAGGCCCGAGGCAAAGGCCTCCTGCCCGGCGCCGCACGTGCGGAACACGACCGCCTTCTTGCCGGCCAGCAGGCCCACCGGAGCGTGGCCGTCCAGCTTGAAGGCAAAGCCCATGCTGAAGACGCGGTCGATCCAGCCCTTCAGGATGGCCGGCTCGGAAAACCACCAGACCGGGTAGAGGAACGCGATCAGGTCCGCTTCCTTCACATGCTTCTGCTCCTCGGCGACGTCAAGCCGGGTAGAGCCGCGGCTGAGGGCCTTGAGGTCGGCCTCGTTCAGGACCGGGTCGAACCGGATGCCGTAGAGGTCGCGAACGACAACCGTGTGGCCGGCCGCGTGGAAGGGCTTGACGAAAGCCTCGAGGATGGCGTGGTTGAAACTCTTCGGCGAGGGATGCGCATAGATGATGAGCACGTTCATGGGAGTCCTCCGATCTGAGCCCGTCACCGGCTTCCGGCGCGCGCTAACCTTTCGCGGGCAGCAGGAAGTGCTTGTACTTCATGTCGATTTCGAGAATGTGAAGCGACAGCCATTTGCACAGGAACCGGTTCAGTTCGTTGCAAACGGCGGGATCGGCGAGGTTTTTCGACAGGTAGGACTGTGCCTTGGCCAGAAACAGCTTGTGTTCGTTCAATTGCTCCGGCAGTTGCGGATACCGCTTGCCTTTCAGCATGACCTCTTCAACCTGGAAATGGAGTTCCGCGTATTCGAACATCTTGCGGACCGCATCTGTCGTGCAGGGGGGCTGGGTGCTGTTGATTAAGGCGATAAGCGTCTTATGCTGCTCATCCATCAGCGGCACGCCCACGCTGAAGCCTTCTGTCCACGTGATTTCCACGATATCCTCGCTCGTTCGTTAATTGCCTGCAATTGATAGCATCATTCTAATCGCGCATTGGGGCTGGAACAAGATGAAAGTGATGGCCCCAATCGTCATGTTTTTGATGAGTAAACGAAGGGACTGAACCCTGACACCCTGAACCCTGACCCCTTTGTCAGTACGCCAGAGACCGGAACTCCGGAACGCGGTAGCTCATGACCAGATTGGTGGAGGGGAGCTTCTTGCACGCGTCGTCGCCCGCGCGGCAGATGACATGCAGATCGCTTCCCTTGACGGCCATGGCGCAGGCGGTGCGGCAGGGGCCGGGCAGGGGCGGCTGCTCCAGGAGGCCGGCCATGGACCAGTCCACCAGGTTCTTCGAAAATTGCAGCTGCAGGCCCGATGCCTCTTCGCAGGGCAGCCCCCACCACTTGGCGTTCAGGCGGGCGGGGAGGGTGAGCGTGTCGGACATGCGGTTGCCGGCTGTCCAGAACAGGGCGCTGGTCTCGTCGTACACGACATCGAATTTCTGGTTGCCGCCCGGCCAGGGGATCAGCGACCACGGCACGCCGGATGGCGCGGCCAGGGGCTCCAGGACGGGAGGCGCGTCGGCGGACAGCTTGATTTTCAGCACGGCCGCCAGGTTGGAGCGGTGCGCGCCCGTGCGGCAGACGAGGAGCAGGGCCGAGGGATCGTGCCACTGGTGCGGCGGCGGGGGCATGGGGATGACATGGGCGTCGTCCCATCCGATGCGGCTGGCGAAGCGGCCGCCGCCCGCGGGATCGGGGTGATCCGCCGAGGGGGTCGCGAAAAAGGGGATGCCGAAGCCGGGATAGGCGGCCTCGGGATACCATTCCGGGAATGTCTTTTCCGGCGTGGAGAAGGTCCAGCTTTTGGCCGAGGCCAGATTGGTTCCGGTCTTGGCGCGCATGACCACGGGCGTCAGGATGCTGCCGGGCCATCCCTTGAAGGGGGCGGGCCGGGTCTTCATGAAGGCGGTATAAAAGAATCCCTGATGGGCCAGGACGCTGCCCGGACCCTGGGTGAAGTGGCCGCCGGCATCGTCTTCCGCTGTCAGGTTTTCCGGCTTGCCCCAGGTGTTCCCGCCGTCCTGCGATTTCACGATCTGCAGGTTGCCCTTGTGGCCGAGGGCGTAGACGGTTTCGCCGTCGCGGAAAAGGCGGGCGAAGGCGAAGGGGAAGTCCGCCCGGTGCTGCCAGGTGGCGCCCTTGTCGTTGGACGAATAGATCTTGCCCAGGAGCAGGTGGTTGAACGGGTAGTGGCGCCCCTTGACGCCGGGCAGTTTCGTCACCCCCGAGCCGTGCAGGTGCAGGGCCGCCAGGAGCCGTCCGCTGGAAAGGGCCAGCAGGGAGGGATTGGCATGGAAGACCCCTTCCGGGTCGGGAGACGCATGGAGAATGACCGGTTGCGGGTCGAGGGGTGTCATTTTCCAGGATTCTGGCGGGCCGCCGTTTCGCATGGGTAGTACTATATCGGGTCTCCCTCGCCGTGGCAAGGCGTTAGCGGTGGTTCGTTGCGCTTGCGATTTTCCCACAGCTTATGATATAAGAACAACCATGATTATCAGGACTCATGCGTATGCCCGGGCGGGCCTGATCGGCAACCCGTCCGATGGCTATTTCGGCAAGACGATTTCCATCACCGTGCGCAACTACTCGGCCCAGGTGGTTTTGTACGAGTCTCCGGAACTGATGATCGAGGCGTGCGCCGAGGATCTGTGCCGCTTCGGCTCGGTCGACGAGCTCGTCCGCGACGTGCGCCTGCACGGCTATTACGGCGGCATGCGCCTGGTCAAGGCCACCATCCGCCGCTTCGGGGAATACTGCCGCGCCCGCGACATCTCCCTGTCCGGCCGCAATTTCACGATCCGGTATTCCACATCGATCCCGCGCCTCGTCGGCATGGCCGGCTCCAGCGCCATCGTGACGGCCACGCTGCGGGCCCTGATGACGTTCTACAACGTGGAGATTCCCAAGGAAGTCCAGCCCACGCTGATCCTGTCGGTTGAAAAAGAGGAACTGGGCATCGAGGCCGGCCTGCAGGATCGCGTTATCCAGGTCTACGAGGGCGTGGTGTTCATGGATTTCAACCGCGACCTGATCCAGCGCCAGGGTCACGGCGTCTACGAGGCGATCGATCCGGCCCTGCTGCCGCCCCTGTACATGGCCTTCGACGCCCAGAGCGCGGAAAGCTCCGAGCGGGTGCACAACCCCATCCGGGTGCGGTTCGACCAGGGCGATCCCGTCGTGGTCGGCGCCATGACCCGGTTTGCGGGGCTGGCCGAACAGGTCCGGAATCTGCTGCTGGCAGGGCGGGGGGGCGAGATCGGCCCGCTGCTGAACGCCAACTACGATTTGCGCACCACCATCATGGCCATTGCGCCGCGCAACCGGATCATGGTGGAAACGGCCCGCGCCGCAGGCGCGTCGGCCAAGTTCGCGGGGTCCGGCGGCGCCGTCATCGGCACCTACGACAGCGAGCGCGTTTACAATACCCTGGCCGAACGCCTCGGCGCCCTGGGTTGCACCGTCTTCAAACCGGAGATCGTCTAGATGGGCCTTATCACCAAAGCCGTCATTCCCGCGGCCGGCCGCGGCACCCGCTTCCTGCCCGCCACCAAGGCGCAGCCCAAGGAGATGCTGCCCATCGTCGACACCCCGACCATCCAGTACGTGGTCGAGGAGGCCGTCGCCTGCGGGATCACCGACATCCTCATCATCACGGGGCGCGATAAGCGCTCCATCGAGGACCATTTCGACCGCAGCCTGGATCTGGAAATGTGTCTCGAAAAAGGGAACAAGGGCGCCGTGGCCAGGGACTTGCGCCGCATCTCCGAGATGGCCCACATCCATTATGTCCGCCAGGCCGAGCAGAAGGGGCTGGGCGATGCCATCCGCCACGCGCGCCATCACATGGACGACGAGCCGTTCGTCGTGCTGCTGGGCGACTGCGTGGTGCATGCCGAGGGGCGCCCCTGCATCGGCCAGCTGATCGACTGCTACGACAAGGTCGGCGGCCCCGTCATCGGCCTGGAGAAGGTGCCCCGCGAAAAGGTGAGCCGCTACGGCATCATGGACGGCCAGAAGATCGGGCCCCGCACCTTCGTGCTCAACGACCTGGTCGAAAAGCCCTCCATCGAGGAGGCGCCCAGCACCTACGCCGTCGGCGGCCGGTATCTGCTCACGCCCGACATCTTCAAGTACCTGGAGTCCACAAAGCCCGGCAAGAACGGGGAGATCCAGCTGACCGACGCCCTGCGCTGCCAGCTGGGCGAGCGCCCCGTGTTCGGCTTCCAGTACGAGGGCACGCGGTACGACATCGGCAACCGGCTCGACTACCTGATCACGCAGGTCGAGTTCGGCCTGCGCCGGAACGACCTGAAGGGGCCGTTCCTGTCCTATTTGAAACGCAAGTTGAAAAACGGTTGAGTCCCTGAAGGAGACGGTCATGAACGAGGTCAAGAAGTCGGTCCGCTGGTACGAAGGCGCCTACATCGTGGTCCTGGTGGGCGTCCTGGCGCTGAGCATGACCTATCTCCGCCCGCACCGGGTGGGCGTGATTGACATGGACAAGGCGTACAAGAAGCTGGGCGTGGCCGAGCGGCTCAGCGCGTCGATGCAGGAACGGGACCGCGCCGCCCAGACCCGGTTTGAGGCCATGCAGAAAAAGGTGGCGCCCGAGGAAAAGCAGCTGATCGCCGCCTTCCGCGCGGCGCAGACCGACGACCAGAAGATCAAGGCCCAGGCCGATCTCCAGGCGTTTCAGGTCCGGTTCCAGAAGAGCCGGCAGGAGATCGCCGCCGATGTGCAGCGCTTCCAGCGCGATGCCATCCTCACGTTCCGCGAACGCATCCGCCCCCACGTGCAGAAAATCGCCTCCCGCAAGCGGGTCGACCTGGTCCTGGAGCCGGAGCAGATCTTCCAGATCATGAATAACGCCGTCGACCTGACCGACGCCGTGATCGCGGATGCGGTCTCCGATTTCCCCGCGGATAAGGACTTGATTGACGCCGACCTGCTGAAGGCCCGCAATCTCTGGCTGGATCCGGAGAAAGCCGACGCCACGTCCCAGCCGGCCCCGGCCACGCCGCCCGTCCCGGTCCCCTGACATGGTGGAACGGTACAAACGCGGCAAAGGCAAGGCCCTGCTCGGCAGCCATCAGACGTGCTGGATCTGGGGCCGGCACCTGGTGCAGGAAACCCTGGCCGCCGGCCGCTGGCCCATCGCCGACCTGTTCCTTTCCGACGCTTTGCCCGAACCGGCGCGGCGGTCGGCCCTTGCCCGCGCGGCTGAACTCAACGTGGCGGTCCAGGCCGTCACCCCCGAAGCGATTGAGAAGTTGGGCCACACGCGGGAGCACCAGGGCTACCTGGCCCGCATGCTCGAGTTTCCGTATACTCCGTTCGACGCGCTGCCGCTGGGAGCCGGCGGCGAAGCGCCGTTCGGCGTGATGCTGGACGGCGTCCAGGATCCCTTCAACCTGGGCGCCATCCTCCGATCGGCGGAAGTGTTTGGCGCGCACGGCGCCATCCTGCCTGCGGCGGGGCAGGCGGGCGTCAGCAGCATGGTGGCGCGCAGCTCCGCAGGGGCCGTCAACCGCATTCCCATCGCCCGGGTCGAGTCGCTCGAAACCGCGGCCGACGCGCTCCTGGCGCGCGGCATCCAGCTGGTCGGGGCCAGTGAAAAAGCGGAGCGCGCGTTGGACGCCTGCGATCTGCGGGGGCCCGTCTGCATCGTCGTGGGCAACGAGGGGGCGGGGATTGAAGAGTCCATTCGCGCACGCTGCTCCATCCTGGCCCGCATCCCTCAATTCGGGCATGTCGGGTCGCTCAACGCCGCCGTGGCCGCGGGGATTTTTTTTTATGAAGTGAGAAGGCAACGGGTGTGAAGGCGTGCGCTTTTTTTCTGGAGGGGCGAGCTCCCGCGAGTCCGTGATGGGCAGGCCAGGCGCGTGCGGCCTCGCAGGAGCTCGGCCCTCCGGAGGAAAGGCGAAATCCATACGGAGGGACGAGCTCCCGCGAGTCCGTGATTCCGTAGCATCGCCATGTTCGGCAACCGAAGGTGGGAGCGCCACACCGTTGGCGCGAGATGCGCAGGACTTATGCCTGATCGCGCGGGCGGTGCCGCGCTCCCACATCCCGTGGCGAATCCTACTTCTTCAATCGCCTCGCCAGCGCTCGCGCGGCTTCCTGCATGAAGTAATTGTCCCGGATTTCGATTCCGATCGTCGTCTCCCCGCCATGGCCGGGAATGACGCGGACGGCGGGCGGGAAAGCCGCGAGTTTGACGAGCGAGTCGGCCAGCGTGCGGCCGTTGCCGCCGGGCAGGTCGGTGCGCCCCACGGAACCTTCAAACAGCGTGTCGCCCGTGATCAGGACGCCGTCCGTCTCGAAATAGAAACAGATGCAGCCGGGCGAATGGCCCGGGGTGGCCACGACCCGGAAGGTCAACGCCCCGAACGTGAACGCGGCGCCGTCGGCGACATCGGGATACGGACCCGCGGGCCTGACGGGGGCCGGGTAGTAGGGCAGCAGGGCGTTGGCCTCGGTGAAGGCCCAGGCCGCATCGGCCGGATGGATCAGGATCGGCGCCGGATGGCGCTTCCACAAATCGGCCAGGGCGCCGATGTGGTCGGCATGGCCGTGCGTGATGAGGTAGGCGCTCACGGTCAGCCGGTCGCGCGCCAGGGCCTCTTCCAGGTCGGCGGCATCCGCGCCCGGATCCGTTACCAGCGTGGCGCCCGCGTCGTCGGACACGAACACGCAGTTGGCCTCGAACGCGCCGCTGGGCAGGACGCGGACCTTCATGCCGGCCCCCGCAGGGGCATTTCCCGTTCCGTGCGGTCCGCCATGTTCTTGACCCGCACCGTGCCGCGGGCCACATCGTCAGGTCCGATATAAATGCCTTCGCCGACTCCCGACCTGCCGGCCCGTGAGAAAAAGGCTTTCGGCTTTTCGCGGGACAGGCCCAGGTTGACGTTCCGGCCCTGGTTCCGCAGGGTCGCGGCCAGGCGGATCGCATCGCCGCGCTGGCTTTCGTCCATGTAGCCGATGTGGATTAGCCCGTCCTCGTGAACGGCGGGCAGCCTGCCCTTTTCGGCCAGCACTTCCACGATCACGACGTCGCCGAATCCAAGCCCCACCGCCGGCATGGGCTTGCCGCCCAGCATGGCGAGGAGGTTGTTGTACCGGCCGCCGCCGAAGATGGCGCGGAACTGCCGGGCCGTGTCAAAGCATTCGAACACGATGCCGGTGTAGTAGCCGAGCCCGCGGATGATGGAAATGTCGAAGACCACGCTGTCCCGGATGCCGTGGTCGGCGCAGAGGCTGAAGAAGGCGGAGAGGTCGGCCGACGCCGGCGTTTCCGCGCCCAGGAGCGCCAGTGCCTCGTCAAACGACTTGAGGCTCATCACCTTGAAGGCGTTTTCGACGGCCGCGGCATCCAGCCCCTGCTGGGTGAGCAGCTTGGCAATTTCCTCATCGGGAATCTTGCCGCGCTTGTCGAGCGCCAGGAAAATGGCGGCGTGGTGCTCCAGGGGAATTCCCGCGCGGTTGAACAGGTCACTGAGCAGGGCCCGGCTGTTGACGCGCACCTGCGCGTCGGCCGGCCCGAGCCCGAGCGTGGCCATGGCGCGGACGGCGGAGGCGACGACCTCGGCTTCGGCGGCCACCGACTCCTCGCCGATGATGTCGAGGTTCAGCTGGTAGTGCTCGCGCTTGCGGCCGCGGGACATGCGCTCGTAGCGGAAGCACTGCGCGATGGTGAACCACTTGAGGGGCATGGGCAGTTGCGTCTGCCGCGCGGCCACCATGCGGGCCAGGGTGGGGGTCATCTCGGCCCGGAGGGCCAGCTCCCGGTCGCTCTTGTCCTTGAAGGTGTACAGCTGGTCGGCGATTTCCTCGCCGCCCTTGCGCTTGAGGAGGTCGAGGTTTTCGACCACGCAGGCGTCGTACTGGACGAAGCCCGACTGCCGGGCGGCGGCCGCCCAGGCCGCGAAGACGGCGTTCCGGACGGCCATCTCCTCGGGATAAAAATCGCGCATGCCCCGGGGCGGGGCGAAAACGGGCTCGGAGGATTCGCTCATGGCTGCTTCAGCACCTTGTCCTTCATGGCCTTGCCGGGTTTGAACTTGACGATGCGGCGGGGCGGAATGGCCACCGTCTGGTCCGGCTTGTTGGGGTTCCGCCCCAGGCGGGCCTTGCGGGTTTTCACCTCGAAGACGCCGAAGTCGCGGAATTCGATCGTGTGTCCCCGGACCAGGCTCGCCGTGATGGCGTCGAGCATCTTCTGGATGACGGCAAAGACCTGCTGCTGGGTCAGTCCGGTCTCGTCGGCAATTTGATTAACCAGTTCCCGTTTTGTCATGACGGCATTCCTTGCGGCTCGGTTAGGAAATCATGGCCTCGATGCGGGCGACAGCCTCGGCCACCGGCACGAGCTGGGACGTCGTTTCGTTCCGTTTGCGGATCTCGACCTTGCCCTCGGCCAGGGACCGGTCGCTGACCACGATGCGGATGGGGAAGCCCATCAGGTCGGCGTCCTTGAACTTGACGCCGGGGCGCTCGTCGCGGTCGTCCACCAGGCAGTCGATGCCGGCGCGCGTGAGCTGTTCCTCGATGGCCAGCGCCTCTTTCATGCAGGTCTCGTTCGGGGAGAGGGGCAGGACGGCGGCGATGTACGGCGCCACGCCCATGGGCCAGATGATGCCGTTCTCGTCATGGCTCTGCTCGATAACGGCCTGCAGCGTGCGGGTGACGCCGATGCCGTAGCAGCCCATGATGATGGTCTTCTTTTCCTTGTTCGCATCCAGGTAGGCCGCGTTGAAGGCTTCGCTGTACTTGGTGCCGAGCTTGAACACGTGGCCCACCTCGATGCCGCGCATTTCGCGCAGCTTGCCGCCGGAGCAGCGCGGGCACAGGTCGCCCGTTTTGGCGTTGACCAGGTCCAGGTAGACGGGGCTCTTCACGTCGCGCTCCAGGCAGACGTTCAGGAGATGGGTGTCGGCCTTGTTGGCCCCGGCCGCCATGCCGGCGCGCCCCTTGAGCGCGAGCTCGACATACACGGGAATCGTCAGGCCCACCGGCCCGGAAAAACCCAGGGGGCCGCCCGTGATCTTTTCGATCTGGGTGGCGTCGGCCATCACCAGTTCCTTGCAGCCGATGGCCTTGGCGAGCTTGACCTCGTTCAGGTCGCGGTCGCCGGGCACCAGGGCGGCCACGGGCTTGCCGTCGGCCAGGTAGATCAGCGTCTTGATGAGGGCGGAGGCCCGGATCTTGAGGAACGCGGAGACTTCCTCGATGGTCCGGACGCCCGGCGTGGAGACGTCGGCGGCGGCGGCGCCGGCCGGCTGCGCATCGTAGGTCTTCAGGGCGCGTTCGGCGCGCTCCACGTTGGCGGCGTAGGCGCAGGCCTGGCATTCCACGATGCCGTCCTCGCCGCTATCCGCCAGGACCATGAACTCGTGGGAGGCGTTGCCGCCCATGGCGCCCGTGTCGGCTTCCACGATTTTCACACGCAGGCCGCAGCGGTCGAAGATGCGCTCGTAGGCCTTGTACATGGCCTGGTAGCTGCGGTCGAGGCACTCCCAGTCCAGGTCGAAGCTGTAGGCGTCCTTCATGATGAATTCGCGGGCGCGCATCAGGCCGAAGCGGGGGCGGATCTCATCGCGGAACTTGGTCTGGATCTGGTAGATGGTCCGCGGCAGGTGGCGGTAGGAGTTGAGCTCGTGGCTGACGAGTTCGGTGACGACCTCCTCGTGCGTCGGGCCCAGCACCATCTCGCGGTCCTGGCGGTCGCGGATGCGGAACATGCTTTTCTTGAGCGTGTCGTAGCGCCCGGTGGTCTCCCAGATTTCCTTGGGCTGGAGGGAGGGCATCAGCACTTCGATGGCGCCGACGCGGGTCATCTCCTCGCGGATGATGCGTTCGACGTTGCGGAGGGCCTTGAGCCCCAGCGGCATGAAGGTGTAGAGGCCGGCGCTGAGCTTGCGGATCAGCCCGGCCCGCATCATCAGCTTGTGGCTCTCAATTTCGGCATCCTGCGGCGCATCCCGAAGGGTCGGGATCAAGGTGTTGGACAGGCGCATGAAGCACTCCTTTGCGGATTGGAAAAGTCCTAAGTATCTTGATTCGCAAGGCGTTAGGCAAGCTAAAAGGGCTTGCTAAAAGGGCTTGCCCCACGTCCCGCTGAAGACGAAATCGCGGCGCAGTTTACGTGTGCGCGGAGCGGCATCGCGTTCAAGCAGGGTGGCAGGAAGGGCGGGATTCGGCCCCTTGTAGCCGATGGCGAGCGCGGTCCAGGCTTCGTGCTCGGGCGGGATATGGTAAAGCTCCCTTGCCCGGGCCGGGATGATGCCGATCATCTGATGGACGGCGATCCCGCGCGCGGTGGCTTCAGCCAACAGGTTTCCGGACGCCAGGCCCAGGTCATGGAACGCCGCCCGGTTTTCCTTGTTGTTGTGGGCGAAGCGGAGCTTGACCACGCCGAGGGCCAGCACCGGCACGAACTTGCACCAGGTCTGGTTGGCCTCCACCAGGCAGGAGAGCATGTTCTGGAATTCGGCGGGATTGTCACGCGTGGCAACCAGGTAGGTCCAGGGCTGTTCATTATAGGACGAGGGAGCCCAGCGTGCGGCTTCGAACAGGGCGGCCAGGTCGATCGCCGACACGGGCTTGTCCCGGAATGCATACGGGCTCCACCGGAGGGCGAGGCAGTCGAGGATCGGAAAATCGGTAACAGCCCGTTTGTTGGCCATAACACGCACTCCTTGTCATCGCTCAGGCGTCTTGCAGCACTTTCAGTGTCACGCCCTGCACCAGGTCCTTGACCTTCTCCCGGTAGGTCGCCATGTGGGGGGCGGCCAGGTGGGCGCGGAGGGCGTCGAGGCTGCTCCATTTTTCGATGATGGTGACCAGGTCGGCATCGAGCGTCTGGGGGGGCAGGCCGGTGGGGATGTCGATTGCGGGGGTGTATTCGACGCACCCGTTCTCGGCCTTCACGGCCGGCACGTTGGCCTTGAAGATGGCGAGGAATTTTTCCCGGCAGCCGGGCTTGACGGAAATGGACGCCAGAACACTGATCATGACCGCTCCTTTGGTGATGCTGTAAAACCCAAACTGTAAAAGAATGGCGCCCGCTCCGCAAGAAGAGAACCACGAATTAACACGGATCAACACGAATCAGAGAGAAGACCCGCGCCCGGCGTAGGGGCTCCGCTCGCCGGAGCCCGCCACGGCGATTTCTGAATGCTTCGCCGCATCAAAGTCGATGGGCGTCGGTGGAAGTCGAGGGGCGTCGAGCCAGAGCAAGAGAAGCGTTACCGCATCGTAATCTTAATCCTACTCTGCTCGCGGGATTACGATTAGGATTAGTACCATGCT
>CAYZVY010000073.1:0-8406 GCA_964481675.1 uncultured Verrucomicrobiota bacterium
CAAGCAATTTGCTGGAACCGGGCCCGCGGTTTTGCTATGTCATTCCCATGAACATCCATCCCTTTCCCGCCCTGCGTCCCGACCCCGCCCGCGCGGCCAGGGTCGCCGCCCTGCCCTACGACGTCGTCAGCACGGCCGAAGCCGCCGCCGAGGCCCGGGGCAACCCCGACTGCTTTTTCCATGTCAGCCGGCCTGAAATCGACCTGCCCGCCGGCGCCGACCCCCACGCCCCGGCGGCCTACGAGGCCGGCCGCGCCGCGCTCGACCACCTGCGCGCCTCCGGCGCGCTCAAGCAGGACGGCGCGCCCGCCCTGTTCATCTACCGCCAGGTCATGGGCACCCACATCCAGCGCGGCGTGGCCTGCTGCCTGGAAACGCAGGACTACGGCTCCCTGATCAAGACCCACGAGAAGACGCGGATCGACAAGGAAGACGACCGCACCCGGCATATTTCGTCCCTCGGCGCGCAGACCGGGCTGGTCTTCCTGCTCTACCGCGACCAGGCGGAAATCGACCGGCTGGTCGCCCGAACGGAAGCCACCACGCCGCTCTACGATTTCACGTCGTCCGACGGCATCCGCCACATGGTGTGGAAGGTGGAGGACAGCGCCGGGCTGGCGGCCGCCTTCAAAACCGTCCCGCACTGCTATATCGCGGACGGCCATCACCGCGCGGCGGCGGCCGCGCGGGTGGCGCGCGAACGGGCCGCGGCCAATCCCCGCCACACCGGCCGCGAGGAGTACAACCGCTTCCTCGGCGTGCTGTTCCCTGCCAGCCAGCTCCAGGTCCTGCCCTACAACCGGGTCGTGAAGGACCTGAACGGCCTCTCCAGGGATGAGTTCCTGCTCAAGGTGCGCAGCCTCTTCCCGGTCTCCGCCAACGGCAACCCGAACCCGGCCCGCCCGGGCCTTGCCAGCCTCTACCTCGACGGCGCCTGGTACGGCCTCGAGCTCAAACCCGCGCCGGGCGCGGGCCCCCTCGCCTCGCTCGACGTCAGCGTGCTGCAGGACCGCCTCCTGGCCCCCCTGCTCGGCATCGCCGACCCCCGCACCAGCGCCCGCATCGACTTTATCGGCGGCATCCGCGGGACCGGCGAACTGGTCAGGCAGGTCGATTCCGGGAAGGCCGCGGCCGCGTTCTCCCTGCATCCGGTGACGGTGGACCAGCTCATGGCCATCTCGGATGTCGGCCAGACCATGCCGCCCAAGAGCACCTGGTTCGAGCCCAAGCTGCGCTCGGGCCTGCTGCTGCACACCCTTTAACGTGGACCCGGACTGGACCAGGCTGACCCGGCTGGCCGAGGCGGAGCTGAACAGGCTCCGTCATTCCCTGCCGCCCAACCTGCGGGAGCGCTTCGACGGCATCACCGTGTTCATGGAGGAGCTGCCCCCCGATTTCATGCTGGACGAAGGGCTCGATGAATACACCATGGGCGTGTTCGAAGGCCCCGCCTTTGCCGAGGAGGGCGGCATCGAGCTGCCCGCCCGCATGACCCTCTTTCTCCTGAACATCTGGGACGAGGCCGGGGGAAACGAGCGGACATTCCTAAAAGAGGTACGCATCACCCTGCTGCACGAGCTGGGCCATTTCCTGGGGCTGAACGAGAAAGAGCTGATGGATCGCGATTTGGACTGAATGCCGGCCCGTGATGTAGGGGCGTTGCTTGCGACGCCCGCGCCGGTCACGTGCTGGACACGCGGGCGCCGCAAGCAGCGCCCCTACACCCGACGCTCTACCCCGGCCAAAACAAAACATCTCCCAACCGCTCCGGCGCAATCCCCGCCCGCTTCAGTACCTCCAGGTGCGGATAGAACTCGCCCACCTCGGCGAGATCGTGCGAATCCGAGCCCAGCGCGATCTTCACGCCGGCGTCCGCGCAGGCCCGGAAAAAGAGGGGCTCGTTCTCGTTGGTGTGGAAATTGATCTCGGCCGCCACGCCCGCCCGGGCCAGGCGCTCCGCCATCCACCCGTACAGGTGCGCCGGCTCCCGCAGCCCCGCCCGCCGGAAAAACCGGAACGGATGCGCCAGCACATGAATGGGCTGCGCCAGCAACGCGTCGGTGTCGTCCTTGAAAAGGCCCTCCGCGGCATCCTGGCCGAGGCCTTTCTGCTGGCTGCCCCCGATGGCGTGCACCGCGCCCACGATCACGTCCCAGCCCGCCGCATCCTCCGGCGCCAGCAGCAGGCGGCCGTCGGAGCACAGGTCCACCTCCAGTCCCAGCCGGACAGCGTCGTTGCGCCGCGGGCGGATGAACTGCTTATAGTCGTCCATGCGCCCGCCGCGGGCGGCAAACGCGTCCCGCACCATCGCCCCGTCCGTCTGCCACCGGAAGCTCCACGCGTCCTCCTTGCCGAAATACAGCTGGAAGGCATGCTCCGTCAGGCAAAGCCGCTCCACGCCCATGGCTTCCGAGACGCTTTCATCCTCCGCGGCGTTGACGGTGGTGCCGCAATAGGCATACTGGCTGTGGCAATGCACATCGGCCAGGCCCGGGACGTCGAGCTTCAACGCGTGCTCCTGCAGGACGATCCCCCGGCCGTCCAGGCGGATGAATGAAAACCGGAACGGGCTTTCGCACAGCGCAGGCGCCGTGTAGCAGGTCAGATCGCCAACCTTGTGCAGGGGCTGGCCGGGATGGTAATGGCCGCTCAGCGACAGCATGACCCCCGCCTCCGCGTAACCGCGCAGAATGGCGTCGGTGTTCACGGGCATGTAGGGATAGGCGCTGTCGATGCGCGGGTGCAGCGGATTGTGCTGGAGGGCGATCAGCGGCAATCCCGGCCGCTCCGCCGCCACCCGGCCCGGCAGGGCAAGGTCCGCCTCGCGCCGGCGGGTGACATCGCCCTCGCCCACCTCGTCCTGGAAAATGAGGAACCCGTAGCCGCCGATCTCGCGGAACGCGGTGCCGCTTTCGAAACAGGCTTCGAATCCCGCGCCGCCGTCGTGATTGCCAGGCACCGCGAGAACGGGCAAGCCGCTCTTCCCGGCCTCCTCGGCAATGCCCGCCAGCCGCTCCCGCGCCTCCGGCGCCCGGCCGTTGTCAACCAGGTCGCCCAGCAGGATCACCACATCCGGCTTCAATCCGGCATGCTTCAGCCGCAGCAGGCTTTTGCGCAGCAGCACCCGGGCCAGCTCCCCGCGCCGGCGTGACGTCACGCAGGCTTGCCGCGAATCATGCAGATCGGCCACCACCAGCAGATTGAGCTTGGGTTCAGACATGGCGGGTATCGTATACAAGGACAGCCGGCTTGGGCAAGCTTGGCCAATGGATGAAATAGCGATCAGTGATCAGTGACCGGTCCAGCGAGCAACTATGAGAATCGGTTCGCTCAGCAGGTAGGGCGAGGCGTCCCTGCCGAGCCGCATGTGCCAGGCTTGCGCATCACGGCTCAGCCGGAGCGTGCCGGGCAGCGTCGCTTCGTCTGCTGCCCGGGCTTCGCCCTACCTAAAGCCATTGCCAAGTCTTGATTGATTCAGTGGGAAGCGCTACTGTGTTGCCATGAACGTCATTACCCTGCAGACGATCGCGGCCCAGGCGGAAGCCTGGCGCAAGCCTTACCAGTCGACTTACTACGCCATGTTCTCCAGCCTGTGGGACGGCATCACCACCGACCCCGTGCTCATGACCGTCCCGCTCGACGACCACCTGGTCCACCGCGGCGACGGCGTCTTCGAAGCCTTCAAATGCGTCAACGGCCGCCTCTACAACCTCGCCGCCCACCTCGGCCGCCTCGCCGATTCCGCGTCCAGCATTTTCCTGAAACTGCCGGTCGACCCCGCCACCCTCACCCGCCTGATCGTCGAAACGGTCCGGGCCGGCGGCCACCCCGACTGCACCGTGCGCGTCTTCGTCTCCCGGGGCCCCGGCGGCTTCTCGGTCAGCCCCTCGCAGAGCCCCGCCTCCCAGCTCTACATCGTCGCGGGCAAGCTCGGCAACCCGTTCATGCAGGACCACCCCGCCGGCGCCCGCGTCCGCTCCAGCCATATCCCCGTCAAGCCCGCGCCCTTCGCCTCCATCAAAAGCTGCAACTACATGCCCAACGTGCTGATGAAGCACGAGGCCGAAACCTGGGGGGTCGATTTCACCGTCAGCTTCGACGAGCGCGACTGCCTGGGCGAAGGCGCCACCGAAAACGCGGGCATCGTCACGGCCGACGGCCGCCTCCTCTTTCCATCCCTGGACCGGGTCCTGAAGGGCACCACCATGCTGCGCGCGGCCGAACTGGCCCGGCAGGAAATCAAGTCCGGCCTCATCCAGGCGGTCGGCTTCGAAAACATCACCCGCCAGGCCGTCCACGAAGCCGCGGAAATGGTGCTGGTCGGAACCACGATCGACGTGGCCTCGGTGATCGAGTTCGACGGGAAGCCCATCGGCAAGGGGAAACCGGGCCCCGTCGCCACGCGCCTCGACGCCCTGCTGGGCCGGGATGTACGGGAGAACAAGACGCTGCAGACCGAAACGAGGCTGTAGGCACAGGGTTCGGGGTTCAGTCCATCCGCTGGGCGAGGCGCCCGATGGAATGGCTCAGGAGAAACGAACGTCGAACATCCAGCAATGAACGTCCAACGCTGAAGCAAGAGTCTCTTGTGTTGGAAGTTCGAAGTTGAGCGTTCGATGTTTGACGTTCGGTTCTCAGATCAGAGTTCAGGGAAGAAAACATCACCCTCCCGACCGCTTCACGGTGAAACCTTCCTTGGACAGGAATTCCACCAGCCGGTCGCGATGCTCGCCCTGGATCTCGATCACGCCGTCCTTGCAGGTCCCGCCGCTGCCGCACATGCCCTTCAGCTTGCTGGCCATCGCCTGCATCGCCTCTTCCGCCAGCGGCAGCCCCGTGATCACGGTCACGCCCTTGCCCTTGCGCCCCTGCGTCTCCCGCCCCACCCGCACGATGCCGTCGCCCGCCCTGCCTCCTCCGCCCTTGCGGCAGACGCACGCGGCAGCCGGCTTCCCGCAGGCCGGGCACATCCGCCCGTGTTCCGTTGAATAGACAATCCCGCCCATCAGCGCAGCCCTCCCATGGCCCGGCGCGATTTGCTGGCCGGATGCGGATCCGGCTCCAGGCCGAACGCCGCCAGCAATTTCAGGAACAGCCTCCGGCCCTTCCGCGCGTCCGTGACCTCGTATTCCAGTTCGTAATCCCGCCGCCGGCCGTAGCGGTTGTCATCCAGGCAGATCTCCCCGCCCTCCCAGGCCACCACGATCCGCTTCGTGCGCAGCCGGCCGCGATAACCCACCGCCGCCGGATCGATTCCCGCCGCCCTGACTTGCGGCTCCCATTCCAGCCCGACGATGCCCTTCCGCCGGATCTGCAGGAACCGCGCCCGGGTCAAAGGCGCCAGCGTATATTCCGCCGCGGCCCCCCGCTCCCGGACCTTGAGCGTGGCGCCGAAAGCCCCCTTCTTCTCCCGGATCCGCATGGCCATGCCCGCGCGCATCAGCGCCAGGTCCGGCGTATCGAAATAATAATTCACCTGCTCCACGGCGTCCGCGGGCGTCACGCCGAACCGCTTCATCAGCGCGTTGAACGCCCCCCGCGTCACCAGCCGCTTGAATTCGATTTCCCTGATTTTCTGCATGAGGCCTCCATCATCCGCCAACACCCCATGCGTGACAAGTTCAAATGGACAAACACGACTCAATTCCGCATCATAGCGGAATGAAGGTGCTTCTCCTCGCGCCCCATCCCTTTTACCAGGACCGCGGAACCCCCATCGCGGTCGATCTCATGCTTCAAGCCCTCTCCGCCCGCGGCGAGTCGGTGGACGTCCTGACCTGGCACCTCGGCGACAACCGCGCCTATCCCGGCGTTACCCTCCACCGCATCCCCCGCCTCCCTTTCATCCGGCGGGCCCGCCCCGGGTTTTCCCTCGTCAAGCTCGTGTGCGACGCGGTCATGACCCTCAAGGCCCTGCGCATGGCCTTCCGCACGCGCTACGACGTGGTCCACGCGGTGGAAGAGTCGGTGTTCATGGCCCGGCTGATCCGCTGGCTCAGGAAGACCCCCTACATTTTCGACATGGATTCCTCCATGCCGCTTCAAATCATCGAAAAGGCGCCTCGCGCCCGCTTCCTGCTCCCGCTCCTCAAGCGGCTCGAGGGGGGCGCGATCCGCCATGCCGCCGCCGTGGCCGCGGTCTGCGATTCCCTGGCCGAGCTCGCCTCCGCTGCGGGCGCCCGCCGCGTGGTCCTCGTGCGGGATGTCTCCCTGCTGCCCGATGATCGCGATCCGGCCGCCACCCCCCCCGCCTTCCAGCTCCCCGGCCTCGTCTTCCTGTATGTCGGAAACCTGGAAGCCTACCAGGGCCTCGACCTGTTGCTGGAAAGCCTGGCCCTCGCCCGGAAGAGCCGGACCGACCTGACCCTGGCCGTCGTCGGCGGGGTGCCGGCCGACATCGCCGCCTGCCGGGCGCACGCCTCGCGTCTCGGAATCGGGGACGCCGTTCATGTCATGGGGCCCCGGCCCCTCTCCGACATGGCCGCGCTTTTCGCCTCCGCCCATGTCCTTGTCTCCCCCCGCATCAGCGGCAACAACACGCCCATGAAGATCTACTCGTACCTGGATTCGGGGAAACCCGTCCTGGCCACGAACCTGCCCACCCACACCCAGGCGCTGACGCCGGAAGTCGCCCTGCTCGCGCCGGCAAACCCCGGCGCCTTCGCCGCTGCCATGCTCGCGCTGGCGGCCGAGCCGGAGCGGCGTCACGCCCTCGGCGCCCGGGGTCGCCAGCTGGCGCGCACGGCCTATTCCCGCCCCGCCTTGTTTGCGGCGGTCAATACGCTTTACAACGAGTTGGACGCCGCGTTTTGATCAGCCGCCCCATTTGTCGTGGCACGGCCTTTCCAGGCCGTGTCCCCGGCGCAAGTTTCATTGCGTTTCCCGCCCCATTCTTCTATTCTATTTCCGCTGGCGCAACGTTAAGGAGTCTCATGACCCGATTGGCGGCCGATTTCCATCTTCATATCTACAAAGTCTATCCCCTCGAATCGCTGCTGTCGTCGCTGTTCGCGAACCTTAACCGCGTCGCCCGCACGCGCCATCCGGAGCCCGTGCTGAAAGCGGCCTTCCTGGCCGAACGCCGCCGGTACCAGATGTTCCAGGACTGGCAGCGCGGCCATTTCCGCATCCGGGGCTATTCCGTCACGCCGCTCAGCCCGCACGCGCTGGAAGTCAAAACCGACAAGGGCGACCGCCTGCTGCTCTTTGCCGGGCGCCAGGTGGCCACGGCCGAAAGCCTGGAAATCCTCTCCCTCGTGAGCGATCGCGACGTGCCCGACGCCCTGCCCTTCGCCGACGCCGCCGAGCGCGTGTGCGAGTCGGGCGGCATCCCGGTCCTGCCCTGGGCCCCTGGCAAATGGGAGGGGGCCCGCAAGAAACTCATCCGCAAAGGAATCGAAACCCTCGCCGGGCGCGGCCTGATGCTCTGCGATTCCTCCATCCGCCCGTCCTTTTTCCCGGATCCCGTCCTCTTCCATGTGGCCCGCCGCCTGGGCGTGCCGATCTTGGCCGGCACCGACACCTACCCCGTGGCCGGCGAGGAACGGCTGGCCGGCAGCTACGCCACGCTGCTGGAGGGCGATTTCGATCCCGCCAACGCCGCCGCCGACATCCCCCGCCTCCTGAGGGAACGCCGCTTCACCGCCTGCCGCCGGGCCGGATGGCGCTCCCATCTTCCCACCGCCGCGCGGCGCTGGCTGATCCATATGTTCGGATCCCACAACTCAAACACCTGACCATGCCCACCGCCGCCCCCTTCTTCATTCTCGGCTGCCCCCGCTCCGGCACCACCCTGCTCCAGGTGCTGATCGACGCCCATCCCGCCCTGGCCATCCCGCCGGAAAGCTTCCTCTTCGACCGCTTCGGCCCGCTCCTGGACACCTATGGCGACCTGGCCGACCCCGCGCGGCTCCGCGCGCTCGCCCGGGATTTGCTGGCCGATGAACGCATCAGGGATTGGCGCCTGGCCGCCTCGATCGACGAGCTGCTGCGGGCGACCGCCACCCCTTCCGCGGCCGGCCTGTTCGACGCGCTCTTCACGCTCTACGCAAAACAGCAGGGCAAAACGCGGTGGGGCGACAAGACCCCGCAGCACGGCCTGTTCATTCCCGAGCTCCTGGCCGTGTTCCCGGAAGCGAAAATCATCCACCTCGTCCGTGACGGCCGGGACGTGGCCGAATCCACCGCGCGGATCGCCATCGGGCCCTGCAGCATGCTCGCCATCGCCCGGCGCTGGAAAACCTACATGGGCGCGGCCGACTCCGCCCGGATCCGGCTGCCCGCCGGCCAATTTCTGGACGTGCGTTTTGAAGACCTGGTCCGCGATCCCGCCGCCGCGCGCCGCCGGATCCTCGCCTTCATCGGCGAGGACGACGCCCTCTGCCCGCCCATCGGGCAGGATCTCCC
>CAYZVY010000073.1:8506-18355 GCA_964481675.1 uncultured Verrucomicrobiota bacterium
CCCTGGGATGACATCCCATTCGCGCGCCGGCTCAATGTGGCGCTGGGCCTGCTGACAGGCCTGTGCATTTTCTTTCTGGCGCTGCAGGTGACGGGAAGCCGCCTCGCCGCTTTGGGCGCCGCCGCATTCTGTTTCCTCAATGCCGTGCATGTAGAGCATTGCCACTATGCGGAAACCGATGCCGCCATGCTTTTCCTCCTGGCCCTTACCCTGATGCTGTGGGCCCGAAGCATTTTCACGGCAGGCGCCTTCTATGTGCTGGGCGGAGCGTTCGCCGCCGGGTTTGCCGCCGGCACCAAATTCCCGATGCTGCTTCTCGTGATTCCCGCCCTGATCATTCCGTTCGTCAGCCGCAAAGGCGATCGGAATATGCGAAACATCAAGCGAACATGGTGGCTGGCCGGACTTTCCCTGCTCCTGTTCGTGGCGGCCTTTGCCTGGACCAATCCCGCCGTCCTGCATCCCGCCCGCTTCATGGAGAGCCTGGCCAACCAGAGCCGGGGGCTACAGGCCGAGATGAGCCTGACGCTTGGTGCATCCGGGCAAAGCACGTCAGGCCAAATTTTGTGGCGGCTAAGCATGCTTCAAAAGCACGCGGCCGATGCGGGACTGCTTCCGCTTGTCCTGGCTGCCGCCGGCCTGATCGCCTCACTGGCGGTTCCCCGCTTCCGGAAGGCCTGGCCGGTGCTGCTCCTGACGCCATTGCTGCTTCTGGCCCTGAACCTGTTTGCCTCGCCTTTCATCCGGAAGCAGGAGTTCATGGCCTTCCTGCCTTTCCTGGCCGTGCTAGCCGTGCTGCCTCTCGCGCTCCCCTGGCCCTCATTCCCATCCGGAACCCGGATCATGAAAAGCGGGGCGCTGGCGATCACGCTTGCCGCACTCCTGCTTGCCTGCTTGGATGCCAGCCGGGTCGAGGGATTGTTCGGCTGGAAAGATCCCCGGCTGATGGCGCGCGACTGGAATGCCCTCCATGCGCCTGAAGACAAGCGGGTGGCTGCCGAGAATGCCGCATCCGAAGCGGCGGAGGGGTCGTTCGGCCAGCATCTCGCACTCCGGCATGTGGCCGATTTGCGTGAAGGCATCACCTTGCTGGAACGTTTCCCGGTCGACTATCTGATCCGTGATGATTTCGCCAAAGCGCGAGGAACGACGAACCCCTTCACCGGCCGCCTGCGCCCCCGCAACCAGCCGCTATTGGACCTATTCAAGGGACGGAGCATACTCCTCAAAACGTGGGGGCCCTTCCCCTTTCCCAAGGCCAACGCGTCGTATGCGGGTCACACCACCATGCTGTATGCCATGGATTCAGGGCCTGCCGCGTTCGACCTGCATCAACCTTTGGAAGAACCAATCTTCCTCAGCGAGGCGGGTCGCGAAACCGCTTTCACCGGAGATCTCCAACTGGGCGGGCGGGAAGCGGTCCGCCTGACCGATATGCCGCGTGAGATGGCCCTGGGCGGATCCGGATCGGGCGTCGACCGGCTATGGGTGACGCTGATTCCCGAGGAGGAGTATGCCAAAGTGCGCCTGACCGCCTGGGGCCGCACCGTGACGCTTCGCGTTTCCGGGCCGACCGACGTGTGCTTGGAAAAACCCTGGTGGCACATCGTGCCTGAACCGTATGCGCGGGTGAAGGCATCAACCAAAAGGGGCGCCTGCCTGATGCGACTGGGTCGGCTCTCTCTGCCCCCCGGTAAAGCAGGCGAGCTGGATCGCGCCCTGTCGCTGACCAACGGGGTGCTTGCCATCGATGGAATTCCGGAGCAGGCCTACAACGCTTTTGCGCGCATCCGCGACCTGGCCGTTCGCGACCAAAACGCGATTCTGGATTCCGACAAGATCCGCAAGCGGGATAACGAAACGCTGCGATCTCTAAAAACGGAACAGCTGCGACGGCTCGGCCGCGATCTTGAAAAAACCTGCCTCTCCGTCGCGCCCTATCGCCCGCCCTTCCGTCTTCCCAGAGGTCGCTATGCACTCAAGCTCTTAATCCAGCCTCTTCCGGTCCAGATAACCGGGGACGCGGAACCGGCGGATGCCGACCGGTTTGAACTGACCAATGCCTCCGGCCAAACGCTATACGAGGGACGCTGGACTGAGCTTTCCCGCGATCGCGATACGTCCATTCAATTGGCCATCACGGCTGAAAAGGAAGAAGCGCTTGCGATCTACCTGGTCACACCCGTGCCGCGCACGCTCTCGGTTCGCGGCGCCGAACTGACCTGGACTTTGCGCGACCGGCTGCTGGCCTTGCGCCCGAACGTTACTGAATAACCAGCGGATACGGAAGCCTCACGGTTTTGCCGCTTTCCACCGTGTCGCTTGTAAACTTCACGCGTCCACCGTTTGCGCCCGCCTCGCGCAGACTCAATTCGATTTGAACGGGCCCGCTGCCCACGTCCTTGGGAACATCGATGACCCGCCTGTCCACGATCACATCCCCGGGTTGAAGCCCCTCGGCCAGATCAACCGGGAGGGGATGATGTTCCTCAAAAAGAACCTTGTCGTGTTGCTTGAACTGGACAGAAACCTGAAGGTCCCGCCGGGCGGCGGGGGAAAACGTCCATAAGTATTTCACGACAACCGGCTTCCCCCCGACAAGCGGTCCAAGCTTGATGCCGAGCAGGTCAATGTTCCCCCGGAAACGGGCGTTCACGGGAAAATCGGGAGTCCACAGGTTTTTCGCGTCAGCCTCCATCGCGGCCAACCCTTCCACGGGACCCACGAGCGCTTTCAGACCGGCGACATGGGCTTCGGCCAGCGGGCGATGATCGGGAACAAAAGAGAGGGCTGTTATCGCCAGCTCATCTCGCTCGCTTGCATCCAACCGTGTGTCGGGTGATTGCAAGGTCTTCAGCGCCAACAAGGCCCATTGCCGGTTGTTGATCCGCACGGGCTCGCATCCCGCCCACAACAGGCAGGGCGTCACCGCATGCGGAGGCAAGTTTTCGGGAAATGTCAAAATCTGCCAAGGCCCCACCCGGCTCATGTAATACGGCACGAATCGGGGAAAATCCAAGGTCGTGATGGGGTCAAAGACATTGCAGTCCCGCTGACGCTTGATCACGACGGTCCGCTGATCCAGTTCCATCACGGACGAAAGACTGTCGCGATCATACAAATGAGGCGGAAGACTCAATCGAACATCGGGGTCGGTTAACGGCGCCAACTTGTTCGCTTCCCACCGGTCGGCATAAACCCTGTTGATGCCATTGGTCCGGATCCATTGGGCCAACTGGGCCAGATCGTCCTTCCCCGGCATTGTTTCCGTGTCATCCACGATAAAAACTGACCGTCCCTGCAGGGCAAGCGGCTTTCCCGGAGAGGACTTCATGCGAATGCGAATACCCACGGCCTGGACCGGCTTGAAGCGGCATTCCAACCGGTAACTGTCGCTTCCCCAATAGAACCGGTCGCCGGACCAGAAATAACGGGTGACCGGTGTTTCTGAAACAACCGTGATCCATTCACTGGCGCTGTCCTTGCGAATATCGACCGCAAGCGAAACGGGGTAGCCCCCGGGCTCGCACGACAGGCGAACCCCGCAGACCTGCCCGGTCCAGGAAAGACCGAGAATATGCGTCCCCTTTCCCGCCTTCTCCTCCGCTATTTGAGCTTCGCTCAGAATGCTCCAGCCATCCGACGGAGACTTGACGTTATACTGCACCAGCATGCCGTCCACCTCGTTCGTCTCGCAGGTGGCTCCGGTCATTTTCAGGAAATTCGAAAAGCCCATCGTGTTATTTAAAACAGCGGGATTTTCAGCCTGCTCCATGGCGCGGGCGTACGGCCTGACCCGCTCGCGCGTCACCGGCGAAAAAACGAACTTCTCGCCCAGCAGGTAGTTGAGCCCGTGATTGGCGCCGCGCACCTGGTAATCCGTATAAAGATGCCGGATGTTTTTCAATTCCAAAAACTCACCCAGCTTCATCGCCTTCGGAATGAACGCGGCCGTCCGCTCCCGCTCGGGAGGACGCTTCGGCAGTTCTTTCGCCTGGAGCGCGATCAGCGCCACCACGGGAATCCAGCCCAGCACGCGGAACCGGTCGGTCAGCCACGCCGTTGCCGCCCCGATCAGCACCGCCAGTATCGGGATCAGGATCAGCACGTACCGGACGGCATCCACCCGCGCAAAACGGGACTGCGCGAAAAGAAGCGAGTAGACGCCGATATAGATGAAAGCGGCGGCCAGGTAAAGCGCTTCGGATTTCCGAGTCTTGCGGCACGCGGCAACCAACCGGACCAGGGCCAGGAGCGCCAGCGCGACCAGCAGGCCGAACATCGCATAGCGGAAGAGGTCGGCACCACGATGGTATTCCATCAGGCTGGCCAGCCGGTTCACGTAAAACAGGCGCAACCCCTCAAGCAACGAAGGGCGGTCGTGCGTCTTGACCATGTCGAACGTCTGCCAGTGATTCCGAATATTCCAGATCCACAACGGCAGGCTGCCGATCACAAAACCGGCGGCCCCGCTCAACAACAGCTTGAAGGAGAACAGCCGCAGCCGCATGACCACAAGAAACAGCAGCCCGCACACCAGGAAAGCCGGGATAAGCAACGGAGACTGCCACCAGCCGAGTCCGGCCACAATCCCAAGCAAGCCGAATTCCCACGCCGCCGGCGGCTTTCCCTCAAGGTCACGACTCAACAGGCGAAGGGCATATACCAGCACGCCGCAGGTCAGCAGCGGGATCGCGGCATATCCGCCGTCGGCCCAGCTCTCGAACTGGAAATACTGGGGAGGGCCGATCACGCAGAATGCCAGCGCCGCCAGGCCGGCGACCTTACCCGCCGCCCCGCGGCCCCAGGCATAGACCAGCGGCAGAAAGGCAAAAGCGGTCAGGGCCGTCCCCATATTGATCCAGAAACCGTTCAGGCCGAAAAAGAAGCACAGCACGGCGCTGAGGGTCGGCTCAAGCGAGCCCATGTAGGGGAGACCGTAGAAGAAGACGGGGAACTCCTTCCCCTCCAGCATGTGTTTCACCATCAGGCAGATGATGCCGTGGTCCGACGTGTGCGCGAATTCGTATATCCACGCGCCAAAGGACCGCATGGCCAGTCCGAGGGCCAGCAGTATCAACGCAACCGCCCCATGACGCCGGTCTGATGTCATGGCTTCGCATCCTTGGATAGCGCCTCGGCAATCACCTCCGCCACCACGGCGTGGCCGGCGGGACTGTAATGGCCGTCCTTGATGAACAGGGCATCCAGGTCGGACTGCGCCAGAAAGCCAGGCGTGCAGTCGATCACCCGGGCATTATGTTTGTCTGCCAACTCGCGCAGCAGCGAATCGCTCATCCGGCTCTTCATCCGGTTGATCGGGTTGCGCGTGTTCAGCCAGCGGCGGGTCGGCAGGTTCACGATCACCAACGGCACGTTCTGCCGCCGGCACTCCTCCACGAACTCGCCGCCGATGGCCCGCGCCAGCGGCATCTGCCGCAGCTTGTCCCCCGCCATATCCCAGGCCACCCGGATCGCGCGGGACCGGCGGAAGAAGCGGCCCACGAATGTGTGACTCCGTTCACGTTCCGCCCACCAGGCCTGCAAGGCCGGCTCCACCTGCGCGGGCTCGGGTGTCGGCACATTCGTCAGTTCCAATTTCCCTTTCTTCAGAACAAACAGCGGCTTCCCGTAATCCAATCCGGTTTCCGTATCGACCAGCCTGCGGAACGGCACGGTGTTGCGGGGAATGTCGGCCGAGGAAAACCCCCAGATCACGAGGTCAGGTTTGACCCCGCCCATCTGCTCCCATTTCTTGAATAACAGGTAATGCTGGTCGTGGCCCGTGCCGACGCAGCCGGCGTTCAACACGAGCGACTTCTCCATCAGCCGCTCCAGGTAGGCGGAAAAGGTCTCGCCGTCGTTCACCCCGTGGCCGAACGTGAAGGAGTCGCCCAGCACCAGGAGGCGCAGGACCGGATCGGCGGGCGGCGGCCCCGCGCGCCGGCAGCCCTGGGAATCGATGGTGATCGCCACGTCGAACTGGTTCGACTTGACCTGCCGCCCTTCATGCCCCGGCTTGTTGACCCAGCCGACCGTCGGATCATACGCGATCCACGGGATGCGGTTCTTCTCCGGAACCGGCGGGGGCACGATGCCCATGGTCGGGCACAGGATGCGGAACGCGATCTCGATGATCCCCCAGCCCATCAGCAGCGTGACCAGTGACAGGACGATCTTGGGGCCCCTGGAGGAAGGCGGCTGTTTCTCAGTCACGGGGTTCGGCTCCTTTCAGCCGGCGCTTCAGGCGCCAGCGGTACGCCGCCCGCTTGGCCCGGTGTTCCACACTCAGGATCAGCCGGACCAGCCAGGGCGGCCAGCGCAGCACATCGGAATCGGAGAATTCGGGCGGCGCGGCCAGATATTGCTCGGGCCCGGCGGCGACTTCCCTCAAAAACGATTCCGACAGCACGGGCCGACTCTGCCAGGGATAATAGCGGGTCACCTGGGTGGCGAAGCAGTCGAGCGCCCGCCTCTTCAGAAACGTACCCGTTTTCATCTCCAGGCTCAGCAGGAGATCGGGTCGGATCGCCCGGCGGATGTCCCGCCCGGGAAAGAGGCGGAACCGGTAATAGACGAAATATTCCAGCAGGTGCGCCCGCCCGTCCTTTACGCCGGGCAGGGCCATAGCCGCGCGGGCCAGGGCCATATGGTCGGGATGGCGGTCAAAGCGGAACGGCGCCAGGATCCACCGGGGATTCAACTCGTCCACAATCTCCTCCAGGGCGGCGGCCAACTCCTTTGACCGATCCGCCAGGGAGCCGTCCGGAAAATTCAGCCGCCGCACGGCCGACGCGCGAATGCCCAGAAGCGCCAGCGCCGCCACGGATTCGGCCGCCCGGATGGGAGCGATGTCGGGAAGGTCGCCGGGTTTCGGCAGGCCGGCGGAGCCGCGTCCGTCGCAGGCGAAGACAACCCGGACCGCGGACTTGTCGCTCATCCCTTCCAGGAGGCCGCCGCAACCCAGGATTTCATCGTCGAAATGCGGGGCGAGCACCAGGATGGACCCGATCGATCCGGTTGGCAGGCCGCTGTTCATCAGACGAACGTGTAGATGAAGGGTGCACCCGTGATCACGGCCACCACCAGGAGGGCCAGCAGGAGCAGCACCAGGATCATCGGCACCATCCACCACGCCTTGTTGCGTTTGGCGAACTGGCCGGTCTCCACGAGCAGCCGCCACAGATGTTTCAGAAACAGCATCGGGTCTCCTCGCCTTAATCCAGCACGTAATCCTGCCGCCAGTCCCGCGCTTCCTTCCACGCCGGCTGGTCCTCTTTCCGGAGCATCCAGGAGCCCAGCACCAGGCGGTCCATCTCGGTCCGCATGAAGCAGCGGTAGGCATCCTCCGGCGTGCAGACGATCGGCTCGCCGCGCACGTTGAACGAGGTGTTGATGATCAGGCCGCAGCCCGTCTTCGACTCGAAGGCCTTGATCAGGTCGTAATAGCGGGGATTGGTGCTCCGCTCCACCGTCTGCACCCGGGCCGAATAATCGACGTGCGTGATGGCCGGCACGTCCGACCGCACCTGGTTGATGCGCTCGCGCAGGGGGGCGGACGAGCCCTGGCCGACGCACCGCTCCGGGCGGACCGGCGCCACCAGCAGCATGTAGGGCGACGGGCGGTCCAGATCGAAATACTCGCGCGTCCGCTCCACGAGGCAGGAGGGCGCGAAGGGGCGGAACGATTCGCGGAACTTGATCTTGAGATTCATCACCGACTGCATCTTCGGCGAGCGGGCGTCGCCGATCACCGAGCGGCCGCCCAGCGCGCGCGGGCCGAACTCCATGCGGCCCTGCACCAGGCCGATCACCTTCTCGGCGGCAATTTCGCCGGCCAGCACCGGCGCCCACTCGGCGTCGGTCAGCCGGGTTCCCGGATAGCCTTTGGCCGTCAGGAAGGCGCCGACCTCCTCGTCGCTGAAATCGGGGCCCAGGTAGGCGCCCTTCATGGCATCGTGCACGCCATCCGCCGTCCGGGGATTGCCCTTGATCTGATGCCACGTGAAGAGTGCCGCGCCCAGCGCGCCGCCGGCGTCGCCCGCCGCGGGCTGGATCCAGATGTCCTTGAACGGCCCCTCGCGAAGCAGCCGGCCATTGGCCACGCAGTTCAGGGCCACGCCGCCCGCCAGGCAGAGGTTCTTTTCGCCGGTCACGGCATGGACATGCTTCGCCATGCGCAGGACGATCTCCTCGGTCACCACCTGAATGGACCGCGCCAGGTTCATCTCCCGCTCCGTGATCTCCGATTCGGCCTTCCGCGCGGGGCCCCCGAACAGGGCGGCGAACTTGTCGTTCGTCATGGTCAGCCCGCCCAGATAGTCGAAATACTCCATGTTGAGGCGGAACGAGCCGTCCTCGCGCAGGTCCAGCAGCTTGTCCCTGATCACGTCCGCATACACCGGCTCGCCGTAGGGCGCCAGGCCCATCAGCTTGTATTCGCCGGAGTTCACGCGGAAACCGGTGAAATAGGTGAAGGCGGAATAGAGCAGCCCCAGCGAATGGGGAAACCGCAGCTCCTTCAGCAGCTCCAGCTTGCCGCCGTCGCCGCGCCCGTAGGAGCTGGTGGCCCACTCGCCCACGCCATCGAGCGTGAGCACCGCCGCCGTCTGGAACGGCGAGGGATAAAACGCGCTCGCGGCGTGCGCCTCATGGTGCTCGGTGAAGAACAGGTCCTTCGGCATGGCATAGCCGCAGTCCGTCAGGGCCTTCTCGATCTCCAGCGGAATCCACAGCTTCTGGTTCATCCAGAGCGGCATGGCCAGCATGAACGATTTCAGCCCCGCCGGCGCCACCCCGAAATAGGTCTCCAGAATCCGCGAGAACTTGGTGAGCGGCTTGTCGTAGAAGGCGACCGCATCGATGCCGTCCGGCTTCACGCCCCCCTGCGCCAGGCAATAGCGGACCGCGTGGGCGGGAAACCGGGAGTCGTGCTTCTTGCGCGAGAAGCGCTCCTCCTGCCCCGCGGCCACAATCTCGCCATCGCGCACCAGGACGGCCGCGGAGTCATGATAAAAGGCGCTGATTCCCAGGATATTCATCAGAATTGTTTCCGATAGTCGTCCGCGCCCGACGCGGGCCGGTGCGGAATCCAGTAGGTGGCGGGGGTGTCCGGAAAGCGGCGGTGGAGCGGGTCCTTCCCCCGGATCGCCAGGATCAGGCGGGCCGGCACGAAGACCAGGTAATAAAACGGCGTCAGCAGCAGCCATGTGGTGCCTTGACCGGCCAGGTGGCCGAAGGCCTGCATCCCTTTGTCGATTTTCCCGAACGCCCGGGTGGACGTCACCCCCAGGGCCAAGGTCAAGCAGCCCAGCAGGGTCAACACCAGCGGCAACACCTGGCGCTGGCTGAACGACGTGAACACATACGCCACCAGCAGCAGCACGAAAGACTGGATCAACGCCTTGCGCCGCAGCTTCGCGCCTTCATCGGCGACCGGAGCCGGCGGGGCGTCCCAGTGCCAGACGGCCCGGGAGACGGCTTTCTGGATCGCTTCGTCCATGTCGGTCATCCTTTCAGGTAGCCTTCCGCCTTGTACCACTCCGCCGTGCGGCGCAACCCCTCGTCGATGCCGACCTTGGGATCGTAGCCCAGGTCGCGGCGCGCCTTGTCGATCTTGAACGCCCGATTCTGGCGGTACCAGTCGACCCGCCGCGGGAAAATGGGAGGCGCCACATGGAACGGCGCGCAGACCTTCTCGCACACGTGACCCAGGACCACCAGCGGCCAGACCGGCAGGTTGACGATCCTGACCGGCTTGCCCATGGCCAGGCCGGCCCGGCGGACCAGCTCGCGGATCTCGAAATACTCGGCGTCGGCGATCAGGTAGGCCTGGCCGTCGCCCTTGCC
>CAYZVY010000074.1:0-1556 GCA_964481675.1 uncultured Verrucomicrobiota bacterium
TACTGGTACCAGATGTCCGGCCGCCAGGCGGTGCGGGACATCAGGTTGTGCGAGACGGACAGGGCGATCCGCCGCGCGGGCGGGTCCACGACGCGGGCGTCGAGATCCGCGCTGCGGTCAAGGCCGCTGGCCAGGTAGGGCCGCATGGACAGCAGTTCCCCGACCGCCTGGCGGATGGCGGCGTAGTGGCTGCCGTCGAAGCAGTCGCCGCGGAAGAAGGAAAGCTGCCGGCCCCCCGCCGAGGCGGCCAGGAGGATTTCCAGCCGCACCAGGTCGGGCTTCATGAACACGCCGCGGTAGCGCGGGTTCTCGTTGATGGTGGTGCCGATGGGGGAGATCAGCCCCACCCGCACGTCGCGGCCGGAGCTGGCCGCCGCCTGCCGCGTGAACCCGATCAGCGGCCGCACCGACTTGAGGCCGCCGGGGATCTCGTAGAAGTAACCGCTGCAGGCGATCTCGTCGGCGAACTTCACCATCTCGCGGATGGAGAAGCGGCCGGCGGTCCGGCCGTCCCACCAGTGCGCGGGCATGTCCGAGGCCGAGGCCAGCGAGAAATAGCGCATGGCGGGGTTTTCCGCGCGCATGATCTCGCGCAGTTTCATGAGCAGGTCGCGGTTGCGGCGGCGGCCCGCCTCCAGGTAGTCGCTGTAGAGGGGGCCCGCCTTGCCAAGCTCGGCCCGGTTGGCCGCGGCCAGGCCGGTTTCCTCCTTGAATTTCGCCATGCACCGGTCGCACCAGCACCAGGCCGCCCCGCATTCGTAATCCACGCACAGGCCGTCCGCGCCCGGGGATTTCGCGGCCGCCCTCGCGCTCGTGAAATACCGCCCCGCCACCGGGTGCTGCCAGTTTTCAAGGATGGCGATCGGGCACAGGTCCTTGTCCGAGGGCTTGCCATCGGCGCCCACCGCGGCCCAGGCCCGGGTCGAGTCGTCAAGTTTGAAGCCGCCGCCGAACCATCCGAAGCGCGGGTAGACGCGGAAGCCCGCTTCCTTGAGCCTCGGATTGGCTGCGGCGCCGGCGCCGGTGAACATGTGGTTGAAGCCGGCCCTCCCGATCATGCCGATGCAGATCCCGGCCTGCGCCGGGTCGTCCGGGATGGCGCCACCCCAGATGCTGAGCAGCATGTCGAGCGAGTCGCGCCCCTGGAGGGGGGGAAGTGCGATGGAGCGGATTGGGTAGGACTTCTTCAGGTGGTCGCGGCCGTCGAGGCTGCACCAGGCGGTCAGGGTTTTGTTGCTGAAAACGGTACGGGCCCCGAGGAACAGGTTCAGGGCCTGCCCCTCGTGGGGGGTGGCTCCGCGGATGAGCCGCCCCAGTTTCGCCTCGTAGAGGGTGCCGTCCGGCGTTTTCTTGCCCGCCGGGGCGTTCGTTCCGCTGACCGGCGCCAGGGTGATGTCGGCGTCCGTCAGGATATGAACGGTGACGTCCGGCTGCGGCTTGCCTTTTTCGAGGAGCGCGTCGGGCAGGGTCACGTAGAACTTGACCTGGATGACGCCATCCTGGACGAGCGTGACGGTGTCGGACACGTTGATGGCGGGCCACAGGTTGACTTCGGG
>CAYZVY010000074.1:1656-10470 GCA_964481675.1 uncultured Verrucomicrobiota bacterium
GAAAAGGCCGTCGTCCAGGCGGATGTCGGGACCCTCCATCTTCACCGTTTCGGCCCGGCACCATCCGGCGCTTAGCGCCAGGATCAGTGCCAGACCGCGTGCCATTCCAGCCAATCGGTCCGTCATCATGGATTTCTCCCGGTTTCGCATTCTTGCCGCCTGCAGGACAAGGTGCCGCCCAGGCAGGCGTGCAGCACCTGTGCGCCAGGGCAGGGGTGTACGGTTTCCAATCGATGTTGCCGTTCAAAGTCATCTATAGCCGCCGAATTGTCAAGGCAGACTTGGGGGCCTGTCTCACAAACGGCGTGGCACGGCGGCCATATTGTCCGCAGCGGCGGCCATTTTGTCGCGTACCTGTTTTGGAGGTCTTTTCAAATAACCGGTTCGTATGACGGTCCCGGGATGGACGCTGTCACGAGAATCGGTTTGTCTTGCCGGGAGGGAATGACGCGGAGGGCTGGCATGCTCCATGCTGTTATATCAAGCGACCCGCGGTTGGTTTGACAATATCTCGCGCACCCACAAACGTGGAACTTTGAAGTGCCGAGGGCCTTACTGGCCAAAGGGGGAGCCCTGCTGATGGGCAATAACTCAGCATGAAGCCTGGTGCCAGTGACCAGGCTTTTTTATTTCTCTGGAAAAGAGAAAAGCCCCTCGGGAGAGGGGCTTTTTTGATAACACAAACCCCTACAAGAATATAACGAATTCTTGTAAGGTTTCTCGACTGGCGGCAAGCGTATTGGAGAGGTGAATTACCGCTTCGGTTTCTGAAGCAGCTTCAACCCTTTGACAGGGTCAGCTCCAATCACCTGGCAATACTTGGCGAACTCGATGATGTCGAGACGCCGATCGCCGGCTTCCACTTTGCCAATCCAGGAGTGAGGCAGTTTCATGACATTCGCGACATCGCGCATGGTCATTCCCTGCTTCTCACGGGCTTCGCGCAGCCATTTCAGCAGCACGCGGCCCTTTTCGGTCTTGTTCATCTTCATCGTCATAACGGCCTTTCCATTGTTAACAAGAGCTAGTCTTTTAAAACGGCAACTATCGTATAACCATTTCCCATTCCTGTAAAGGGATTATTTTATGTTACTTTAGGCTCAATTGAAATGCTTTGGATGGGGTTGGTTTTCCGTTTGATCCACTTTTGCAGTTCAATGGCCCAAAATAACGTTGTACTTGCCAGGAAGCAGAGCGCCAGGTCCGTTGCCGTTAATGGTACTGTTTTGAAGACAACCTGGAAGAACGGAGTGTAAATCAGGATTAACTGGAGCATTATGGTCAACATAATGGCGCCCGCAAGGGGCTTGTTGGATAATAGCCCTTGCGTGAATAGCGAGTCGCGGTCCGAGCGGATGGCCAGGATGTTGGCCATCTGGAGGAAGGTGAGCAGCGTGAACATCAGGGTTTGGAAGTAGGCCAGGGGGGTGGCCCCAGCCGGATAGGTCCCGTTGTGCTGATGCCACCAGCCGGCGCCCAGCGTCACCACCCCCATCAGGAGGCCCGCCAAGAGGATGTGCCAGGCCAGCCCTTCGCCCAGGATGTGGATGTCCAGCCGGCGCGGCGGTCTCTTCATGCTGTTCTTTTCAGCTGGCTCCAGTCCCAGCGCCAGGGCGGGCAAGCCGTCCGTCACCAGATTCATCCACAGGATCTGGATCGGCGCCAGGGGGAGGGGCAGCCCGACAAAGGGCGCCAGCAGCATCACCCATAACTCACCCGAATTGGTGCTGAGCAGGTACTTGAGCACTTTGCGGATGTTGTCGTAGATGACCCGACCTTCCTCCACGGCGGAGACGATGGTGGTGAAATTGTCGTCCTGCAGGACCATGTCCGCCGCTTCCTTGGACACATCGGTTCCGGTGATGCCCATGGCGACCCCGATATCCGCCTTGCGAAGGGCGGGGGCATCGTTTACCCCGTCCCCCGTCATGGCCACCACATGGCCCCGCTGCTGGAGTGCCTCGATGATCTTGAGCTTGTGTTCGGGGGATACCCGGGCATAGATCGTTACGCTTTCAACCCGCTCGCGCAGTTGCTCCGCGCTCAGCAGGTCCAGCTCGGCCCCCGTCAGCACCTCGGGCGATTCCGCCATGTCCAGCTGGCGGGCGACTTCGCGGGCCGTCAGCGGATGGTCCCCGGTGATCATGACGGAGCGGATGCCCGCCGCCTTGCAGCGCTGGATCGCGGCTTTCACCTCGGCCCGGGGCGGATCGATCATGCCGATCAGCCCCAGGAACACCATCTCCTTTTCCTCGACGGTTGAGGGATCGGGCTTTTCCACCCGCTTGAACGCCAACCCCAGAACCCGCATGCCGCGTGCGGCCATGGAGTCGTGCGCGGCCAGGAGGTCCCGTTTCCGCTGGTCATCCAGGGGCTGTTCCCCGGTCGTCGTCCAGACGGTCCGGCAAATGCCCAGCAGCCCGTCGGCCGCGCCCTTGCAGAAGGCGAAGGCCGGGGTGCCGGCTGCCCCCGGGGCCCGCAACGGGCGAAGCCAGTCGGGCCCTTCCGCCCCGGCCCGGCTGTGAAGGGTTGTCATTCGCTTGCGGTCCGAGTCGAACGGCCATTCGGCCATGCGGGGCATGGCCTTTTCCAGATCATCCTTCGGCAGGCCGGCGCCCGCCGCGGCCATGATCAGGGCGCCTTCCGTCGGGTCGCCCAGGGCGGAGCCGCCGGCGGCCGCGGGACCAGCCGGCTTCCGGTATTCCGCATCGTTGCACAGGGCGCCGGCGGCCAGCAGGGCTGGTAGGGCTGGATGGCGATCCGCCGGAGGCTTCCCGGCGGGGTCGCCTGCGCCGGGCCCGGTCAAAGCGAATTCGCGGCCGTCCAGATAACCCAGGGTCACGGTCATCTTGTTCTCCGTGAGCGTCCCGGTTTTGTCCGAGCAGATCACGGTTACCGATCCCAGCGTTTCGACCGCCAGCAGCTTGCGGATCAGGGCCTTGCGGCGGAGCATCCGCTGGGCCCCCAGCGCCAGGGCGATCGTCACCACCGCCGGCAGTCCTTCGGGAACCGCCGCCACCGCCATGCTGATGGCGGTCATGAACATTTTCTTGACGTTCTCCGCGCCGGTTCCGTCGCGGATCAGGCCCTGGGCAAAGATGACCGCCACCAGGACCACGGCGGCGAGGGCGAGCCCCCGCCCGAGCTGTTCAAGCCGCTTCTGGAAGGGGGTTGGCGTCCGGACCACCGTCTGCATCATGGAGGCAATGCCCCCGAGTTCGGTGCTCATGCCGGTTTCCGCCACCAGCCCCACGCCCCGGCCGCGGGTCACCACCGTGCCCATGTAGGCCATGTTGAGCCGGTCGCCCAGGGCCACGGACGCGCCCTTCAGTGCCTCCGTGGTTTTAGTAACGGGTTCCGATTCGCCGGTCAGCGCGGCTTCGCCGATTTCCAGGTTGACCGCCTCGAGCAGGCGGCAATCAGCCGGCACGAGGTTTCCCGTTTCCAGGATGACGATGTCGCCCGGGACCAGGTGGGGGGAGGCCTCGTCCTTCACCACGCCGTTGCGCCGGACTTTCACCCGGGGGGCGGCCAGTCGCTTGAGGGCGGCCATGGCCTTCTCGGCCTTGAATTCCTGGCTGAAACCCAGGAGCGCGTTGAGAATCACGATGATGCCGATGACCACGGCGTCCGCCGTTTCGCCCAGGAAGGCGGAAATGATGGCCGCCGCGATCAGGATGATGATCAGGATGCCGGTCAGCTGTTCCCAGAGAATGCGCCAGGGGCTCTTGAGGCCCGCTTCCTTCAGGATATTGAGCCCTTTTTCGCGTAGCCGCTTGTCGGCCTCGTCCTGGGTCAGGCCGGCCGCCGCTGCGGAGCCCTGCCGGGCCAGGCACTCCTCCGTTGATTGCGTCCACCACTCCGTCACGCGGCCTCCTTTGCGGGTCCGGACCCGCCGTCTGTCTTCGGCGTTTCGTTCGGCCCGAGCATACGGGGTCGGGGGCCGAAAAACAAGGCGGTTTTTCGGGTTCAGGCGGTTCACGGTTCGAGGCGTAGCAAGATCATTCTATAAACCGCTTCAAATCAACAATACAGGCCGCCATGAAAACGGTAGAGTTCTAGGCTTTATGGAGTCCGACCGGCGGAGGTTCCGCCCGTGGAGACATTGACGGAAAAACGGCTTTTTGTCATACTCGACGGACTTTTCAGTCATCGGTGCGAGTGGACCGGAGGAGAGGCGTCATGGCATTGGACCCGAAAACGATGGCGGATTGGCAGATCGCGGAAGCGGCGGAAGCGACCCTCAAGCCTTTTCTCCAGAATGGACGCGAGGCCGGTTTCCTGGACGGCGAGTTGATTCCCATGGGGCGGGTGGTGGGCAAGATCGACTACCTGAAGGCCTACTCCCGCATCAAGTCCATGCCCACCGGCAAGTATATCGATGTGACGGCCATCACCCCGACGCCCCTGGGCGAAGGCAAGACCACGACGACCCTGGGCCTTGTGGAGGGGCTGGGGAAGCTCGGCAAGCGGGTCAGCGGCGCCATCCGCCAGCCCAGCGGCGGCCCCACGTTCAACATCAAGGGGTCGGCCGCGGGCGGGGGCCTGGCCCAGTGCCTGCCCCTGACGCCGTTTTCGTTCGGCCTGACCGGCGACATCGACGCGATCACGAACGCGCATAACCTGGCCATGGTGGCGCTGACGGCGCGGATGCAGCATGAGGCGAATTACGACGACGAGCGGCTCGCCAAGAGCGGCCTGAAGCGGCTCGACATCGATCCCGCCCGGGTGAACTGGAAGTGGGCCATCGACTTCTGCGCCCAGTCCCTGCGCCAGATCACCATCGGCAAGGGCAGCAAGATGGACGGCTTCGAGATGGAGTCGGGCTTCCAGATCACCGTCTCGAGCGAGATCATGGCCATCTTGGCCGTGGTGAAGGACCTGGCCGACCTCCGCGCGCGGATGGGCAAAATCGTGGTGGCCCGGTCCCGGTCCGGCCGCGAGGTGACGACGCGCGACCTGGAAGTCGACGGCGCGATGACGGCCTGGATGCTGAACGCCATCAACCCGACGCTGCTGCAGACCCTCGAGGGGCAGCCCATGTTCGTGCACGCCGGCCCGTTCGCCAATATCGCGATCGGCCAGAGCTCCATCATCGCCGACCAGCTTGGCACGCGCCTGAGCGAGTACCACGTCACCGAGAGCGGCTTCGCGGCCGACATCGGGTTCGAGAAGTTCTGGAATCTCAAGTGCCGGTATTCCGGGCTGGCGCCGCACGCCGTGGTGCTGGTGGCCACGGTGCGGGCGCTCAAGATGCACGGCGGCGGGCCCGAGGTGAAGCCGGGCAAGAAGCTGGACGACGCCTACACGAAGGAAAATCTCGGCCTGCTCGAGAAGGGCTGCGAGAACCTGGTTGCCCATATCGGCATCGTGAAGAAAAGCGGCGTCCGGCCGGTCGTCTGCATCAACAGCTTCCACACCGACACGCCCGCCGAGATCGCCCTGATCCGCCGTGTGGCCGAGCAGCACGGGGCCCTGTGCGCCCTGTCGAGGCACTGGCTGATGGGCGGCGCCGGCGCGGTGGAGCTGGCCGAGGCGGTCATCGCGGCCTCGAACGAGAAGAACACCTTCAAGTTCCTCTATGAGCTGTCCATGCCGCTGCGTCAGCGCATCGAGACCATCGCCCGCGAGGTGTACGGCGCCGACGGCGTCACCTACACGCCGGACGCTCTCGCCAAGGCTGTGGCCCTGGAGGCGGATCCGCAGACCGCCACGATGGGGACCTGCATGGTGAAGACGCACCTCAGCCTGTCCCACGATCCGCAGGCCAAGGGCCGCCCCCGCGGGTGGATGCTGCCGATCCGCGACCTGCTGGTGTACCGGGGCGCGGGCTTCGTGGTGCCGGTGGCGGGCGACATCAAGCTGATGCCGGGAACGGCCTCGGATCCCGCCTTCCGTCGGATCGACGTGGATACGGACTCCGGCAAGGTGCGCGGACTCTTTTAATTCGTTAATCAGGAGTAACCAGATGAAACATCATATCGACAAGCGCGTTTTCCACGTGGAAGTGCTGACCCCCAAGCAGGCCAGCGAAACCCTGGACGACGATCTCCAGAAGTTCGCCGAGAAATACACGAAGGTCATCGAGGGCGGCTTCATGGCCTGCATCACCGACAACCCCATGGGCAACCTGAGCTTCCAGGCCACCGAGGTGCTTCCGGAGCTGGGCCTCGAGGTGAAACCCGAGCAGCTGATGCTGCACCTCAACACCTTCCATACGCGCCAGCAGCTCGACGAGATCCTGACGAAGGCCGCGGAGATCGGCATCAAGTACATCCTGGCCATCTCGGGCGACGGCAGCGAGCGCCTGCCCAAGCTCAGCGCCGAATCGATCGGCCTCAACGTGAACACGGTCACCTCGGTCGAGCTGATGCAGTTCATCAACAAGGCCTATCCCGGCGTGTTCACCTTCGGCGTCGCCTTCAACCCCTACGAGCCGCAGGATCACGAGATCGAGAAGATGCACCGCAAGATCGCCGCCGGCGCGCAGTTCATCATCACGCAGCCCGTTCTGGGGCTCGACGAGCGGATCGTGGCCGTGAAAAAGCTCGGCCTCCCGGTCATCGTGGAAGCCTGGATGTCGAAGAAGCTCAGCCTGCTGTCCAAGTGCGTGGGCTATGAGATCCCGGAGGGGACGCCTTACGACCCCATGGCGAACCTCAAGGAGCTCGTTTCCCTCTACCCGGACTGCGGCTTCTATCTCGCCCTGCTGGGCGTCAAGACGCAGATGCCGTTCGTCAAGGACATCTGGAAATAGACTGGAGGGATCCATGCCCGCCCGCATCATTGACGGCAAAGCCGTGGCCGCGTCCATCCGCGAGGGACTCCGCCGCGACGTCGAGGCGCTGAAGGCCGCCGGCGTGACTCCCGGACTGGGCGTGATCCTGGTGGGAGACAACCCGGCGTCCCTGTCCTACGTCACGGCCAAGGAAAAGGCCTGCGAGGAGATCGGGATCTTTTCCGACGATCACCGCCTCCCGGCCTCGACGCAGCAGGCCGAGCTGCTGGCCGAAGTGGCGCGCATGAACCTCCATCCGCGCATCGACGGCATCCTGGTGCAGCTGCCCCTGCAGAAGCACCATGACGAGGAGCAGGTCCTGTTGGCCATCAGCCCCGACAAGGACGTCGACGGATTCCATCCCGTCAGCGTCGGGAAAATGATGCTCGGCCAGGAGACGTTCCTGCCGTGTACGCCCCACGGGGTCGTGCAGCTGCTGATGCACAGCGGCGTCAAGATCGACGGCGCGCACGTGGTGGTCGTGGGCCGCAGCAACATCGTGGGGAAGCCGGTCGCCAACATGCTGCTCCAGAAAGGGCCCGCCGGCAACGCCACCGTCACCATCTGCCATACCCGCACCCCGGACATCGGCCGGTTCACGCGCGACGCCGACATCCTGATCGCCGCGGCCGGCAAGCCCAACACGATCACCGCCGACATGGTCCGCGAAGGGGCCGTCGTGATCGACGTGGGCGTCAACCGGATTCCCGACCCGAGCAAGAAGTCCGGCTTCCGGCTGGCGGGCGACGTGGATTATGAGGCCGTCCGCGAGAAGGCGAGCCTCATCACGCCCGTTCCCGGGGGCGTCGGGCCCATGACCATCACGATGCTGCTGTACAACACCGTGATGGCCGCCAAGCGGCGCGCCCGGCAGTCCGCCGTTTAGGCGCAGGCCGCTCCCGGAAGGGCGCGCCCTGGCAGGGTGAGCGACTGGCGCCCGGTATCCGCCATGCCCCGCAAAGAAATTATCGACAACCCCTCTCGTCCCGCTATCATTAGCGTGGATTTTTCATATCAGGGGAAAATGATGAGCACACCCGACTTCAAGGCCGCTTACAAGACCATTATGGACGACCATTTCGCGCCGCGTATGGAGATCCGGTTCATCGGCGAAAACGGAACCTCGGCCCTGGTCTACGAGAAGGCCTCCTGGGTCATCGACGGCGTGAACAAGGGCCTCCGCTACGGCGAGAACCCGGGCCAGGAGGCGGCCCTCTACCGCCTGGTGAACGGCAACCTGCGCCTGGGCGAGGTGGAGACGATCCAGCCCGGCCGCTACCTGGCCTCGGACGTCGAGCTGCTCCAGTCGGGCAAGCATCCCGGGAAGACCAACCTGACGGATGTCGACAACGCCCTGAACATCCTGCGCTATCTCATGGACGCGCCCTGCTGCGCGATCGTGAAGCACAACAATCCCTCCGGCGTGGCCAGGGCGGGAACGCTGGCCGAGGCCTTTCACAAGGCCAACATGGCCGACCGCGTGGCCGCCTTCGGCGGCGCCATCGTGGTCAACCGCGAGCTGGACCTCGAGACCGCGCGCCTGATCGGCGACAACTACGCCGAGGTGGTGGCGGCCCCCGAATTCGCCCCGGGCGTCATGGACCTGTTCGCCCGCAAGAAGAACCTGCGCGTCATGCGCATCGCCAACATCGGCGCGCTGGCGTCATTCGCGGGCCAGACCGTGGTGGATTTCAAGTCCCTGATCGACGGCGGTCTGGTGGCCCAGACGTCGTTCGTTTCCCGCGTCCGCACCGTCGCGGATTTCCTGCCCGCCGCGGCCTCGTGGAAGGGGCAAGGGTACAAGGTCAACCGGATGCCGACGCCGCGCGAGTGCGACGACTTGCTGTTCGGCTGGCTTATCGAGTGCGGCGTCAGCAGCAATTCGGTCCTGTTTGTGAAGGACGGCGTGACGGTCGGCATCGGCACCGGCGAGCAGGACCGGGTGGGGGTGGCCGAGATCGCGCGCGACAAGGCCTACCGTAAGCTGGCCGACCGCCTTAGCTGGGAGCAGTTGAAGGTCCCGTACAACAGCCTGG
>CAYZVY010000074.1:10570-17693 GCA_964481675.1 uncultured Verrucomicrobiota bacterium
AAGCTGGCCGACCGCCTTAGCTGGGAGCAGTTGAAGGTCCCGTACAACAGCCTGGCGGATGCCGCGAAAAAGGCCGAGATCGACGCCGAGGTGGCGCGGCTGAAGGGCGGCCTTCCCGGGTGCGCCATGGTGTCGGACGCCTTCTTCCCCTTCCGCGACGGCATCGAGGTGGGGCTTCGCGAGGGGATCACGTCCGTGGTCCAGCCCGGCGGCTCGGACCGGGATTTCGAAAGTATCGAGGCGTGCAACGAGTTTGGCGCGGCCATGGTGTTCACGGGTCAACGGTGCTTCAAGCATTAGGAGCGGTATGAAAAAGAGCACGATCGGATTTGTCGTCTACGGGGTTCACAAGGATGGCCTGCTGGATCCCATGGGAGTCCCTTTCATCGATGACGCCCTGGTGGCGGCCTCCAAGAAGGCCTTGCGCGAGGCCGGCTTCCGCCTGGTCGAGTACCCGGTGGTCGTGGCGTCCAAGGACGAGGCCCGCGCCTGTTTCGGGTCGTTCAAGAAGCGGGACGACGTGGACGCCCTGGTGCTGTTCTCCGGCACCTGGGTCTGGTCCGCCCACCTGGCGGCCGCGCTGCGGGATTACGCCGCGACCGGCCGCGGCATCGTGCTCTGGACGCATCCCGGGTCGCAGGGGTGGCGGCCCGTCGGCGGGCTGGTCATGCACGGCGGCCTGAAGGAAATCGGAGTGCCCCACCGGTTTGTCTACGGCGCCCATGACGATCCCCGCGAGATCGGGAAAATCGCATCCTACTGCCGCGCTTCGGCGGAAAAGAACAGCCTGAACCAGAGCACGATCGGCGCCTTCGGCGGCCGCGGCATGGGGCAGACCTGCGGCGTGGCCGATCCGTCCCAGTGGATGCGGACGTTCGGCATCGATATCGATTCGCGCGACACGACCGACCTGATCCGGGTGGCCGACGCCGTGACGGCGAAGGAACTCGGGGAGGCGCGGAAGGCGATCCAGCCGCTGTTCAGTGTCCCGATTCCCAAGGGGCGCGTGGCCGACCGGTCCATCCGGCTGTACCTGGCGATCAAGAAGATCCTGAACAAGGAAAAGTGGGATTTCTACACCATCCAGTCGTTCCCGGGGCTGGGCGACGATTACAGCGCCACCTGCTTTGCGCAGAGCCTGATCCTGAACGACGGGATCGGCACGTCGACCCTGTGCGATTTCAACACGGCGATGACGGTCAAGCTGCTCACGGACCTGGGCGATGAGCGGGTCTATTACGGGGACTTGCAGCACGTCGACAAGAAGAGCCGGGAGATCAAGATTATCGGCGACGGGGCCTGTCCGCCGTCGCTGGCCTGCTCCCTTGGCCGCGCCGCTTTTGCCGAACACGGCATTCCCACCGAAGGCCAGGCGGGCGGCATTTCGGTGAATCTGCTGTGCAAGCCGGGCGAGGGGGTTCTGGCCCGATTTGGCCGCACCAACGGCCAGTTCGAGATGGCGGTCTGCCGGTGCACCGTTTTCACGCCGTCGGCCGCGGAACTGGAGAAGCGGCGCCTGGAATGCGGCATTCCGTTCTGGCCGCATGCCTTCGCCACGGCCCATGCGGATATGGATGCGCTGGTGGAAGCCTGGAATAACGAATATGCCTGCCTCGGCTATGGCGCGCATGTATACGACGAATTGCTGGCGTTCTGCGAGATGACGGGGGTCCGGGCGATCGCGCTTTAACCCGCTTTCCGGAGACCATCCAACATGGTTGGCGCCAGAACAAACATCATGGTCGTCGACGACGCGCCCTCCAATCTCCAGCTGCTGGTCAAGCTGATGCAGATGGAAGGCTACAAGGTCAGGCCGGTCCGCAGCGGGGCCGAAGCCCTGGCCCTGCTGCAGGATGTCAGGCCCGACGTCATCCTGCTGGATGTGAGCATGCCGGACATGGACGGGTTCGAGGTGTGCCGCCGGTTGAAGGCGGATCCCCGGTTCAGCGACATCCCCGTCCTGTTCGTCAGCGCCCTTCAGGACACGAGCGACAAGGTGAAGGCGTTCGAGGCGGGGGGCACGGATTATATCACCAAGCCCTTCCAGATGGCGGAAGTGCGCATGCGCATCGAAACGCACCTGCGCCTGGCGCGCATGAAGGCCGAACTGGAGCTTGCCAACCGCAAGCTGCTGGAAAGCGAACGGCTCCATCAACTGCTGTCTCATCTCGTGGCGCATGACATGAGGACCCCGCTCTTTGGCATCCTGGGTCTGTCCGAGATCGTGTCCGACTATCCGGCCATGAAGCAGGATCCCCAGATTCAGGAGAACGTGGGCATGATCCGGGATTCCGCCCGTATTCTGGTCAACCTCGTCTCCGACATGCTGGACGTGTACAAGCACGATTGCGGCAGCACGCTGGTGCATCCGGAAACCGTTCCGGTTTCCGGGCTGATCTCCGAGGCTGTGCGCATGCTGGGCGGCATGGCCCGGCGCCGGCCTTTCACCCGGAACGTGGCGGCGAAGACCGCCGCCGTCCGGTGCGACGCGTCGTTGACCATCCGGGTCCTGGTGAATCTGCTGAGCAACGCATTCCGGTTTACCCGGGAGGGGACGCCCGTGACGCTCACGGTCGACGATACGGAGAGCGGCGTCCGGATCAGCGTCAGGGACGAGGGCGACGGGATCGCCCTGGAGGACCAGGCCCGCCTGTTCCAGAAATTCGGCCAGCTCGAGTCGCGTGAAGCAGGCGCCCGCTACTCCTGCGGCCTCGGCCTCGTGTTCTGCCGCATGGTTGTGGAGGCGCAGGGCGGCACCATCGGTCTGGTCAGCAGCCCCGGCAACGGCAGCACGTTCTGGTTCACGATCCCCGCTGCCGGCTAGGGATGTTCCGCCACCACGTTGATGGCAATGCCGCCGCGGGGGTTGAAGGATCCGGTGACTTTCGCCCGGCGCGGGCGGATGGCCGCGATCAGGTCGTCAAGGATCCGGTTCGTCACCGCCTCGTGGAAGGCCCCCTGATTGCGGAATGAAAACAGGTACAGTTTAAGCGCCTTGCTCTCCACGCACCGCTGGTTCGGGATATATTCGATCACCAGGCGGCCGAAGTCCGGCTGGCCCGTGATGGGGCAGAGCGAGGTGAACTCCGGGCACTCCAGCCGGATCCAGTAGGCCCGGCCGGGCTTCGGATTCGGAAACGATTCCAGCACGGCGTCGTCCGGATTATCCGGGTAGACCGTCTTTTTCCCCTGGCCAAGCAGATGAAGCCCCTCAATTTTCTTTTTCATGCCACCTTCTTTGACTCTCCGGTCGCGTCTTACCCTAACCCCTAACCCCTAACCCCTAATCACTAATCCCTTGCTCCTCACTTCTCCGTCATCACCCAGATGCCGTCCCAGCGATCCGGCGGGTTTTTCAGGAGAGCGTCGCATTTTTTCTGATAGGAAAGGGAGACGGGATCGCGGTCCCGCAGGGGCTCAAACAGGGCCCTGGCGCCCGCGAAATCCCCGGCTTCGAAAAGCGCATAGGCGCGGTCGAAAGCCGTGAAGAGCGGCTCGTTCTGGCGCCACAGGTCGTGCGTCATGGGCTCGTAAACCACCACCGGCTCCTTGCGGCCCACCACGCCGACGCGGGCGATTCGCCGGAAGGCAAAGTCGTTCCCGGCCTGGTCCTTCGTCTGCTGGGAAACCAGGATGGGCGTTCCGAACTGCTTGTTGATCCCCTCCAGGCGGGCCGCCAGATTGCCGGCATCGCCGAGGAAGGTGTAATTGAAGCGCTGGGCCGACCCCATGTTGCCGATGACGACCGGGCCCGTGTTCAAGCCGATTCGGGCATGCAGGTCGTGCCCGTATTTTGCGCGCAGCAGGGGGCGCATGTCGGCCAGTGTGGCCTGGTATCGAACCGCCGCCCGCACGGCCCGCAGCGCGTGGTCGGGCATGTCGAGCGGCGCGTTCCAGAAGGCGATCACGGCGTCGCCCTCATACTTGTCGATGGTGCCGCCTTCCTCATAGATGATGGTGGTGACGGCGGTCAGGTACTGGTTCAGGAGCGCGGTCAGCTCCTGGGGGTCGAGCGTTTCGGAAATGCCGGTAAATCCCCGCACATCGGAAAAGAGGATCGAGAGGGGCTTCTTTTCCCCGCCCAGCGTGAGCCGCTCCGGGTTCTGGACCAGCTGGTCGATGACGACCGGGCTGAGGTATTGGCTGAAGGCATTCTTGATGAACCGCTTCTGGCTGCCCTCGGCGGCATAGTTGGTAATCAGCGCCGCCACGACCGCCAGGCCGACGCCCAGCTCGGGCGCCACGAACGGCATCCAGTAGCCGGCGGGATAGAGACCCCACGCCAGGAGGAACGGCGCGGCCACGAACACCCCCAGCAGGATGCCGCCGGACAGGGCGGACCGGCTGGCGCGGATGGCGCCTCCCGCCAGCAGGCAGAGCAGCAGCGTCAGGCCGAACGCGACCCGCTTCGGAACATCGCGCATGAAGTCGCCCGCCAGCAGGTTGTCCAGCGCGGTGGCGTGAACCTCGACGCCGGGATACTTGTTGCCGGCCGGGGTGGGGCGCAGGTCGCCCAGGCCGGGCGCCGTGAAACCGAAGAGCACGTATTTGTCCCTGAACAGGGCGGGGTCGACGAGCGGCGCTTTGTTTTCCTTCAGGAGCAGCTCGGATTGGATGATGGCCTTGGCGTTGAAGGTCATGTGGGTCTGGGAGGGGCCCCGGAATCGGAGGAGGGACAGCCCGTCGTCGTCGAAGGGAATGCGCCGGTCGCCCAGCGTGAGAAAGCGGTTTTCAAAACGGGCTTCGGGTGGGGGGCTTTCCAGGAGGACCGGGGCTAAGCCCAGGCTGGGCACCAGGCGCCCGTCGAACCGGATGAAGAGCGAGGTGCGGCGGAGGATGCCGTCCGCCGGATCAAGCGAGGCCCGGACATGGGCCAGGATCGCGGCATTGGTTGCGGATTCCGGAATGGGCCAGGTGACGTTGGTGATGACGATGTCAGGCGGGAAAGCGGCCGCTCCGCCCGGGACCGCCGGATAGGAGGCTGGAAAGTCCGGTGGCCAATGGGTGGAGCCGCCCTTGGGAAAGAAGCCCTGGATGTAATGGCCGTTTTGCCGGATCGCTTTCGCCAGGGCGGCGTCATCTTCGGGCCCGTAGATCGACGGCTCGGTGAGCAGCACGTCGAACGCCACGCTCCGGGCGCCCGCCCGGCGGCAGAAATCCAGGAGGGTGGCGTAGCTTTCCCGGAGCCAGGGCCAGCCCAGGCCCATCTCGTCCTTGCCCCAGTCCAGGGACTTCTGGTCCAGGAAAATCAGGCGGATGGAGTCGGTGGCGGGCGACGGTTTTGCGAAATACCGGACGCGCATGTCCCAGGTTTTGGATTCCAGGGGCTGCAGCCAGCCCCGGAGCCCGAGGGTGACGGCAAAGGAGGCAAGGCCGATCAGGAGGCCCTGCAGCAGCCGGCGGAAAAGGGAGGCGGTGGCGATGGCGGGCATGGGCGGGCGGGGGTTAGGGTGGGGCGCCGGTTGATTCCGTTTTGGGAACGGGTGGCGGAATCGGGACAGCGGGAAGAGGCGCGCTCCGGCAGGCCATGACCAGGCCCCCGAGGCCCGTGACGGTGAACCAGAGCCAGAAGGCGTCGGACAGGAAGTCCGGCAGGAAGGACGACCCGTAGAAGATCAGCAGGCCCAGCAGCAGCAGGCGGGGCGAGGGGCTCGGGATCGGCTGCAGCCGGCGTTTTCCGGTCACCAGGCGGGCGATCGACAGGGCGGCCACGAACCGGCCCATGTAAAGGGCAAGCCCCCAGAGCGTCACGGAAACGAGGGCCAGGGGAATGCCCAGCAGCGAAACGAAAAGGACGAAGGCCAGGGGCGGGATCAGGAAGAGGACGGCCAGCCCGGCTCCCAGGGTGCGCCAGGGGTTGGTTTCCATCCACAGGGCGGACCGCACCGCCAGGCGTGGCGCGAACAGGAGGAAGAAGATGCCGACCAGGATGGCGCCGATCAGCGAGAGCAGCGTGGTCATGCCCCGGATCAGCAGCTGGTCCTGCGGGGAGACGGGGGCGCGCCGGGTAAGGCCCCCCTCGATCACGGCCTCGCGGGCGGGCGTGACGGAGCCCGGGACGTCATAGACCAGGCCCCCCCGGATGCGGGTGTTGGACAGGATGCTGAGCTCGCTCGCGTCGACCGAAACCGAGCCGTTGACGGTTCCGTCGATCACGACCTTGTTCGCGTTGATCACCAGGTTGCCGTCAACCGTGCCGCTCACGTAGACATAACCGCCCCGGATACGGGCCGACCCCGCGACGATGGCGTTGGTGTCCAGGATCACGGTGGTGGCGGCTCCCCAGAGATTGCCGCCCAGCCGGCCGTCCAGGCGCAGCGACTGGCTGATGCACCGGAGATGGTGCTCCACGGAACCCGGGATATCGATCGTCTGCCCCGCCGCCCAGAGGTTGCCGCCCACCGAACCCGAGACCCGGATGACGCCCGAATTGGTTTTGGTGAACCAGGCCGATTCGGTGCCCGCCAGGAGGAACAGGTCATCCCGGGCGTCGCCTTCCAGGATGATGGTCTGGGCCATGATCCATTGCTCGTCGGGCAGGACGGCATCGGCCGGAACGTACAGCAGGTTGGTCTGGATAAACGGCAGGGACGCGAAGTCGGGCGCGCGATCGGCCCCGCGGAGAGGGGCCGCCAGCAGGCAGAGGAAAACCGGCAGAAGGGCGAGTCGTTTCATTCGGGGCATGATGCCACAGGCCTCCGGCTTTGGAAAGCGCCTTTTCGTGACAATCCGGGGCCATCGCGCTAGAATGAGGGCGTGGAGGACACATGGAGCTGACAGGCAAGATCATTCTGGTGACGGGCGGGGCTGTCCGCATTGGACGCCGCATCTGCGAGCGCCTGGCCGGCGCCGGCGCCCGGGTTGTCATTCACTGCCGCCATTCCGGCGCGGCGGCGCAGGAGCTGGCCGGCCGGCTCCGGGATGCCGGAACGGACGCCTGGGTGGTCCAGGAGGACCTGGACAGCGAGGCCGGTTGCGAGGCGGTGATCCGCGAGGCTGTCGCTCTTGCCGGGGGCCTTGACGGGCTCGTGAACAACGCCTCGGTGTTCAACCGGCGCGGGCTGGCGGATACCGATCTGAGCCACCTGATGCAGGAATTCCGGCCCAACCTTTTCGCGCCGCT
>CAYZVY010000075.1:0-17658 GCA_964481675.1 uncultured Verrucomicrobiota bacterium
CGCGGCACAGCGCGTCCAGCGTTTCCAGGTGAAACCGTTCAGGGATGGGCAGCGTCATGGAGCTTTCCTGCCGTCGCAAGATAGAGCGTGAACTCATCCGACCCGTCGAGCCCGATCAAGGCGTCCATGCGGGCTTGATCATAACCCAGGACCGCGCACACCCCACCCTGGATCGATTCCGCCGCCAGGTAGAGGTTCTGGCAGACATGTCCGGCGTCAATCGCCACGAGTTTCTCCGCAATGCAGCCGTAGTGCCACGCGGTCCGATAGGGAATGGCCGACCAGACAAAGACGACCGCCGCCTTCCCCGTGAACGCCTGGCCATAGCAAGCCTCGCTGACCCGCTTTGCCAAGGCAGGATCCTCGCGCATCACGAGCAACTGGTGTTCCACAGGCAGGTAGCGGTACAACCCCGGCGCCACGCCGGCGACCCGGTTGACGATCAGGTAGGTCTCGAACGGGTGCCGGGCCCCGCCCGACGGCACCGTCCGGAATTGCGCCAGCACCTTGCCCTCGCCGTCCCGGTCAATCCGCGAAATCCCCTGGGCCGCCCACAACAGATAACTCAACTCCTCAAGGCTGAACGCGTCCCCGGAATACTCGCGCCGGCTCCGCCGATTCCGAAGGGCGTCAATCACCCGCATCCCGCCGACCTTGAATTGGTCCGGCTTGACCAGGTCGATCCGCTTCGCGGCCAGCGGATACGGCTTCTCGATCGGGGGCGCGGCGAGGCCCCGGGCGTCATCGGTATCGCGCCGCCAGTCGGTCTGCGTTCCCTTGAGAAAGACCCGCCGCTGTTCCACGGCCATTTCATGCACGCCCCGGACGGGGTCCGGCGGCGGGGCGCCCGTGGCGGACCAGGCCGCCCACAGGACGCACACCCATCCGTACCGGGCGCAAGGCCGCAGGGTCTTCATGGCAGGCTTTCCCAATCCCATCACTTCTTCTTGGCGGCCTTTTCCGGCTGATAGGTCTCAGCGCCGGGTTCCTTGACCTCGGAAAGCAGCCGCGTGACGATATCGACGGATTTCAGCCCCTCGGAGTCGGCGGCGAAGTTGGTGAGGATGCGATGCCGCAGCACCGGCATGGCGGCGCTCCGGATGTCGTTGCAGCTCACATGAATCCGGCCTTCCAGCACGGCGCGGGCCTTGGCGGCCAGCACCAGGAACTGCCCGGCGCGGGGCCCGGCTCCCGTCGACACGTACTTCTTGATGAACTCGGGCGCCTCCGGGTCGGTCGGCCGGGTGGCCCGGACCAGGTTGACCGCGTACCCGATGACATGCTCGGAGACCGGAATCTTGCGCACCACCTCCTGGAGATGGATCACCGCCTTCTTGTCGATCACCACCTGGGGCTCGACGCCCCCGGACATCGTGGTCCGGGTGATGACCGTGATTTCCTCATCCCGCTTCGGGTAATCCACGAAGATGTTGAACATGAACCGGTCCAACTGGGCCTCGGGCAGCGGATAGGTGCCCTCCTGCTCGATCGGGTTCTGCGTGGCCAGCACGAAGAACGGCTTGTCGAGCTTGTAGACGTCCTTGCCCACGCTGACCTGTTTTTCCTGCATGGCCTCCAGCAACGCCGCCTGCGTTTTCGGCGGCGTGCGGTTGATTTCATCCGCCAGCAGCAGATTGCAGAACACGGGCCCCTGCATGAACCGGAACTCCTTCTGCTGGGTGACGCGGTCGGTCTCCAGCACCTCGGTGCCGGTGATGTCCGACGGCATCAGGTCGGGCGTGAACTGGATGCGCTTGAACTTCATATCCAGCACCTTCGAGATGGTGCTCACGGTCAGCGTCTTGGCCAACCCCGGCAGACCGATCAGCAGGGCATGCCCGCCGGCGATGATGCACATCAGGATCTCGTTGAGCACATCGTCCTGGCCTACAATGACCTTGCCCACTTCCTGCCGGATGGCATCCATGGACTGGCGCATCTGCTCCACCAGTTTCAGATCATCCGCCGTCGCCATCATGCCCGGCCGGGCGGCTTCCGGAGCAGGAGCCGGCTTGGGCTCAGGCTGCGCGTCAGACCTGTCAGGGGCGGCGGCAGGGGCGGCCGCCGGCTCGGCGCCATCCATGAACAGGAAGGTGGTGGCCCCGATGGAGACCACATCGTTCGCGCGCAACGCCACGACCGTGACGGCCCGGTCATTGACGGTGGTGCCATTGGCGCTGTCCAGATCGGCCAACTGCCATGCCCCGTTCTCGCAATAGAGCTTGGCGTGATGCCGGGACACCTCGTCATCATTCAGCGGAAACGCACATTTCGGATCCCGCCCGATGATCATTTCCTTGCCCACAAGCTCGATGTCGCGTCCCTTATGCTCGCCCTGCGTTACGAATATCCTGGCCATTGCGGTCTCCCTGAATCGCCCCTATCGGGCGGTTGTGCTTCCCTCGCCAAGCTTAAGCTCACCCACATTCTTCACCTGGTCCGTCACCCGGATCCTGGACAACACTCCCGTAAAATGGTGCGTGGGCGTCAGCAGCCGGAGATCGACGGTCACGGGATACAAGTCCCGCTTCTCCACCACCTGCCAGCCCACCCCCACGTCTTTCAACCAGATCAGCTTGAACGTCCGGCGGCCGACCCCCTTGAGTTTTTCATATTCCGTGGACACGGTCACCCGGTCCCGGTACTGGGTCACCACGCAGCGGGCGAAGTTGCCGCGCCCGGTGGTGCCGGCCACGCGGTGAATCACCTTCTTGTTGAAGAACGGATCGGAGGCATTCACGATATCGGCAATGCTCTGGCGGTCCTTGTCGGTCAGGGTATCCGGCTCATAGGTCAGTTCCAGCCCCTCGTAGAATTCGGTCTCATAGACCACCACAAGGTCGTATTTCGCCATGGGCAGATGCTCGAACAGAAACCCCTGGCGATTCGCCCCGGTGACCTGGCCCTCATAGACGAGTTGCGGCTCATCGGGCGGCATGGCCAGCACCTGGAGAATGGGTTTGGCCGGCTGGACAATCGTGCCGGTGATGCCGCCCGACGCCGCCGGATCCGTCGGCGTGTAGAGCCGGTGGCGTTCCTTGCGGTCCGCCTGGCCCGACGCCATCCGCGCCATCAAGAGCACGCCCACACCCACCCTTAACCACGTCTTCATTGCCAACCCTCCACGACCCCGCACGACGTCCCTGGCCTCCCGGGCCCCCTGCCCCTCCGGGCTATTCCTTCCCGCCGAACTGCGTCCGTTTCAGGATCTCCTTTTCATACTTTGCCATTTCCGCCTCGGGTTCATTCATGAAAATCATGCATTTCCGGATCAACTGCAGCGCCTCGGGCAGGAAGTTGGAGGTGTCGACCTGGTCGCAATAGGCGCGCAGAATGACGCGGGCCCGCTTGTAGTCCTTCAACGCCATGTACAGTTTCGCTTCCCGCAGGATGTAGTCGCCCGTGATCTTGGTCAGGGGGAACGACCGTTCCCACGACCTCAACGCCACCAGCGCCTCCCGATGGAAGCCCTGATCGATCAGGTTGCCCACATTTTCGGAGGCGGCCACGTCACGAATGGCGGCCAGTTTCCAATAGGCCACGTTGGGGGGTGGCTCGACTTCCTCCACCGCCTTCTTGCCCCCCCCCTTCTTGGGTGCTTTCAATTTGGCAAAATCGGCCGCATTCATGGGCCCGGTGGGCGTCTCTTTAAGCCGCGTCGGACCCGTCGTGGGCTCCCCCGTGTTGGCCTTGGAGCGATTCTGGACATCCCCGTACCGCTGCGTGGCCTCATTCAGGTTGCGGGCCAGGATTTCAAGATCGCCCATCCGGATCCGCGCCCATTCGCCCCCCTCGCTGTTGTCGGACAACAGCGGGGTGATGATCTTCCGGGCTCCGTCCAGGTCGCCGGAATAATACATGAGGATTTCAGCCCGCTTCAGTTGCAGCATCACGGAACGGGGGTGGGAGGGAGCGTCCTTGGCGAACTCCTGCGCCCACCGCATCGCCTCCTGCGGGTTTCGCACCGCCATCGAAATCAGGAAGGAATCCTCCAGGATGGCCTTCCGGTCAGCGTCCAGTTTTTTCCGGAAGAAGTCCCACCGATTGGTCACGACATACTCAACCAGCGTGTCGTCCGTCTTGAGTTCCAGGACGCGGAAGAGATTATTCCAGACGTTGGTGTCCCACTTGGCCACGGGATCGGTCTTGTCCGGGTAGGATTGCAACATGGCCAGACAGGCCGTCCGGAACGCCTCGCGCGTCGCGGGTCTTTCAATGCTGCTCCGCACGCCGGAAAAGGGGCTGAACAAGGAGCGGGCCGTGGACCGCTTGCCATCGGCCTCGACCGTAAGCGTCACCCAGCCATCCACCCCCGACTTGAACAGCCAGTTCAGCTCGGCGCCGGCAGGCGACGCCCCCGGCACGCCGTCGAAGCGCCAGCTGTACCGCGCGCCAGCCGGATTGTTCCGGGTCCACGCCTTGAACAGACAATGCACCAGCGCATCCTCACCCTCAAACGCGAAGACGTTCTCGGCGGACATCGTGAAGCTGGCGACCGGGCCCCCGTCGCGGGTCTGGATCTCCCTCACCCGGCATTCACCTGACTTGACCACTTCGCTGTCCTTCACCATGCGGCTCTCGAACATGGGCGTGCCGGGATACTTCACATCCGGGGACCGCACCCCGCCCAGTTCCGCCGTCGTGGTCTTCGGCGGGCGCCAGGTCAACATCAGCGGTCCGGTGGCCCCGCCTTCGGGGCTGTAGGCATACAGTTCCACCTTGTGCAGCCCGGACGTCAAGGGAACGACCGCCCCGACCCCTCCCCGCTTGTCGCTCTTCCTGGCCATGGCAATCATCTGCCCGTCGACGGCGACATCCATCAGCCCGGCCCGGCCGAGGGGCGCCACCCACGTGGGGCCGGGATCCGTGACGTCCACATACGCCAGCAGATACATGGCCACCCCTGCCGGCCGCCAGTTCCACAGGGACAGCGGCACCTTCTCGTTCTGCCACTTCGCGGTCGTCCACCCCTGATTGACATACCGGACCACCGGCCCGACAAGCCCGAGCTGGGCCAGCTGGAGCGCTTCCTTCTGGCCCGCGTTCCCGCGGGTTTCACAAAGAATGGCACTGGGCGTCAGGCCGGACTGCGGCGTCCACACCTTCGCCTTGGGCGTTGCGCCGACATAGATGACCACCGACCGGCCCGCCTTGGGCGCCTGGAACACCAGGCCGCACCCCGTGTCCGGACAATGCCACAGCACCCCGCTCGCGAGGGGGGCGCCCGCCTCGTCAAAGACCTGGGGGTCGGGCGCCGGGCCGGGCAGTATGCCGCCATCCGGGATCGTCACAAAATGCCCCGCGCTGGCATGGCTGGGGTCGGTCGTGAGATCCAGCACAAACCGGATCGGGGCGTCCTTGACCACCCAATCCTCGGGCATGGCGGCGCGGGCGGGCATGGCCAGCATTGCCGCCAGAAGCCCACTCTTCATGTATGCGGTCATCTTCATATCCCCATCCCTTCCCCCAAGACGGGCCAGGGCCCGCTCCCCCGGGAGGGTGCGTGTGCGGCGCGCCGCGGACGGCGGCGCGCCCTACAGTGACTCATTCAGCGTCTTGTAGTATTCCGACACAAACTCCCGGTATTTCGGCGGGGCCTCGTCCGGACTGGCCTCCACAACATCCGTCAATATGGACACATTGTGGCGACCATCGAGGCGGACGGAACTCCCCTGGCCAAGTTCCGTCTTCGCCTTCCTGAGTTCCCCGACCGCCTTCCGCTTCAGTTCCGCCACCTGGCCGATGGGCGCGCCCTTGGACACCGCATCCGCCGCCTGGCGGATGTGATGCGCGGCGGATTTCAGGGAGTCGGCCCGCAAGCCCTTCATCGAGGCCTGGGCATAAGAAGTGTCCACCCGCTTCGCCATCGCGGCCAGGCTCTCCGCCGCGGAGCCGGCCTCCTTTGAATCCATGCGGTCCGTCCCGCCGCCCTGCCCGTAGGAGTCGCCCTTGCCGGACCCGAGTTTCCCGCCGCCCGTGGCCCGCGTATCCGCCTCGCCATCGGCGGTGACCTGCCCCGACTGGGTGGGGTCCTGGGTCCGCCGGGCCTCGACGTTGTCGTCGCCCTTGCCGATGGTACCCGACCCGGCCGCCGATTCGCCGATGGCCATGCCCTGCCGGCCCACATTCGACCGGCCGTCCTGCTCCTTGTGGTCGGGCACTTCGTTCCCGGATTTGCCCTTGGCGGAGAAGGTCGTGGTATCGCCCTCCGTGATCGCCCCGCCCATCTCCATGTCCGGCACGGCCGCGTTGATGGCGCCGTCATTATCCTCTTTCTCTTTATCCTTATCGACCTTCAGCAGGTCGCCGATGATGTCGTTCATCTCCGTCTGCAGGGGCGTCAGGGCAACCCCCTCGGGCATCTCCTGCTTGTCGGCGGCCTCCACCGTGACCTTGAGTCCGTCCGGCTCCTTCTTCAGCCACATCTCGTAATCGTCCAGCAGCCCCTTCACCTTCTCCATCTGCTCGGCCAGGTACTCGCGCTTGACGACCGCCTTTTCCTTCACGGGCTCGCCGCCCAGCGTTTCGGACCCCTCCTCCTGGGTGACTTCCTCGAAGGTCGAGAAGATATCCTCCACCAGGTCGTTGCCGACATTCAGGTGCGCAAAGATATCCAGATCCTTGGGAATCTGGAGCAGCGCTTCCTTGATGTTCTTCTGAATCTCATCGGCCGCCTCTTCCATGGCGTCGGTTTGTTTGTCGTTCTTGTCCGCGTTCTCGGCCACCTTGTCCATTTCGGCCATCAGCTTCTGCTCGGCGGACTGGAGTTTCCCCAGTTTGGAGCTCGCGTTCTGGAGGGCCTCGACCATTTCCTGGTTCTTTTCCTTTTCAGCCTGCGTCCGGACTTCCTCGAATTTCGTCCGCGCGGCCAGGAGTTTGTTGTAGGCGCTTTGCTCATGCGGCATCGCCGCCAGGAGCGCGTTCTTTTCAAGCTGCTCGGCCGCCATCAGCATGTCGCCGCCGATCTTGCCCTGCTCGCACAGCAGGGCGACGGACTCCAGGAAGGCGGCCTGGTCCTTGTCCTCCCCCTGGCCCGCCGCCGCTTCGCTCCGGCAGGCCTTGATGAACGCCGTCACTTCGGAACTCAGGGAGTCCTGATCCGCCGTGACGGAGGTGGCCACCGCCACGCCCTGGGTCGAGCATTGGGTGGTGACCTTGATGATCTTACCCTGCCGGACGATGATGCCGTCCAGGATGCCGGCCAGGGAACTGTTCCGGCTGTCCTCCAGCGACAGCTTGCCGGCCTCCTCCGCGAAGGTGAGTTGACGGAGAATCTTTTCCTCCATGGACAGGGCCCGCCGGACCTGCTTGACCTTCTCCACCGCGTCCTTCACGGCCGGCACGCCCTGCAAGGCGGGGATGACCTCCTCGAGTTCACCGGCGTACAGCTTCCTGACCGGGCCCACGAGGTTCCCCAGGCAGCGCCCGCCCCCTGTCTCCAGAAGCTGTTTGACGATCCCCCGGATGGTCTCCTGCCGGGCCGCCGCCTCACCCCACTGGTCCGGCTCGCTCGTGCTCAGGAGTCCCTGGAGCTGCCGGGTCAGGACGATATTGTCGCGTTGCAGTTCAATCACCCGGCTCAGGTCTTTCGCGGCCGCCTTCGCCAACTCCTCACGCTTCTTCGCCGCCGCCGTGATCTCGTCGAGGGTGAACACCACCGACGGGGAAACGGTCACCTGGGGCATGCCGGGGCGCGTATCCTTCGCCACCACCCGCAAGGTCAGGGCGCCGGCCTCGGTCGCTTTCCGGATGTCCCCCGCCCACAGCGTGGTGAAGTCCCGGCCCCTGTTGGCCACCCACTTGTAAGTCTTCAGCACCGTCGGCGCCGCCGACTTGTCGCCGGGGTCGGGCAGCCGTTCGATGGTTATTTCGTCCAGTCCGAAATCGTCGGACACCGAAAAGTCAATGCGGGGCGCGTCACCCGGCATCAAGGGCACCGCCTGCCGCGGGGACTTGATGGTAAGGGTCGGAGGCCGGTCCGGCTGGAGGCTGAAGCCCAGGGTGGTTTCCGCCCGGTCGCCATTCGCGGCCACCGCCGTGAGAATGAATCCCGTGCCGTTGGTGACGATGAGGCTCGCGGCCCAATTCAGGTCGCCGCCCTGCCGGGTCAAGGCCATGGTCGGGCCCAAGCCCGACAGCTCGAGGCCGGTCGCAGGTCCGTTGCACCGCGCGGCGAGCGTCACGGTCGAGCCCGCCGGAATGTCAATGGCCGCCGCCTGCGCATCGTACTGACTCGGGGGCAGTGCCATGTAGGCGGGCGGAACCACCTTCACCGAGATCGAGGTGAAGGCCAGCGGGGCGCGCAGGGTGATCTGCCGCCAGTCCGAGGCATTTGCATCGCCCGCACGAAAACGGTACCGCAGATCCGTGGTGGCCTTGTACAAGGTGTTGGAGAACTCCTCCACCCCGCCGCCCTTGAGCAGGCCCAGTTTGTACGTCTTCTGCGCCCCGTCCGCCGGCCGGACATCGAGCCACACCGCATGGGCCGCCTTGCCCTTGACCTGGCACGACACGGTGACGTTCCCGCCCTGCAGCACGGACACATCCCCGGGCGCGGTGCTCAGGATGCGGGTCAGGCTCACCGGCGGCACGTTCGAGAACGGATTGACGATGCGCCACATCGCCACCGGCCAGGCCTGGCCCGCCAGGGGCCAGGGCAGCAGGGCCACGCAGACGGCCACCCCGAGCGCGATCTGCGCCCGCCGCAGGGTGCGCTGGTCTTTCATCGCATTGAAATCCAGCCCGTTCCAGTGCGGTATATCCATGTCGACATACGCCGCCATGAAGGAATCCTTCACGCGGGCGGCGGAAAACAGCAGATGGTTGATCACGTGGTTGTCGAGTTGGGGAAACGCCCGTTCCACGCAGACGGCCACCGCTTCGGGCGTCTGGCGCCTGGACAGGGCCCGCACCACCCGTTCCACCAGGATGCCGGCCAGCAACACGAGAAGTCCCCAGGCCACCACCCTCCCGGCCCGCTGATAGCGCAGGGCGATATCCGTCAGGGTCAGGAGCTCGAGCATGAAGAGGAGGACGGACAGCCCGACGGTCAACCGGACTTCCGCACTCCACCGGTTCAGCAGCCGGCCGACTTTTCCAAGTTGTCCAATCAATGTCGAGGGGGCCATGGAAATACTCCCTAACGCTATTGCCCATCATCGGCGCCGGACTTGACCGCGCCCTTCGTCACCTTGCACTTCACCGGCAGCTTCACCACCTTCACGTTGGCCATGTAGTAGTTCCCAACATATCCCGTGGCGCCGGGCACGAACAGCATGACCGTGACATACCGGACCTTCTTCAAGTGGCTGTAAGCCAGTTCCGAAATCTGCTCGTGCGGAAAAGTGACCGTCATGGTCTTCCAGCCGGCCCCACCGACCACACTCAGGGCATCGCCCTTGTAGATGCGCCGCATATCCTGAAGCTTCGGCGCTTCCCCGGGGGCGATCCCCGGCCTCCAATTGTACCCGAGAAAGAGGACCCGCAGGTCCACCTCGGTGTAGAGATCGAAGGTGCACTTGTATCGCGCCCCGGTCTCATACTCCATCAGCGGGGTCTCAACCTTGGCCTCGACATCCTTGGGCACCACCATCTTGAGCACGTTCTTCCTGCCCTTGAATTCCGGCAGGAACGAGGCGTTGTAGTGATTGCCCGCATACTTGGAATTGCCCGTCCATTCGTAATTGACGTTCCAGCCGTCGAGCGGTCCCTGGCTGGCATTGAAGGCCCCATTATAGCACAGATTGGACTGTGCCGGCGCCGTCAGGCCGGTCAGCCCCAGGACACCGCACAAAACCGCGCCCCCCATCCATGTCATTCGTGTCATGCTTTTCTCCCCGCCCCGCCCGCCGCCCGGACACCCCGTGCCGTCACGTCATGTTGCGCAGCTTCCGGATGATCCACTCGATCGCAATCAGGGCCACCAGGCAGCTGATGACCGCCAGATGCTGCCACAATGATTTGTATTCGGACACTTCCTGCTCCAGTTTTTTCGGCTGGAGCGCGGACAGCACCCGGTCCAACTCGTCCACGGACTCAAAGTAGGTCCCGCCGCTGTTGGCCGCGACCGCCCTCAACGCCGCGACCGCCGCCGGCCGGGGAATCGACTCGGGCGTATACGGGTTCACCGAGAAGGACACCGCATCGGATTCAAGCCGCCGCCCGCCGGCCTCGGACACCACCCGCACGGAGAACATCCCCGCCGGCTCGCCCTTGAACTTGACGCTGTACGTCGGCACCGACTTCCCGTCCAGGCTCTGATCCGTCGGGCTGGCCATGGAAAAGGGAATCTTCCGTTTGTCCGGCAAGGTGATCTCCGCGTTGACCGCCGTTCCCGCGGGCGGCTTGTCCGTGCCCGTCCACCGGGCGGTGACCTCGACCTCCTCGCCCAGGAAACACTGCTCGCGGTCCACAAACGCTTCCCAGTCCTTCCCCTCGGTCTTCTCCACCTTGGGCGACAGCCAGGAAATCAGCTGGTTCCAGAAGCGCGGGAACGGATGGGTCTTCGGGGCGTCCGGACTCAGTTGCCATTTCCACAACGAATCCGAGAAGATCGCGACCACCTTGCCCTGGCCAAAATCCTGGGCCAGGATCATCGGCTGCTCCCCCGTGGCGGTCCGGGCCTCGACCAGCACCCGCGCCGCGAGCGAAGGAACCACGCCGGGGAAGATGGAGAGCACCGAGGGGACCTGCTCCCAGAACGCCGCATCGCCCGCGAAGGCCGCATGCGCGCGCCCCTGGTCCGTCAGGCGCACGGCAAATTCGCCCTCCTGCGCCTTGCCCGAATACTGGCGCGCGGGCAACAGCGCCTTGAGCGCCGTGCTGGAGAAGCCCTCCGGGCCCCAGGCCTTGCCGCCCCCCAGCAGGATCAGGCTGCCCCCCGTCTCCACAAACGTCACCAGCGCCCGGGCGCGGGCCTCGCCGAGTTCCTCGCCGCTCAGGTTGCCCAGGATGATGATCTTGAAGAACGCGAGCTGCGCGTCATTCATGTCGGGCGCGACGTCCCCCCGGACCCCGAAGGTCATGAACTTGCCCTTCGGCCCCCGGATGAAAATAGCCGGGCTGACCTGCTGGCTCTCCCGCAGGACGCGCGAGAGATACTTGGATTCCCAGCGGGGGGTCCCCTCGACATACATCAGCCGGTTCTTGGTATCCTGCGCCTGCACGACCACCGCGGTGTCATTGTCGTTGGTTTGCGTTTCGCGGGCCAGGGGCGGCAGGCTCACCCGGTAGGTGCTGGTGCCCACGACCGAGTGGTCGATCGGAAAGACCACTTCACGGGTGCCGCCGCCGGCGGGAACCTGGGTCTCCATCTGCTGCAACAGGGCGCCGTCCTTGAACAGCTGCACCGGGATCGGCTTGCCCTGCGTACCCCGGCCCGAGATCACGGCCTTCAACTCCGACTGCCAGCCGACCGTGACACGGCGCGGCGTGCTGACGGTCTCAACCCGGATATCAGGCTCCTCCTCCCACACGGCGTCCATCTCCAACGCCGCCGTATGGATGGGGAAGGGTCTCTTTTCCTGGGACCAGTCGGCAAACGCCTCACGGGTGTCGATGCCGTCGCTCAACAGCAGGCACCCGGTCACATCCAGGCCCACATACCGTCCCACCGTCTTCTTCAGCGCATCCCGCAACAACGTGGCGGATCCCTCAGGACTCCGGCGCAGCGTCTCCTCCAGGGACAGCTTCGCGCTGATATCCTCGTCAAAGGTGTAAAAGTCGATGTCGCACTTTTCCGCCAGCGTGGCCGGCCAGGGTTTCCGTAGGATGGCCTGGACCGCCTGCCACCGGTTGGTGGCCTCCTTCCCGGCCGCCATCGTCATGCTCCGCGACGTGTCCACCAAAACGAGGAACCGGGATTTCTGCTGGAGCGTCTGGACGGTCCGCTCGCCGGGCAGGAACAGGCACCAGCCCAACAGCAGGAAGAACAGGACCCTCAGCCCGATCAGCGGCACCAGCGCCCAATCCCGCTTCGCATAGAGCCAGTATCCGGCCATGCTGGCCACCAGAGCCACCGAGGCTCCGGCCCAGATGGCCGCCGCCGGCACGGTATGGTCATATATGATCACGAGTCCTTGGCCTTCACTTTCCCGGAGGGCGCGATCATCAGCGAATCCGTCAACTTCGAGCTCTTCCGCAAAAGCGCATTGGAATAGAACGACTCCAGCAGGGCCACCAGCAGGGCCAGCCACAGCAGCGGCTCGCCCAGCGTCCGGCCCACCCGGAAATCGTCGATCTTCTTCATGAGTTCATCCTTGCTGGTCGCCACCTGAAGCGTCTCCAGACCCAGCATGGCCGGGAGATCCTCCGCCTTGACGGGCGTGAGGTCGGACTCGCCCCGGTGCATATTGATCGCCAGCGCGGGCAGATCGCCAGCCCCCCCGGGCTCGCTCAACCGGTACACTCCCGGCGCCGTGAGGCCTTCCGCATACGAGACGGTCTCGCCCTCCACCACGGCGCTTCGGATGGGGAGCGGCTTTCCATCCGGGCCCTTCAAGACGGACTCGCGCGTGGCCTCCGGCAGAAATTCCTCCAGGGGGAGACTGTCCACCGCCCACAGATACGGAACGCCGGCGCCCACCGCCGCCGCATACTGAATGAGCTGATGCGCCAGGGGCAGATAGAAAGGCGACAGTGGAAAATCGCTCCACGAACGATCCGCCGACACGGTGCACAACACCGTTGCGCCGCGTCCGCTGGGACGGACGATCAGGAACGGATGGCCCGCCCCGGTCGACACCAGGGTTTCGGCTTTTTCGGCCAGGGTCTCGCAATTCAGCTGGCGCTTGATGGACACACTCGGCGAGATCCCGCCCTCCTTGAGGCCGTACACCACCGGATGCTGGGGTTTGTCCCAGTTCAACAAACGCTTCCGGTCCGCGGCCGGCACATCGGTGATGGAGGTAGGGAACGCCGGCAGACAGGTCCAGGCGCCGTAGTCCGCCATCGCGCCGCCGTCGCCGGGAAACACCACCAGCAAGCCTCCCGTGGCGACGTAGCGTTCCAGCGCCCGGATATCCTGGCCCGCCAGCGGCATGACGTTGCACAGGAAGATGCAGGCATAGGAGGAAAGCGTTTCCCCGGCCAGGCCCTCGGCGGCAATGGACTTGATCTCAAAGGGGGAGGCGCCATCCAGCGACGTCCCCAGGGCGGCGCGCAGAAACAGCGTGCCGTCCTTCGACCCCACGCAGAGCGCGGGCAGCTTCTCCCGGACCCGGATCAGGAAGTGAAACGCGTTGTCCTCCGCCAGGCTGTCGTCCGGGGTCTCGACCCGCACCGCATGGATGCCGGGCTCCCGCAGCGGAATCATGAACTTCGTTTCATTGGCGACCCCATCGACGAGCGTGACGGAACGCCGGCCCACTTCCTTGTCATCCACAAACAGGGCCGCCGCCGTTTCGGTTCTGGGCCCGCTGCGCAGGAAGCGCACGGTCGCCTGGCAGGGGATCTCGGGCGTGATCAGCGCGGGCTCCAGGGCCACCTCAATCGGGGCGGCATTCTCCGGAACCGACGCCCCCAGCAGCGTCACGAAACACGTGGTGTTGTCTTTGACGAGGGCGGGATCCCACAGACCCTCCCGGGCCTCAGCCGGCGGCGCGGCGGGCGCGTTCGTGTCCGACGGCTTGAACCGGGACCAGGGCAGCAGCTGGTGGTCGGAAATAATATGGAGTTCCCGGTCGGCCTGGTTGACGTCCTGGTCCAGAGCGCCCAGGGCCGCCAAGGTCGCCGGACAGAGCTGGGATGACCCATGAGGCATCGGCAGCGCCCGCAGGCGCGTGGCGGTCTCCTCCTTCTTGTTGGTCAACTGTTCACAGATGGGGGTCACCTGGTCGCCGGCCAGGTACACGCAGAACCGGTCCTTCTCCGAGAGGCCCTCGATGATCGAGGCCGCCAGGTCGGTGGCCTGATCCCACACCATCTGACGGCCCATCCGGTAGTCCATGCTGTAGGACGCATCGATCACGATGGCCACGTCCCGCGCCGCCCGGCCCAGCAGATTCCCGAAATCGCGGGCCCGGAGCATGGGCATGGCAAACGCGAGCGCCAGCAGGGCCATCAGCAGGGTTCGCAGCAGCCACAGCAGGAAATTCTCCATCTTGATGCGCCGCGACGACCGCTTCTGCGCCAGTTTCAGGAAACGGACGGTGCTGAAGGGCAGGCGCACCGTGCGGCTCGACTGGATCATGTGCAGGACCAGCGGGATGAGCACCGCCGCCCCGAACGCCAGGAATATGGGATTGAGGAAGGAAATCATACGGCTACTTCGGCAATCGCCGCCGCTCTTCCAGGTACGCCCTTACATAGGTCTCCACCTGCTGGTCCGTCCGCACCAGGCGGTAGTCCACCTTCATCCCCTCGCAGGCGGTCCGATAATGATCCAGGAAGGCCCCGAACGCCTTCTGGTAGTCCTTGGCCAGCGCCCGGGGATCGACCGTCATCCGCTCCCCGGTCTCCATGTCCTCGAACTCAAACCCCTGCTTGAGCGACAGGTCGATTTCGACCGGATCGAGCACATGGAACACGATCACGTCATGCAGCCGCTTCCGGAAATGGGCGAGCGCCAGGGTGACGTCCTTTTCATCGTCCAGCAGGTCCGAAATCAGGACGATCAGGGCCCGTTTGTGGATCGAGGCGGCAATCTGGTGCAGCGTCTCCGCGGTACGGGTGGTGGACGCCGGCTCCACCCCCTGCAGCCGCTTGAGCATGTCATGCAGGTGGTTCAGGGAGTTGCGGGGCTCCACCTCCAGGTCCATCTTGTCCGAGAACACGAACATCCCCACGGAGTCCCGGGCCTTGACCACCACGTAGCCCAACGCCGCGGCCAGCCGGCAGGCAAAATCGAACTTGCGGAGCCCGGCGCTGCCGTACCGCATGGAGTTGCTGCGGTCCAGGACGATATACACCCGCAGATTCGTTTCGTCCTCGTAGCGCTTGATGTAATAGCGATCCGTGCGGCTGAGCACCTTCCAGTCGATGTGCTTGGGATCGTCCCCGATCCCGTACGCCTTGTGGTCGGCGAACTCGGAACTGGCGCCCTTCAGGGGACTCCGGTGCGCGCCCGACAGGTTGCCTTCCACGACATACCGGGACTGGAGCACAATCCGGTTGAGCTTGTGCATCTCCTCGGAATTGAGGAACGCCTTGATTCCCTCCACCGGCGGGCCCTTGGGCGCCTTGGGCGTGGCATCGGGTTGGGGATGGGAGCTTTTGGCCATGGGTCCGCGCTCAGTCTTCGTCGTCCGTGATGACACTTTGGGCGGGCGCTGCGGGCGCCGGGCTTTCCGTCGGCGCCGCGTCGTTCCGGTAGATGCCCAGCGCGTCCCGCTCGGCCTTTGCGGCCTTGTCCCGCCGGGCGATTTCATCCAGCAGGTAGCGGGCCCAGCCATCCTTGCCCCGCTCGGCCAGGATCCTTTCCTCGTGCTGCAGAAGATCCTCGTCACGCTTGGAGACGTTCACCGGCTGCTTGCCCGCCGTGTACGAATACACGATTCCCGAGGCATCCCGCTCGTAGTGCATTTCCTTGCCCACCTTGGGCGCCAGCCGATCCTTGTAACGCACCACCACCGGATTCAGCACCATCACGCGCTTGTCCGGGTCCAGGCTCTCGATGACCCCCGTGACCGCCACGGCGTCGCCCACTTTCGAGGCCGGCGCCTCTTTCAGCGTCGCCAGGGACAGGCTCTTCACCACCTTGAAGGTCACCGTCATGCCGGAGCTCGGCTCGGAGGTCGTCACCGTGATGAAGGGGAACCCCCCGGACTCCCCCGGCTCCATCGCCACAATTCGTAGAAACCGGAAGAAATGCGGCTTGCCCAGGGCCTCGTCGAGCAGCGTCTTGCGCGCCGCCGGCGTTTTCGCCTCCGCCAGCCCGAGGGCGCATTCATTGCCGCTCGGCGTGCCGGCCAGGGCGAGGCGGACCGCCAGAGCCAGGCCCGTGGCGGCCGCGCCCAGCCAGCGTCCCCGCCGTGTCGGCCTCCTGTGGCGTGTCCCGTTCATCACTGCGTCACCACGTACATCAGGATGTTCTGGCCGAGCCGCTGGGAACTGACATCGTCATAGCCCTTGGCGTAGGGGCTCTGCGACATTTCCCAGCCGCCCGCCATGCCGAAGGGGCTGTAGATCACGGCGGCGTGGCCGTTCACGTCCACCGCCTCCAGTCGCGGCGTGATCACGGCCATGCCCAGATCCTGCTGCAACAGCGGGGTCACACCCACGCGTTGCACGTCGTTGGGGGTCCGGAAGACCGCATTGTCCTGGGCCATGACTTTCAGGGGGTTGCCCGGGAACAGGGTGGCCATCAACTGGCGGAACGACAGGTCAAACCCCTTGCGCCCGCAGCACGCCTCGGCCAGCAGGAACCCCCCGTTTTCCAGATACTTCTTGAGCTGCTCCGCCTCGCTCTTGCGCAGCGTGAAGTACTCGTGACCGGTCAGGTACAGGAACGGCGCATTGAAAATCGCGGGATCCGTCAGCCGGGCCTCCTTGACCGCGTACTTCACCGGCACATCCGTCTTGAGGTTGAACGTCTGCAGAATCAGGGACAGGCCCGCATGCCGGGTTTTCCAGATGCCATCATAGACCACCTGCACCATGGCCACCTTGTCGGCGCTGGAATCCGGCCGGTCGATGAACTTGATCCCCTGGGCCTGGCTCTTGGCCCACGCCCGCATGGCCGAGGAGTAGGAGAAGATGTTCACCCCCAGCTTCTTCGCGGAGGACGGCTCATACGCCTGGAACTCGGGCTCCACCTTGCCTTCCCAGCCCACCGCCAGGCACCACCGCGAAACGAGCGCCACCACGCGGCAATTGATTTCCACCGCGTCAAACCACGGCTCATCCCCGACGAACCCCGACTTTCTCACGCCGGGACAATACTTGACGCGGTCCAGGTCGTAGTAGGCGTGGAAAATGGGGTGATCCGAGGTCAACCGCTGGACCGGCTGCTCGGGGAAGATGGCGGCCAGTTCCTTGATCGTGGAGCGGTAGAAAGGGGCCGACCCCAGGCCGGTGTTGAAGACCAGCATGCCGCCCGCCAGCGCGTATTCGCGGAGTCGCTTGCGCTGCGCTTCGGTATAGGAATAGTTGTAATGGCCCGACCGGTACAGGATGGGGTTCTTGGCAGGGTCGGCGTCGATCTCCTCCAGCGACGCGATCTGCGTCCTGTAGTTCACGCCTATCATCTCCTTCATGCTCTTCAGGAGATTGTTCACATCGTTGGGCGTGGCATTCCACTGCACATCGCCCTGGCCATACGATGTCGCCGCCAGAACCAGCAGCCAGGCAATCCCACAGGCAGCACCGTTCATGAAGAGTGTCTCCCCCGTCAAACCCGCGTCCGCCCCCCTGGGGCGTCAATACATCAGTCTATCAAAAAAAGGGGACGTGCAACGCCTAATCTGGATGCCCGGGGTCACGCGGTCACGCGGCCAAGCGGGGCGCAAGGCGGTTCCGTCGGACTTGCACATGGGGCAAAGAAAGGGTCTGGGTAGGGCCGGGTTTATCCCGGCCATGCGCATGGCCGGGATAAACCCGGCCCTACCTGTGTAACCCAGCGCACACAACGGAGTCCGGGAGAGCGACAGGACCGCCTTGCGCCCGGTCACGCGCTGGGCAAGCCAGCGCGCCCGTCAGCGCGGGCTCAAGACCACGCGCCAA
>CAYZVY010000076.1:0-14319 GCA_964481675.1 uncultured Verrucomicrobiota bacterium
CGCTCAAGTTCGGCGCGCCGGATCGCGGCGTAGCGCAACTGGCGCCGCGCCGCGTTCGTCGCCGCATTGGCGCCGGACGACACCGCAGCCGCATAAACCGGCGCCGGCGCCCCGCCCGCCCCCTTGACGGCAGGCGAGCGGTTGGGCGGCGTGACGGCGCCCGTCGTCTTCATCGAAAGCCACTGCTCCTCGGTTCCCTTCCGGAGCTTGGCGATCTCCGCGGCCAGATCGGCTTCCAGCACCTCGTAATCGTCGGCCTTCTCGCCGACGCTCAGCATATAGGGCTTGTCCTTCTGCTTCTTATCGACAAACCCCACCCTCACCTGCCCGCCCTCCTCCTGCATCAGCGCCGTCAGCCGCACATAGGTGGCAAACGAATCGGGGGCCACTGCGGCCCCTTCCCCGGCGGCCTCGGGCAGCGGAGGCACGCCAAACGGCTTGCGCTCCAGAATCAGGCTGTACCGTGAAAAATCGATATCCGCGGGAATGGCGCCAAGACAGGCGGCGAACGCGCCCAGAAAAGAGGCCAGAATGAAAGCATACCGTTTCATTCCAATCACTTTAACATGAAACAACCGGACTAGCCAAGCGGGATCGACTTCGCCCTTTTTACTCCTTTTGTTTTGTAGAGCCCCCCGCTCCTGCCCTACACTTGGGGAAAAGGACGGCATGAAAGGCGATCTTCCCCAGCAGGACCGGCGCGTGGTGGTCGTCGGCGGCGGACCGGCGGGCCTGGCGGCCGCCCTGGCCGCGGCCGAAGCCGGCGCCCATGTGACCCTGGTCGAGCGGCACCCCATGGCCGGCCGCAAGCTGGCCGCCACCGGCGGGGGCCGGTGCAACCTGACCAACACCCTCGATCCGGAAACCCTCATGCTCCGCTTCGGCCCGCAAGGCCGCTTCATGGGACCCGCCCTGGCCCGCTTCAGCCGCGACCGCCTCCTGGAACAGCTGCGCGAATGGGGCGTTCCCTGCCTGGCAGCCGACGGCTTCCACTATTTCCCAAACTCCCAGCGCGCGCTGGATGTCATCCACGCGTGGCTCGCGCGGCTTCGCACGGCCGGGGCGACCCTGCGGCTGAACGCCACCGCCGAATCGCTGGACATCGCGGATGGCGCCATCCGGGGCGTGCGGGTCAGCGGTGCCGCCTGTCCGGCCGACGCCGTGGTCGTCGCCTCCGGCGGCGCGGCGTGGCCCTCCCTCGGGGGAAGCCCCCAGTGCTACCATCTCGCCAGACAGGCCGGCCACACCGTCGTCGACCCCGCCCCCGCGCTCACCGGCCTGCCGACGGCGGAAGCCTGGCCCGCCTCCTGCGCGGGCGTGACGCTGCCGGAAACAGAAGCCTGGATCGACCGGCCTAACCTCCGCAAAACCGTCTGGACCGGCACGCTCCTCTTCACGCACACCGGCCTTTCCGGGCCGGTCATCCTGGACCTGTCCGGCACGGTCACCGTCCTGCTGAAGGAAGGCGGGCCGGTCCCGCTCCGCATCCGGGCCCTGGCCGGCGTCGCGGCCGAAGACTGGAAGCTCCGCTTCCACGCCTGGCGCACGGAACGCGGCAAAAAGAGCCTGCGCAACTGCCTGGACGAAAGCCTCCCCCACTCCCTGGCGCGGGCCGCCTGCGCCTGCTGCGGGATCGAGGCGGAGCTCCGCGCGGCCGGCCTGACCGCCGATGCGCGCGACCGTTTGGCGGATTGGCTGGCCGGCATGCCGGTCACCCTCGCGGAGTCGCCCGGCTTCGCGCACGCCATGGTCACCCGCGGCGGGGTCACGCTCCGGGAGGTGCGGCCGAAAACGCTGGAAAGCCGGCTGGTGCAGGGGCTGCATTTTGCCGGGGAGGTGCTGGATCTCGACGGACCCTGCGGCGGCTACAACCTGCAATGGGCCTTTTCCAGCGGGTGGCTGGCGGGCGAATCGGCGGCGGGCTCATGAATAAGCGGCTGCCGGAAGGCGTATGCCTGCTCTTCGAGGACCGCGACCTGCTGGTGGCGGACAAGCCCGCCGGGCTCCTGAGCATGGCCACGGAGACGGAAAAGCGGCGGACCCTGTATGCGGTCGTGTTCGATTACCTGAAACGGCAGCGGCCACCCCGACGCCCCTTCGTCGTGCACCGGCTGGACCGCGACGCCTCGGGCCCGGTCGTCTTCGCCAAGTCGGAAGCGGTCCAGCGGGGATTGCAGGACCAGTTCAAGGACCATTCGGCCGGCCGGGTCTACCGGGCGGTAACCGAAGGCCGCATCGACCGCGAGGCCTTCACCCTCTCCACCTATATCGCGGAGTTCGGCATCAACCGCTGCGGGTCCGTCGCCAATCCCGCGGCCGGCCAGAAAGCCGTCACCCACGTCCGCGTGCTGGAGCGGGCGGCGGACCGGACGCTTGTCGAGGTCCGCCTGGAAACGGGCCGCAAGCACCAGATCCGCGTGCATCTGGCCGAGCAGGGGCACCCGATCCTGGGCGATCCCGTTTACGGCCGGCGGCGCAGCCCGGGCCGGCGGCTGGCGCTGCATGGCGTCAGCCTGTCCTTTGCGCATCCCGTCACGGGGAAAACCATCACGGTTGAATCGCCGGCGCCGGACTGGTTTCACAAGGGAACGGGCAACACGGTGCGGAAGCCCACGCCGTAATCAACGCCTTCCGGACTGATGCCATGGCGGAAGGCGACCCGGCAGGAAGAGGCAGCCGAATTCCAGCCGCCGCCCCGGAAAACCCGATGCGGGCCGGCATCCGGTCCCGTGGGATCCTCCGCCGGCGAACCGTCATAATACCGTTCGCCGTACCAGTCCCAGCACCACTCCGCCACATTCCCCGCCATGTCATGGAGGCCATACCCGTTAACGGCAAAGCTGCCGGCGGGGGCGGTCATCGGCGGCACCCCGTCATCGAAGGACGGATGAAAGAGGCGCGTCGGGCTCGTGTCATATCCGACGCCATCGCTGTCATAGTTCGCCCGGGCGTGCTGAAGGGTCTCGATGGCGCTCCACGGAAAGCGATGCCGCTCCGAGCCCCCGCGGGCCGCCTTTTCCCATTCGGCTTCCGTCGGCAGCCGGTAGCCTTCGTCCCAGCGGACCCACCCGGCCCGCAGGCTCACCCGGCCGGAGCGGTAAACCGCCGTTCGGGCGTCATCCGTATAATAGGCCGGCGTGCGGCCCTCCATCTCGCTGCGGGCATTGCACCACTTCACGCAGTCATCCCAGTCCACCGCCTGGACCGGGTGACCGTGCCGCTTGGCGTAAGCGCCGGAAAACATATAGCCTTGCGTCAGGGCCCAGCCATAGACCACGTTCCACTGGTCCTGCGTCACCTCGGTCTGATCCATGAAGAAGGCCCCCGTTGCCACGCGATGAACCGGTTGCTCGTCGTCCTCGCCTTCACCCCCCGAATCGCCCATGTCAAAAGCGCCCGCCGGAACAAGGGCCATGCCGGCGGGGGATATCCGCGTGATCTCCAGGCCGTTGAGCAAGGCGGCGCCCTTCAGTCCCGTTGCGCTCATCTGGAGCCCGTTCCCGTCGCTCACGGTCACCAGGAAGGACAGCCGCAGCGCCTTGAAGCGGCCGGCGGCGCGGTCGACCACGTCCAGCACGGGCACCGCAACCACCTTTTCGAAGCTAAGCCTGAACAGGCGTTCCCCGCGCCGGCGCATTTCAACTTCGGCAAAAAGAAGGCGAACCCGGTAGACGCCATCGGGCAATTCCGGAAACGAATAAGAAAGCTTCTGGCCGAGCCGGCCGGACTGGAAAACGGCTGCGGGAACCTTGCCGCAGCCCGCGATAACGGCGGCGGTCTGCACCCGGGAGCCGCCCGCGCTGGCGGAATCCGCCCGCCACCCGCCCGCCACGCCATCGCCGCCACAGTCGAGGCGGATGGACATGGCTCCGCACGCCACGCTCCCGGCCACCGCCAGCCAAACCGCCAGAAGCGGCGGGCCGATCCTTGCAAGATGGGATGTACCAATCATCGCGCCGGTTCTCCCATGCCTCATTTCATTATAAAATTATCAGGCCCCGCACCCGTTTCCTCAAATTGAAATATTACCGGACAACAAGTAGTAAACAGCTAAAGCCCGGGGGCGCTATGGGGTCTAGTCTTACCGCCCGGTTCATGCTAAGGTAACCGTTCTTTCAAACAAAAAAGGGGAAACACCATGGCAGATCTGACACCCGGCGAAAAACGGTGGACCCTCGCCTTCGGCGACTATCGCGGACTCGAGCAGCAGGCGATCCTGGAATTGTACCGGGGCCTGCAGCTCTTCGTGAATTATGTGATGCCCCTGCGCGACGCCGCCGGGGTCGATCCCGCCCTCCTGGAGCATGTACTGCTGGTCGGCACCGCGCGCAGCAACCGCCTGCTGGCCGCGCTGCTGGCCGACAAGCGGATTCCCGCGCCGCCGGGCCCCCAGGGCTACACGCTCTGGATCGGCCAGGCGCCCTGGAATCCGGAGCACCGCCTGATCGCGCTGCTGGGGGCCGACGACGCAGGCGTCTACCATGGCGCGCAGGAACTGCTGGCCTCGCTCTCCGCGGTGGAAGCCCCGTTCGACAAGCCGCTGAAGCGGCGGACCGCCCTGGCCGCCCTGCCCGACCGCGTCACCTGCGAGGCGCCAACCGTGAAGGATCGCGGGATCTGGACCTGGGGCTACGTCATCTATGACTACCGCCGCTTCATCGACCACATGGCGCGGCTGAAGATGAACATGCTCACCGTGTGGAACAGCGAGGCGCCGCACAACCTCGCCGAGGTGGCGGCGTATGCGCACCAGCGGGGCATCCGCCTCATCGCCGGCTTCAACTGGGGCTGGGGCCACAACCTGGAGCTGACCTCCGCGGCGGACCGCGCGAAAATCCGCGACATCGCGCTGACGACCTACCGGAACGAGTACGAGGGCCGCCCCATCGACGGCATCTACTTCCAGACGCTGACCGAGCATACGAACCAGGAGTCGGGCGGCCGCTCCATCGCCTCGTGGTGCTGCGACCTCGTCAACGACATCGCCCGGGAGATGTATAAAACCGAACCCGGCCTGTCAATCCAGTTTGGCCTTCACGCGACCTCGATCCGCGCCCACTACACCGATCTCGCGGCGCTCGATCCGCGCCTGATCATCACCTGGGAGGACGCGGGCGCCCTGCCCTTCAGCTATTCCCCGAATCCCGAAGGCGGCGGCGGGTACGAAGCCACGCTGGACTATGCCAGGCAACTGGCGGCGTTCCGGCCGGGCACGCCGTTCGCGATGGTTCCCAAGGGCTGGATGTGCCTGCGCTGGGACGACGAATTCGCCAAGCACGGCCCCTTCCTGCTGGGCGAGCGCGATCCCGCGTTCCTTCGCGCGCGGCTGGAGGCGCGGCAGCCCGAGTGGGACGCCCGCAACATTCAGTGGTTCCGCCATTACCCTCTGGCGGCACGGTTCTACCGGGAAATCGCGGCCATCAATCCACACGTGCTCGCCACGGGCCTCGTGGAGGACGGCCTGTTCGACGCGCGCATCCAGCCGTCCGTGGCGCTGTTCGGGGAGACGATCTGGAACCCGCACCGGAGCGACGCGGACCTGCTGGCCGCCGCCATGCGGCCCTATCTGCTCAACACCTCCGTCTGAATCCGGCACGCCAGGCGTTTCACGGGAATCGCCAGGCGCATCGCCGCGGCCAGCGGCCGCAGCCACAGAAGACCTTTTTCGAGGCAATTCATGCCGGGCATCCTTGATGCGTTCTCTTCACGCATACGCTTGATAAGCGATCCGCCTTGCCCCAGGCATGTGAAACTGGTAGGGTTTCCTCATGAACAGGGCACAAACGCGCCTAAGCCGGTTTTCGGACAAGCATCGGGACGATTTCGTCCCGGGGACACCGGCGGATCGACTTGCGCTGGTCTGGCCGCTCACCCGCGAAGTGGCATCCTTGAGCAAACATCACGATGTTGAACGAAGACTACAAAGACATGTTGCAATCCTTGGTCGACGAGAACGTTAGATTTCTTCTCGTCGGCGCTTATGCCCTTGCCGCCCACGGCTATCCTCGGGCGACCATGGATATTGATATCTGGGTGATGCCGGATCCCGAAAACGCCAATGCCGTCATGCGCGCTTTGAGCCGGTTCGGGGCCTCTTTGATCAACCTCTCCCATGCCGATCTGGAGCGTGAAGGAACCGTGTTCCAGATCGGCGTCGCCCCGAGACGGATTGACATCATCACGGAAGCGACCGGACTCGATTTTAACGAAGCCTTCTCCCGCGCCAAGGAAGTGGAAATTGAGGGAATCGCGGTGCGCATTCCGTCAATCACCGATCTCATCCGAAACAAGCGCGCAACAGGAAGGACCAAGGACCTCGCGGATGCGGAAGCCTTGGAAGAACTGATCAAGTCCGAGCCAGGCGTTTCTGGCGATACTTGAAGTCAGCACTCAAGATCTTTTCATGGCACACCCCATTCTGCCCCAAATGAAAACCATTTCCATTTGCATGCTTTCGGGCTTCATGGCCATTGGAAGTGCATCAACTGTACCTGCCGCAAACGATGTCAGCAACACGCTGGAAAAAGTCACGATATCAATTGATCCGCTTCAATCGTCAGTCTTTGTCGTCGTTACCGAGCTTAACCGACAACTCAATGCAAATCTCAGCTCGAATGAGCAGATCAGGATCAAGGTTGATCTGACAAGATTGACCTATTCCGGAGAATCGCGGTGGTTGCCGAGGGCGCAATCGAAATGACTGACGACAAAATCGAATTGCGGGTAAAAAAAATCAACCCGCCAGCCATTCACCCGCCAGAGGAAGCCCTCGCGGACCCGTTTTAAAACCTACTTCGGCCACACAGCTACCACCCCATGCGATACCGGCGGAGGACCGCCGGCTCCATGCCGGACAGTCAAATCTGGCTTTTCACGGGAATCGCCTCACGCATCGCCGCGGCCGCCGGCCGCAGCCACAGAAGACAATCCTTCGGGCGTTTCATGGGGACCCTCGCGAGCCGCCCCGGCCGCTTCGGCCAGGGCGAGCGATGGCAAGTCAGTTGCGGCGTTTCGATCAGCACGATATGACGCGACGATTTGGCGATGATAAGGGGCGACAACGGGGCGGCGTGGCCTTCCGGGCCCGACGCCCCTAGTTGGAGCCCCTTAGCGCGCCAAAGCGTCCGTCAGATCGTGCCGAAACGCCGCAACAACACCGCGTAACCCGCCAGACAACCGCATGCGGCTCAGCCGGAGGCTTCGCCCTACCTGCCATGCGCCTCCGCCAGGCGCACGAACACGCGCGACCGGGCCGGCTTCAGGGCTTCCCAGTCGGCCTTCGCCAGGGTGTTCCCCGACTGCTCCAGGGCCAGCACCAGCCACTCGACCCGCTCCGGCCGGGTTTCCGCCAGCGCCGCCTTCACCACCGCCGCGCGCTGGGACTCCGGCACGCCGGCCTGCCGCCGCAGCTTCGCCAGCGTCGTCGCAAGCCGGTCGCCGCGATCCCAAATGGCTTGCAGCATTTCCTGCCCCACCACATCCCCCTCCCGCCAGCGCCGCTTGCCGGCGTTGCTGAAAATCGCCTGGTACAGCCGCACATCGCCATACAATCCCGTCAGTCGGTCGACCGCCTCCTCATCCCCCAGCTTGAGCAGCGCCATGGCCGCCTCCGCCGCGGTGTGAGCGTAGTCACGGGCGAACTCCTCGGGCAGCAGCGTGCCCGTCTCCTTGCCGCCCCGCGCCTTCTTCATGCTATCCACGTAAATCTTTTTCAGCTTCGGCACGGCGGAGGCGTCGCCGCTCCATCCCAGTCCCTCGATGGCGGCATTCTTCAGCTCTTTCTCGTTCAACGCCTGTTGCAGCACCGTCAGCCCGGACGGGTCCCGGGTCGCCCCCAGCAGCACCAGCGCCGCCTTGCGCGACGGCAGGTCGGGATTGGAAAACGAGGCCAGCTCGGACAGCTTGGCGGCCCAGGCCGCCTTCGCAACCGGCGCCAGCGCGCCCGCCGCCTCGGGAAGCCCGTGCTTGCGCTCCCCGCCTCCCGACACGGCATACTCGAAAAGCGCATCGGCCGTTTCCGCCGACGGTCGCGCCAGCGCACGCTTCACCACATCCTCGCTCACGGCATCGCCCATGCCCAGGGACACCAGCTCCTCGCGCGTCAGCGGCTTGATGGCGTCGACTGTCTCTTTTCTGGAAACATCCGTCCGGGCGGCCCAATCAACCGCCGCCCCGAGCACGCGGGTCCAGTCGGGCCAGTCCCAGAACGCCAGGGCCCCGGCCGGGGCCTCGCCGTTGACCGTCAGCGCCACCGCCACCACGCGCCCCTTTTCAAAGGCCCCCGCGATGATGGCAGGCTTGTCGCCGGCGTTCAGCCAAACCTCCGCGCCCGGCCTGGGCGCGAGCGTCTGGACAAAATAGGCCCGGGGAACCGCGGCATAGGCGGCGTCCGCGGGAAGCGGCGAGCGGCCCGCCGGGGCCAGCGCCAGCCCCGCCGGAAAACGGGGAATATAGTCGCGGGGCGGAATGGCGGCCGGCAGCATCGCCTCCAGAGGCGATCCGATATACTCCCCGTTCGAAAAGGCCCAGTAGCCCCCCAGCACCACCAGCCCCCCGCCGTTCGCCACAAATGCGCGAAGCTTGGCCAGCCGGTTGGTGCCCAGCGTGTTGGCGTCCATATTGGCCAGCACAACCACGTCAAACGGGTCCAGCCGGTCCGGCATGCCGAACAGCCGGTCGTCGGGATTGAAATAGGGGCTGCGCGATTTATAGGCCGCCTCGAACGGAATCCCCACCGCCGCGCACGCCTCGCGCAGCCGGAAGGTGTCGCTCCACAAGCCCTCCACAAGCAGCGCGCGCGGCACGCCGGGCGTGGCCGCAACCGAAGCGCCGGCCGCGGCCAGCGCCAGGATGAAAGACAGCCCTATGAGTCGCTTCTTCATGGCGTCTCCTCCTGCCACACGATCACGCTCCACAACCGGTGTTCGGGCACCACCACGGCGTAGCCGCCGGTATCCTTCTCCACCGGAAGCCGCACGGCGCGGCAGTCGGGCTCGCCTGAGAGCCACCAGACCTCCGGCTCGACTGTCCCTGTTTTCGATATGCGTATGTTCTTCGCCCAGGGGGCCAGCGCGGGCGGCCTGGCCGGCTCCACGTCGTCCGAGCCCGGCGGCGTGATCAGCTGGACCACGGTCCGGGTCCCCTTCGGCAGCGCGACCTGCTTCACATAGGGCTTCCACGACAGGGTGGCGTCCGTCTTCACCGAAATCCCGGCCTGCTCGGGCGTCACGGGCGCGAGCGCCGGATCCCACAGGAATTCGCCGTAGCGGGTCATGAACCGCGCATACCGGCCGGGACTGCCTTTGCCTTCGCTGTAAATGTAGGGATGCGAGCCGCTGGCGAAAATGAAGATGTTGTTATACGTGTGGCTCCACGGCGGGGCGGCGACGTCGATGCTTTGCACCGCGTGATACCCGCCGGCCAGGCGGGTCTGCTCCACCTGGTCGAGCAGCCCTTCGGCAAATGCCTTCCAGCTGCGCGACTGGCGGAAGTATTCCTGGTTGACCTGCGAACCGCCGCGGCAATAGTTCCTGAAATACTCAAGCGGATCCTCCGCGCCCTCCTTCGCCGGCTTGCCCCCGACCGTCCCGTAGTTGGAGGCGATCTCGAAATGAGGCCCGATCCCCTCGCGGAGCCGGTGCTTCATGTAGCGCACGTTCCGGATCGAGACGGCCTCGCCACTCCAGACGGTTCCGGTGATACCCATCAGCTCGGGCGCCAGTTTCCGCATCAGCTCGTCGGCGCCCATTTCGCGAAGCTCCGCCTGGACGTCGTCCGTGCCCATCGCGCTCCACCGGAGCGAGCAGTCGAAGCGGACGCCGTCCCAGCCGAAATTCTTCGCGCTCTGGATCAGCTGGGAGGCGCCCATCTCGATCAGCCTCAGGCGGCCGAGATTGACGATGAAGCTGTGCCACACGCCGTATTGGTAATCCTCGAACGCGGGATCGTTGTGCAGCCGGTCGCTCAGCCTCAGATCCTCGACATCGTAGAACTCGCTGCAGAGCCCCGACTCGCTGAGCGCCACCAGGTCCGGATACTTCCGCGCCCACTCCGCGCCCTGGGGCCCGCTGGCCGTGGACCACATGTAGGTGATCAGCTTGATGCCTTCCGCGTGGCTCAGCGCCATCCACTCCTTCAGGCCGGACAGGCTGTTGTGGAAATTGTTCTGCCCGGTCCACCAGCTGTCGTTGGTCGGGTTCAGGTCGGTCCAGCTGCTCGGCTGCCAGCTGAACGCCTCCTCCACATTGACGTAGCCCCGGCGGTTGGCGGCCACGTGGGCGGGAAAATCCTTCTCGCGGCCGAACCAGGTGATAAAACCGGGCCCCTGGATCGCCGTTTTCCAGAGCGGCGCACTGACGGTGAAATACTCGGAGGCCTCGTGGACGGTCTTTCCGCCCACCACGATCTCGGCGAGCGCCTCGTGCCCGAACTCGCGGGCGCCCGAGACCCAGCTGAACAGGCTCTCCGCCGTCCTGCCGGGCGCCACGCTGACCTCCTGTTCCCCGATCACGGCCACCTCGTCCAGCCCGGTCTTCATGCTGAGGCGGACGGTGCCCTGCATGGGCGTGGCCCCATAGTTCCGCACCGTCACCGCGATCGCATTGCTCTCGCCCGGATAGACATGAATCCTGGCCGGCCTCACGCGGTCCACGGCCAGCGTATCCGCGAGGGGCCGCACCTCGCACCGGTCCAGGAGCAGCACGGGATAGTCGACCGATTCGAGGCTGACCGCTTTTTCGGAGGCCATGTCAGCCATCAGGTCGTCGATGCCCGCGCCCTCGGCGCCGGCCTTTCCGGCCGCGGACGCGTCCAGGGCCCCGGCAACCGGAGCCTTGAACGGCTGGACGGGCTTCTTCGGCTTGCCGAGCGCGGTTTCCGTGATCTCGGAGGAGACCAGCAGTTCCAGGGGACCGGCATTCTGAAGCGTGACGGGCAGGGAGATGCGGGCATAGCCCCCGGGATCGAGCGTGATGCCCGACAGATGCCGTTCGGCCAGGATCTGGCCGCCGCCGCGGATCACGACCTTGAGCAGCAGCCGGCCGTGGAAGAAATCGGCGGGAATCCGCAGCCGCATCGACGTTTCCACCCGGTAGAGGCCGGGCTTCGCGGGCGCGGCCGTCAGACTCCAACGGCCGGCGGGGCCCTGTCCCTCCTCCGCCAGTTTCAGGAGAACGGCCTTGCCTCCGGAAGCGGCGGGATCGGCGACCAGGGCGGTGCCCTTGCCCACGGCCCCCAATTCCACGATCTGTCCCGAAGCCGCCCAACCGGCCAGGCAGAAGAGGCCCAGGCCGAAGGCGCGGCGGAAAAGCGTATGAAGGGTCATGCGGATTCCTTATCAGAGTGCTCCTTTATACGTTTTTCCCCCCGGCAAGTCACGCTTGCTTTAAGGGGGGGAGCCGTCCTACTATCGGCCCATGAAAACATGGTTAACGTCCCTGATCATGGCCGCGACCCTGTGCGGATGCGCAACCACGCGCTCCAGCGACGTGGCCGCGGCGGCCGGCTACCCCCGGGACTCCCGCGTCGAAAAGGCGGGGCCCTATTCGATTCATTACGGCTCCAACGGCTCCAACGACCTGCTGGTCGTGACCCGGGGAGAGGAGTCCGTCTGTTCCAAAATTGGAAACACCCTGACCGTCTATGCGCGGGGCCGCTCCCTTTTTAATTACGCCGAGGGAAGCGGCGGGAAGATCATCGCCGCCTACATGATCCACATCCGCGACGAGCAGGGCGCCATCGCCTTCACGCTGATGGACGAAAACGCCGACGGCGAGTTCGACCGCAAGATCGATTACGGCACCCAGGAAGTCTATGAGTGGAAAGACGGGAAGTGGACGGGAAAGAAGAAAATCCTGTGAAGCACGCCATCGTCCACGGGGCGCCCGGCCTCTTCGCGGGATGGCCGGCGAACAATGGCGCCTGGTGCTGGGACGGCCGCGAAATCCTCGTCGGCTTCACGGCCGGCGCCCACGCCGAACTGCCCGGCCACAACATCCGCGAACCCTACCGCTCCTGCCTGGCGCGGAGCCTGGACCAGGGGGAAACCTGGACCGTCGAAGAACCGCACCCGTTTGCCGGATCGAGCTCGCCCGCGCAACCGTTCGGAGGACATGTTGATTTCGCCACCCCGGGCTTTGCCCTCCGGATCGAAGGAGCGGGCTATCACGGCAGCACGCGTCCGGAGGGCGGATTCTTCCTGTCGGAAAACCGGGGCCATGACTGGCAGGGCCCCTTTTCGTTCGGCGCCCTGGCCGCGCATCCTGAAATCGCGGGGCTGGAGATCACGGCCCGGACCGATTACCTGGTTGAAGGTCCACGCGAATGCCTGGTGTTCATGTCGGCGCGCGGGCCCCGCCTGCCGGTGGATAGGACCTTCTGCGCCCGCACCGTGGACGGCGGACGCTCCTTTGCGTTCGTGTCCTGGATCGTTCCCCCATCCGATCCCTATCGCGCCGTGATGCCGTCGACGGTCCGGCTGGCGGCGACGCGCCTGGTGTCGGCCATCCGGCGCCGCGAGCCCGGAACGGAACGGTGCTGGCTTGACGCCTATGCCAGCTCCGACAACGGACTGACTTGGAATCATGCCGGCCGCATCGCGGATACGGGCGGATGGAACGGCAACCCGCCCGCCCTGGTCGGGCTGGTCGACGGGCGACTGTGCTGCGTATACGGCGACCGGGCAACCTGCCGGATGATGGCGGCCTTCAGCGCCGACGGGGGAGCAACGTGGACCCGCACGGTCGTTCTGCGGGACGACTTTCATCGCGATGCGCATGGCGATCCCGACCTGGGCTATCCGCGGGTGGTGCAGCAGGCTGACGGGAAACTGCTGGCCTGTTACTACTGGGCCACGCGCGACAGGCCCTGCCATTACATTGCGTCGACCCTATTTCAAGCGGCGTCGCAGTAGCTGCACCATGCCAGAGCCTGAAGGTGGGAGCGCCACACCGTTGGCGCGAGATACACCATGCTTTCGCCTGATCGCGCGGACGGTGCCGCGCTCCCACATCCCGAGACATGATCATGCGCATGAGGCGGCGTCAAGCCGCCGCACTCCAAATATGGCTTCACTTAACCAGGCAATTATACACCGCCTCGGCCATGGCCAGGTGGCCGGTGTGATTCGGATGCACAGGCTCGGGGCAGAACATGTCGGGCCGCTGATGGCGGATCAGCTTCTGGAACATCTCGTGCGTCCGGACCAGCGTGGTCCTGTACTTGCGCGACATGGCGTGGACCGTGCGGATATACGACGGCAGACGCGACAGCACCGTGTGACGGATGGACGTCGTGGCCTCCTCGCGCGTGATGTAAAACGGCTCCAGCAGGATGATCCGGCAGCCGGGCAAGGCCTGCACCGTGCGCCCCATCAACTCGTCATACAGCCGGGCAAATCGCTCCGGCGGCACCGCGGCGGGAGACTGGACCACCGTCCGGCACAGATCGTTGATGCCGATCATCAGCACCAGCGTGTCGGGCTTGAGGATCAACGCATCGTCGGTCCAGCGCTCCTGGAGGTCGGCCGCCGTGTTGCCGCCGATGCCGCGGTTGATGAACTGAACCTTGCGCGCGGGCTGGCGGATGGCGAACAGTTCCGCCGTCATCCGGCAGAAGCCGTCCCCGAGCGGCGCGTTCGGACCCCGCCGCCCGCAGTCGGTGATGCTGTCGCCAATAAAGAGAATGGTTTCGTTTTTGCTTGTTTTCTTTTTCATAGCGATGAGACTACTTTTTCCACTGTTTCCTGTCTAGCCCGAAGGAGCCGGCCATGCCGCTGAAAAACGTGACGCTGACGCTCTCCCCCGACGCCGATGCCCTGACGGCCACGGCGGTCGACCTCTTTGCCGCGCGCTGGAGAGAGCGGACGCGCGTCCCGCTGCGCATCGCCGCCCCCACAGGCTCCCATGCCTGGGAGCTGTCCGCCGGAACGACGGCCGACCCCCGGCTGAGGGCCGCGCTCGAATCGGCCGGCGTCCCCCTCCCGGAAAAGGCACAGGCCTATTCCCTCGCAACCGAAGGAAAGCGGGTGATCGTGTGCGGCGCGGATGGCCGGGGTGTTCTCTATGGCCTGGGCCATCTGCTCCGCCAGCTGAACCTGGAGGCCGGCCGGGCGCCCCTGCCGGCCCTGCGCGAGACGCGCGCCCCGGCCGTCTACAACCGGGGCGTCTATTTCGCCACCCATTTCAACAACTACTACGAAACCGCCCCGCTGGATCGCATCGACCGCTACGTCGAGGAGATGGCGCTCTGGGGCTTCGACTTGCTGATGGTCTGGTTCGACGCCAACTGGTTCCCCCACGGGTTCTGGAAAGATCCCGCCAG
>CAYZVY010000076.1:14419-17547 GCA_964481675.1 uncultured Verrucomicrobiota bacterium
TGGTCTGGTTCGACGCCAACTGGTTCCCCCACGGGTTCTGGAAAGATCCCGCCAGTCGCGGCTCGCGGATGGCGGCGCGCATCCGGTACATTGCGGCGAAGGCGCGGACGTGCGGGCTGAAGGTGGGAACCGTCGGCATTGCCAACGAGGGATTCGCCAACCAGCCGCCGTCCGGACTCCGGGCGGACATTCGCGCCCGGCACGGCGGGTTCTATCCCTTCAGCCAGATCTGCCCGTCCAAGCCGGCCGGGCTGAAGATGATTCTCGAGAACCGCAAAAAGATCACAGAGCTGATCGGGCCGGTGGATTTCTACACGCACTGGCCCTATGACCAGGGCGGCTGCGGATGCGACCGGTGCGCGCACGAGCCCGGGCGGTGGGGAAAGACCTTCCTCAAGCTGGGTCCCGCCATCGCGGACATCGTGCGGAAGGCAAATCCGAATGTGAAAATCTTCGTCTCCACCTGGCTTATGGATGAAAAAGAGCGAGGCATGGTTTATGACCTTTGCGACCGCAAGGCCGGCTGGTTCCAGGGCCTTCTGACGCACGCGGAACAGGCCGGAGAACGGGACATCGATCCCGTCTACGGAAAACTGGTATTTCCCGAAATCAGCATGTTCAACTGTTACTTCACGTCGTACGGCTGCAACGGCGCCAATCCGGCTCCGGTCCGCTTCGAAGCCGAAGCCCGCCGCATTGCGAAGGCGAACTGCGGAACCGCCCTGTATTCGGAAGGAATTTACGAGGACATTAACAAGGCCATTTATGCCGGCCTGCTGTGGGACCCGGACCGGACGGCCGGCCAGATCCTCGCCGAATATGCCCGCTATTATTTCGGCCCGTCAAACGTGAAGGCGGCGGTCCGGCTGATCGTCGGCCTGGAAAAGACCTGGGGCGCCCGGGCGCTGCTGCAAGCCAGCGCGTCCACGGTCGACCGGCTGGCGGACGTAGCGCGGAAGCTGAACAGCCGCCTGCCGGCGTTCCGCGACGCCGCCGAGCGCGGGCGGCTGCTAAGCGATCGTGCGGAGATGGACGCGCTGATGAAAAAGGCAGGGCCCGACAAGGCGCTGACAAGCGAATCGCGCGCCCTGTTCGAAGGCGCCGCCTATCTTCCGGCCGGCGAACTGCGCAAGCGGCTGTCGGTGTTTCTGGCCGGTTTGCGGAAACGGAAGATCTTGACGGACCGGCTGTTCGACGTGCACTGGAACTACATGACCTATTTCCACATGGAGAAAAACGTCCTGCTGTTTCTGCCCGACTCGATGATGGGCAAGTATCACTGGGAGAGCCTGATCGCGCCGCTGGCCAGGGCCGCCGCCGTGCGCGCGGAAGCCCGGATGCGCACGGGCGTCAGCCGCGCTTTCAAGCGCTGGTATTGGTTCAACGGCATCGACTTCAACTACCTGTTCCTTTGACAGAGGGCGGAGCTCCTGCGACCCGGCTACGCGAAGCGCTTCGCCGTGGCAAGCGCCGCATGCGCCATGCTTCGCAGCTGGAGGTGGGAGCGCGGCACCGTCCGCGCGAACATGCACACATCTTGCGCATCTCGCGCCAGCGGTGTGGCGCTCCCACCTTCGGTTACTCGCGCATGCGCCATGATTGCGTATTGCGGGCACTAAGCAGTATCTGTAGAATCACGCGTCAAGTTCCACAACCGTTCCGAAAGGGCCGCCATGGGCACCGAAGACAACGTAAGCAAAATCCGCCCCGCCTGGTTCAACGAGGCCCGCTTCGGCCTGTTCCTCCATTGGGGCCCCTACGCCGTCTACGGCAGCGGAGAACAGGTGCTGAACCGGGAGCTGCTGGACCACGACGACTACTGCCGCACGGCCTGCGCCTGGAATCCCGAACACTACGATCCCGCCGTCTGGGCCTCGACCGCGAAACGGGCCGGCATGAAATACGCCGTGCTCACCACCCGCCACCACGACGGCTACTGCCTGTGGGACACTAAGACCACCGACTACTCCAGCATGTGCCAGGCGCCCAAGCGCGATTTCGTCCGCGCCTTCGTGGACGCCTGCCGGGCGGAGGGGCTGAAGGTCGGCCTGTACTATTCGCTCATCGACTTCCGCCTGCCCGCCTGGCTCCGCGGCCCCGAAAAGGATCCCGAGGGGTGGCGCGTCGTCCGGCAATATGTCGAGGACCAGATCCGCGAAATCCTGACGCAATACGGCACGATCGACATGCTCTGGTTCGACGGCTTGTGGCCGCATACGGCGAAGACCATGGACAGCCGAGGCCTGATGGAAATGATCCGGTCGCTGCAGCCCGACATCCTGGTGAACGACCGTCTCGAGTGGCCGCAGTTCTCCTGGTATTGGCAGTTCGAGAACTGGAAGACCCGTTTCAAGGGCGAGCCCCTCGGCGACTTCGGCACACCCGAACAGGGGATCTACGCCGACCCGGCTTACCTGTGGGAATCGTGCCAGACCAGCGTGTCGCGCCTGTGGGGCTACACCCGGGGCGAGCGGTGGCGTTCGGCCGAGGACCTCCTCGCCACGCTGCTGAAATGCGCCGGGCTGGGCGGCAACTTCCTCCTCAACGTGGGGCCGCAGCCCGACGGCCAGCTGCCCGCGGAATTCGTCGAGCGCGCTAAAGCCATCGGCGACTGGCTGCGCGTTCACGGGGAGTTTGTTTACGGCAGCGAGCGCGGCGGTGATGTGACGGAGTTCGTCACCCGCGGCTGGCAATACGTCAAGGGGAACAACCTGTACCTGGTCTTCCGCAACTGGGACGGCTGCCCGACCTTTCGCCTGTGCGGGCTGAAGACGACAGTCAAGCGGGCGGTCCTGCTGACCACCGGCCAGGAACTGGGTGTCACTCATAACGACCGGGAGCTGACGCTGTCCGGCCTGCCCCCGGAACGGCCCACAACCCTGTATCCGGTCATCCGGCTGGAGTGCGCATCCAAGCCCGAACCCAACGAGTGGGGCCGCGTCCGGACCTGGCGCGACCCCGAACCCTTTGCCAAGTGGGCCGAAACCCGCGGCACCTCGGTGTGGGTGGATGGGAAGCCGAGATAGCTCATCGCCGGAATGATTCTGCCGTGACCTGGGTTGCGCCTCGCCTATTCAGCGGAAGAGAAGGCAGAATCATTTTTCGGCAGAATCATTATTTGTCTGCTA
>CAYZVY010000077.1:0-17512 GCA_964481675.1 uncultured Verrucomicrobiota bacterium
TACGTCAGTTTTCCAGTCGTAATCTTCAGCTCCGAGCTCTTGGCAATCTTCTGGATCTTGCCGTCGGCGATCCACACCACGCGATTGGACACGGAGAGCATGGCGTGGTCGTGGGTGGCGGTGATGACGGTGACGCCGTGTTTGGTGCAAAGCCCCCGGAGCAGGTCGATGATCTGCTCGCCCGTATGCAGGTCGAGGTTGGCGGTGGGCTCGTCGGCCAGCAGGATGCTGGGCTTGTTGACGATGGCGCGCGCGATGGCCACGCGCTGCTGCTGGCCGCCCGACAACTCGTCGGGCCGGTGGGTGAGGCGGTCGGACAGGCCCACCTCCTCCAGCGCCAGGGTGGCGCGGCGGACGGTTTCCTGCGTGGGAGCCCCGGAGAGGGAGACCGGCAGGGCGACGTTCTTGAGCGCGGTGAGGGAGGGAATGAGGTTGTAGGCCTGGAAGATGTAGCCCATGTGCTGGCTGCGGAAGTAGGCGGCCTCGCGGTCGTTGAGCTTGTTGAGGAAGACCCCGCCGATCTCCACGGTGCCGGAACTGGGCCGGTCCAGCGCGCCGATCATGTTGAACAGGGTGGACTTGCCGGAGCCGGAGGGGCCCATCACGGAGATGTATTCGCCCTCGTAGATGTCCAGGTCCACGCCGTCGATGGCGCGGACGGCGCCCCGGCCGGTCTGGAAGACCTTGGTGACGCCCCGCACTTCGATGATGGTGTTGTCATGTTCCATGTCAGTAGCTCAATTGGAAGACGGCCTTGCTCAGGAAGGTGATGCCGATGCAGAACATGGCAATCAGGCCCATGCCGCAGCCGAAGCCCGCAGTCACGATGGGAATGGTCTGCCGCCAGCGCGCGCCCAGGCGCGGGTAGAAGTAGAACCGGCCCACGCAGGCGCCGATGACCTGCAGGATCATGGCGTGGGGCAGGGCCTGGCCCATGCCGCGGATGAAGCCGTAGCAGAGGAGGATCGGCGCGCCGAAGGCGGCGAGGATGACGTAGAACACCAGCCCGATGACGCCGCCGAGGGCGATGTAGAGGCCGTTGATCGCCTTGAAGAACGGCGAGAAGTCGTCCATGGTGGCGCCCCAGGTCAGCGTGGTGTTGAGCGCGTTGAACTCCCACATCTTCTGGGCGAACGGGTAGGCGGACGACGGGATGGGCGCCAGCGACCAGATGAAGTTGGCGAAGAGGATCGAGGCGACCAGGATGAACGGCACCAGGAGCATGTCGGCCTTCCAGATCGACCAGAAGCGCGTGCCGGTCAGCTCGGCCTGGCGGTAGAAGACCGTGTCCTCGCCGTAGTTGCTGAGGGGAATGGGCAGGAACCAGATCTTCAGCCCCTCGTAACCCGAGAGGATGAAGCCGATTTCGCGCACCAGCGGCAGGGCCACCACCTGGCCGCAGAGGCCTTCCAGGCGGGCGGTCACGTAGCTGATGACGGGCGTGTAGATCAGGCCGTAGACGCAGAGCACGGCGATGACGCCCTTATGCCAGTCGATGAGCCAGCCGCTGAAGACGATGTAGAAGGTGACGTAGACGAAATAGGTGAGGATGATGGCCCAGTTGGGGATGTCGCCCCGGCCGGGCGGGGGCCCCAGCTGCTCCTCGCGCAACGGCTTGGAGGCCTTGTGGCGGCGGACCGACTGCCAGACGGAGTAGAATCCGATGACGGCCACCGCCAGCGAGAGGCCGATGCCGAACGAGAAGTAGAAGTCGATGGTGTTCTTGTAGACCGTCTCGATGGCGCCGTCGCCCGGCTGCCAGGTGGTCAGGATGCCGCCGTGGTAGAGGAGCGGGTTGGCGATGAAGGTGACGATCAGGCCGCAGAAGCTGCCGACCACGGCCCACCAGGGCATGACCATGCCGGTGAGGAAGCTGCCCAGGTCGAAGCTCATGCTGGTGGCCACCGCGGGCAGGAAGCCTTCGGTTTTACCCGTCCAGTCCACGAACGGGATCGGCAGGACCTGCATGGTGACGCCGAAGATCGTGTTGGAGAGCACGGGGATGCCCAGGTAGACCAGGCCGAAGAGCAGGCCGATGGCCCCGCCGATGGCGAACGCCCGCCAGCGCGGCGAGGTCTCCTCGCCCTCCTCCTCGATGGCCAGCACGCCCATGGCGCCGACAGGAGCCATGGGGAAGGGGAGCTTCTCGTAGTCGCTGGCCATCTTGAACAGCCCGTAGCCGAGGATGCGGCCGTCCAGGCGGCCCAGGACGCTGAAGAGCAGGGCCATGCCCACCGCTGGCATCCATTCCTTGATCAGGAACGTCCGCTGCCCCAGCACGTCCGGATCGGTCGGGGCGAACCAGATGGGGAACTCGTTCTGCCAGCCCTGGCCGTAGACGGCGTCGGACTGCACGATGAACTGGTTCCAGAGAAGGCCCGAGAACGGCATGGCCATGGCCGCGCTGCACAGGTAGAAGAGCACGAAGATCTCGGACCGCTTCATGCTCTTGTGGGTGCGGCGCGCGATCTCGAGGAACAGGATCACCGTCACCCACTTGGCCGAGCCGGTGGGGTCCTGGCCCGACACCAGGCTCATATACATGGCGCCGGGCACCATCAGCAGGGCGATGAAGACGGCGGCCGCCAGGGACGTCCAGGTGAAGCCGTCCACGAACTCCGTCGGGCGCTTCATCAGGTCCCGGAATTCCTCGAGTTCCTTGTCGAGTTTCACGCGTCCGTTCCTTTCCCGGGCATGAACCGCGCGGTGGTCAGGCTGTGGTAATGCTCGGCCGCCTCGTCGGGGATGGTCCGCCAGAGGATGAACTGGGAGCGCAGGTCGTGGATGAAGACCCGGCTGCTGCGCCGCCAGATGGAGGGGCTGCCGCTGAGGCGCGTCATCTCCACGTGGACGCGGTCGATCCCCGGGATGTTGCTCGGGTCGGTCCTCAGCGTGAAGGTCTGCGACACGCCCTGGTCGAAGGGCTGCAGCCACAGCATGGCGCTGAGCGTGAACCGGCCGTCCGCGTGCTTCACGTCCACCCGGTCGGCGGCGAAGAGGCCGATCGACTTGTCGTGGTGCGAGAGCAGGTGCTCTTCCAGGAAGCTGACGAGGCCGATCACGTCATACTCGGACACCGTGAAGGGGAAGTCGAGGCTGAGCCGGTCTCCCTCGGGCTCGGGCATGCGCCACTGCCGCTGGGCCCCCGGGTTGGCCGAGCGCGAGGCCTTGATCGCCGGGTAGATGGTGGAGACGAGGACGGTGGCCATCACGATCAGCAGCGTGATCATGGCGTTCATGGAGGAGTGGTTCATGGCGGGCGACTCGGTCCACCCCAGCCGCGCCAGGGCCTCCACGATCTTGGAGAAGGCGTGCGCGAACAGGTATCCGCCCATGCCGCCGATGACGGCGTAGACCGAGGCTTCGGCGAAGAAGAGGGCGGCCACGTGGCGGGGCCCCAGGCCGAGGGCGGAGAAGGTGAAGATCTCCTTCTGCCGGTCGCTGACGGAGCTGAGCATGGTGCCGAAGATGATCAGGCCGCCCAGGATCAGCGGCACCACGACCTTCGAGAAACCGCCCAGGGAGAGGCGGTTGGCGTAGAGGGCGCGGTGGTGCTCCCCGCCCGCAGCCAGGCTGGCGCGCCGGTCCAGGAGGATGGCGGCTTCCCCGGCAATGGACCGGGCCAGCGCCTCGGTCCGCGGGAGGAACACGATGCTCTGGGCCGCCATCGCGGGCTGCTGCGCGCGCGGCTCCCAGATCAGGACCACGGTTCCCGGGTCGATCAGCGGCAGGTCCGCCAGGTCCATCTCGTCGAGCTTCAGCTTCACGGCGTCGGGGTCGCGCGGGTATTCGATTTCCAGCTGCCGCTTCACCTCCACCAGGTCGGGCGGCACGAAGGCGGCCCCGTCCAGGGTGCGCACGGCCTTGAGGCGGGCGGGGTCGAAGGAGCCTCGCAGGACGTAGCGGCGGCCCTCGAAGTCGACGGCCACGGGCTCACCCTCGGGGCCCGCCTTTCGCAGCGCCTCCGGGATCCGCGCGTAGAGAGGCGCCGGCAGCAGGATGCCGCCCTCGCGGGCAAAGCCGTCCAGGTCGCCCGCGGCCGCTTGTTTCAATAACGGGTACAAGTCGAGGTCCTGCGGGGGGAGCGTGGCGAAGCCGTTGGCGGTGAACACGGTGTCGTCGGGCAGGCGGCCGGCCAGGACGCGCCCCTCGGTGGCCACCGACCACGAGCGGACGTAGTTTGTCCCCGCGTCCTGGAAGAGCAGTCGCACCATGGCCACCGACTGGGGGTCGAACGACTTGCCGGGCGCGGAGCCGATTTCCACCTGGGGCCGCTCGGGGCCGGGCCCCACCAGGATCAGGCGGATGCCGTCCTCGCTCTTGAAGGAGCCGAAGAACAGGATGGTGAAGGTGAGCATCAGGATCGTGAGGGCGGTCAGCGCCGTGCGCAGCGGCCGGCGCCGCATGGTGGCGATGCCCAGCGAGACGGCGGCGGCGATGGTGCCCTGGGCGGTGCGCGTGCTCTGGTGGCTGGCCGTGGCCACGCCGTGCAGCTTGCGCACCTCGTACTCGAACTTGCTCCACATCAGGGCGATCACGATGCTGCTGAGGATGATGATGATGAACGCCAGCAGCACCACGAGCGGGAAGGAGGTGAACCGGAAGGCGGGATGGACGAAATAGAGGATGGTGAAGATGGCGCCGAAGCAGAGGGCGAAGCCGAGGATCTGCAGGTAGATGTTGGGCGAGCCCGACACGACCCGCTCGAAGGCGAAGCTGAATGGAATGGCCAGCAGGAGCAGGATGATGACGGCCTTGATCAGGTCGTTGGTGACCGTGCGGACGGGGCCGTAGACGCGCTGGGAGCAGGCCAGGGACGCCTGGCGCAGCGCCGTGGCCCGTGCGGGATTGTCTTTCTCCTCGTCGGCCTGGTCCAGCAGCTGTTCCGCCCGCGCGTGCAGCCGCTCCAGGGCGTTCTCCAGGATGTTGTGGCGCCGCAGGCTGTTCAGCCGGCTTTCGTCGAGCAGCCAGACGTCCTTGGCCGACCGCGCCAGGCCGTCCACGGTTCCCGCTTCGGCCTCGTAGCCGATGCCGGTCGGCTCGAACGCCGAGGCGTTCAGCAGGAGCTGCGAGCCCTGCATGCAGAGGTAGGCGCGCAGGCGGCCGGTGTAGACGGCCAGCAGGTCGCCGCTCAGGCTGAGGTTCAGCCGCTTGGGCTTGCTCGAGGTGGCGGAGTCCCAGAACTTCACGGTGTTGTCGCCCACGGTCCCGGTGGCCGACCGGACGCCGGCGATCCGCATCCGCGAGCGCACCTCCGCCTGGATGATCTGGTTGTTGATGTCCTGGAAGAACCAGGAGGGCATTTCCCAGTTCCCGGCGGCCGCGAGCGTGCCGTCCGGATGGCGCTGGCTGATGGCGACGATCCGGCCCTGGTCGTCATACGACGCGGACTGGATCATGACCCCGGAGCCGCGGGTGGTGAGCAGCGGGAAGGTGCCCGCCTTGGAGCTGGAGACCCAGGTGCCGCCCCAGGAGTCGACCGGCGGGGGAAGCGGAAGCACTTTGCGGGACTGGATGAAGACGGGCGCATCCGGAATGGGGGCGCCGGCCTTGGACTTTTCATCGTACTGCCGCACGAAGCAGCCGTCGTAGCGGCTGCCGTCCGCCCAGACCGGGATATTGAAGACCAGCGCGGCGTTCAGGCGCGCCGGGATGCGCACGCGGCTCAGGTCCGGCTGCCGGATCAGCTCCCGGCAGAAATCCAGCGCTTCCGCCGCGTGCCCCGCGAACGCGGGAAGGTCCGGCGCGGGCTCGGCCGGCGAGAGCCCCGGCCGCACGGCGCCGATGCTGCCCAGCTCCAGCGTGAAGGAGACCTTTCCGGCCACGCCGGCGGCGGACGGGCTCTCGATCTTCGACACCAGGCCGCCGCAGCCCGGCCGGTTGGTTTCGGCCGTGGCCTTGATCCAGCGCGAGATCTGGAGGTTGCTGATGCTGTCGGGCGTGTCGTCCGGGCCGAGAACGGTCCAGCGCCGGGCCGAGGGCTGGATTCCCCAGACGACCTGGGTCACCATCTTCTTGCCGTCGAGCCGGGCCGCCAGGGCCTGGTGCTGCTTCAGCAGGTCGGTTTCCCGCGCCTGTTCCGCCAGCCTGGCGCGCCAGCCGGACTCCACGCGCTCCACGATGCCGGTGTAGGCGCTCCGCGTGCCGGCCTCGGTATCGGGCCCCGGCTCCTGGCCGGCCGACAGCAGCTTGCGGGCGCTGTAAAGCGCATCCTTGGCCTGCCGGGCGATCTCCATGCGGTTGCTGGCCGCCGCCTTCTGCAGGTCGCGCGCCGTTTCGGCCTTGGCCAGTTCCCCCTGAAGCCGGCCCTCTTCCGCGGCGGCCGTTTCAGCCTGCAGCCGCCCGCTGTCCTTCCGGTGCTGGGCCAGCCGCTGCTTGAACCGGGCCACCTGCCGGTCGAGCAGGTTGAATTCGCGGCGGGCTTCGCTGAGCTCGTAGACGCCCTTGTTATACGTCAACTCCGCCGCGTTCAGCACCTCCTGCCGGGCCAGCTGAGCCGCCGGGGCGGGGGAGCGGCGCTCGGTGACCAGGGCCCGGTCGGCCAGGGCCGCCAGCTTCGATTCGAGGAGCGCCCGCTCGGACACCCGGTCCTCCAGCATGCGCGTGAGGGAGCCGGGCGTGGATTCGGTGGAATAGGCGTCGCGCGCGAAATGGAATTGGTACTGCCCGGCCTGCTGCTGCGCCTCGTTGTCGAAGAAGGCCGCCACCACGGTGCGGCCCGCCGGCTCGCGCGCGAGGGCGGCGGCGGCTTCGATGAGGGCCGCCACGTTGGCGGCCTTGTCCGGATTGCGCGCGGCGAAGGGCAGGGGGCCGAACGTGTCGTAGGAACAGGCGAGCATCACGAACTCGGCCGCCGCGGGCCCCTCGTTCGTGCCCGGAATGATCGCGAACAGGTTGCGGCCGACCGCGCGCTGGAAGCCCATGCGGCAGAAGAGCCGGATCCGCGCGCCCTTCAGCAGGCCGCTGTCCAGGGCGGCCTGGCGGGACACGAAGAAGCGGGGCAGGTCGAAGCTGGCCTGCAGGCTTTTCGCGCCGCCTTCGTCGTAGCCCGTCTTCCCGTCGGCCTCGCCCACGAAGACGATGGCCGCGGCGCCGGCCCGCGCGGCGTCCTGCCAGCGGTCGCCGCCGTTGTAGTCCATCACCGCGATCCGGTCCCGCACGGTCTTGCCCCGGAAGGCGTCCGGCGAGCCGTCGCCCAGGTAGACGGTGTCGGCCTCGAGCCCGTCCGGCGCGGTGACGGGGAGCGCCAGGCCGTTGGGCCGCAGCGGCTGCAGCGGCTGGCGGAGGCCGGCGGCTTCAAAATAGCAGTCGCCTTCGTCGAGGCGGAGCTGGGTCACCTCGAACGGCTGTTCGGCGACCCGGTCGTCCGGGACGCCGGCCTCGCGCAGGGCGGCCCGGATCCGGTCGCTCGCGGCCGCGCCGGCGGCGGTTCCCGCCAGGCGGTGGGGCAGGGCGAGCAGGTCCGCGGTGGTCCGGGCCAGGCGGCCCGTGTCGATCGCGGCCGGGGCGGCGGCCGCAACGGCGGCGAGGAGGCCGGACAGGATGAGGGGTCGCAGGGTCACGGGTGGCCCTCCACTTCCACCTGGGCGAGTTCGATTTTCAGATCCTGCCGTTTGGAGATGCGCTCGATGAGCCCGTCACGCAGCCACATGACGCGGTCGGAGACGTTGAGCATCCGGTGATCGTGGGTGGAGCAGATCACCGTGGCGCCCCGCTCCTTCTGCAGGCGGACCAGCAAATCGTTGATCTCCTGGCCGGTTTTCAGGTCCAGGTTGGCGGTGGGCTCGTCGCACAGCAGGATGGCGGGGTCGTTGGCCAGGGCGCGGGCGATGGCGGTGCGCTGCTGCTGGCCGCCCGACATCTCCTTGGGGCGGTGGTCCCAGCGGTCGGCCAGGCCCACCAGCTTGAGCAGGTCCATGCCGCGCTTGATGGCGCGGTCCGGGATGAGGCCGGCGAAGATCATGGGGGTGATGACGTTCTCGAGGCAGGTCTGCACGGTCACCAGGTTGTAGCTCTGGAAGATGTAGCCGATCTTCTTGCAGCGGATGTAGGCCAGCTCGTCGGCGTTGAGCTGGGCCACGTCCACCTCGTCGATGAAGACCGTGCCCGCGGTGGGCGTGTCGAGCGCGCCGATGGCGTTGAAGAGCGTCGTCTTGCCGGAGCCGGATGGTCCCATAATGGAAACAAACTCGCCGCGCAGGATCTCCAGATCGACGCCGCGCAGGGCTTGCGTGACGCTCTTGCCCCGCGTGTGGTCCTTGCGGAGGCCCTGGGCCCGGATGATGACCTGGGAGAGGGTGCGCGCCATTATTCGACCCTCATGGCTTCGATGGGCGGCATGCGGGCCGCGGACCAGGCGGGGTAGAGGGCGGAGAGCGTGGCGAGGACCAGCCCGCAGGCGGTGGCGATGCCGGCCGTGCCGGCGAGGCCGTCCCAGGGGAAGTAGCGCCAGACCCAGTCGCCGTAGGCGGCCGCCATGCGGGCGACGCCGATGGCCCCGCCCAGCAGGACGCCGAGGAGGCCGCCCGCGAGGCCGAGGGCGGCGGCTTCCAGGAGGAAGAGGCGGGCGATGAAGCCGTTGAGGGCGCCGAGGCATTTCATGGTGGCGATCTCGCGGAACCGCTCGATGACGCTGAGGAGCATGGCGTTGGTGATGCCGGCCATGCAGACCATGAAGGAGACGACGAGGAGCCAGAACATGTTGGCGCTCAGGCCGGGCTTGTCGCCGTAGTTTGCCGTCAGCCGGTCCTCCACCTCCGTCAGGCGCCGGTTGTCCAGGATGCGGCGGGCGGTCTGGACGGCCTGCTCGGCGGTCAGGGGGGGCGGCTCGCCGGTCGAGGCGGGCTGGGCCAGCAGCCAGGCGGCGCGGGCGGGATCCGCCGCGAGCTGGCCGAGCGCCCGCTCCTGCTCGAACACCTGGCTGAACCGGATCCGCCACGCCGTCGGCAGGGCGGGGTCGCGCAGCCGGTTGATGAGCCGCCATTCCAGGTCCCGCTCCTGCGCGCGGAGCATGAGCGAGTCGAGGCGGCGTGCGTCGACCGTCAATCCGCCGTGGGCCAGGAGCGGGGCCGCGCCTTCGATTCCGGCCGCGGCCAGCCAGTCGGCCAGCAGGCGCCCCTCGAGGGTGGTTTTGAAGGCGTTCCGGCTGGCGGCGAAGCGGGCGCCGACGGCGTCGCGTTTGGCGATGAACGCGGGGCGTCGGGCCGCGAAGTCGAGGAAGCCGGCGGGGAGCTGGAGGGGAATGCGGAGGGCCGCTTCGCCGAAGGCGCGGCGGCTGCCGGCGTCTTCCAGCATGGCGAAGATGGCCGCGTTGTCGCGCTTGCCGGCCAGCAGCCGGCGGTGGCCGGGGGCCCGCTCATCCAGCCACACCTCCGCGTCGCGCCAGGCGCGGCAGTCGGCCTGGAAGCGGGAGAGCGCGTCCCCCGCCAGGCCGAGCCAGCCGGAGAGGGCGGAGAGCGGCCAGTCGCCCGGCGGGAGGGCGGCGAGGCGGGCGGCCAGCTCGGGGGGGTCGAGGGCGGGGTCCGCGAACGCGGCCAGCAGGGTCAGCTCGCGCTGGCGGGCGGCCTGGGCCTGGATGCCGCGCTTGCAGGAGCCGGCGATCTGGCTTTCCACCAGGATATTGGTCAGGAAGGCCACGGCCAGGACGATCACGCCCAGCGTGAGCAGCGAGCGCAGGAGCCGGAAATGGATGCCGTCCACGGCGATCTCCGTCTCCCGGCTCCAGCGCAGCGAGGGCTGCTCCCGGATGGTTAGTTTGGTGGCCATTCCCCTGCCTTAACTCGAGAACATGTCTTTGAAGATGAGGGACCATTCCCGTTCGAAGGTGAAATTGCTGTTCCGGAAGATCGCGATGTCGGCGACGATCCAGACGGAGAAGATGAAGGCGAGTCCGGTGACCACGCCCACGAAAAACGGCTTGGTCTTTTCGAAGAGGCGGCCGCCGCCGACCTTGAGGATGGCGGCCTTGATCAGCCAGCCGAGGAAGAAGGAGAAGACGTAGCGGGACATGACCCAGGAGCCCAGCAGCACGAGGGGCAGCGGGTGGAGCGGGAACCAGGAGAAGCGCAGGCGGGCCAGGCCGGTGAGCAGGATGAGCGTGGCCCCGAAGGCGAAGAGCGGCGGGAAGCGGGGGTCCACGCGCACGGCGGCCCAGCGCTCGCGGAGCGGCTTGCTGGTCGACAGCAGGTCGCGCGTGGCGGCGGGCGTGGCGCCCTGCAGGTAGCGGCTCTGGATGGCGGTGGCCGCGTTGTTGATCGTGGCGAAGCCGCGGGAGGGGTAGTCGTTGGCCGCCCCCTCGCTGCTGTAGCCGACCCACAGGGCGGTGGCCACGCAGGCCGTGACCATGACGATCACGAAGGGGATCAGGATCTTCGCGCCCGAGACGCGTCCGGTGAGCCGCGCTTCGACGTGGGCCGCGGTGGCGGCGGCGGTGGGGATATGCACGGTGGTGTTGAGAGTCAGGTTGTCCAGGATGGCCATCATGGCATAGGCCTTGGCGCCGAGCGCCTTTTCGCCCAGCACGCTGAGCATGAAGGGCATGGGGGCGACGCCCGAGAGGGGCGTCCAGGGGATGCCCATCTCGGCCACGATCCGGCAGGTCACCAGGAACAGCATCAGCAGCGCGAGGGTCCAGATGACGGCCAGGTCGAGCGGAATGCCGTAGAGCGCGAGCACCGTGATGAACCCGACGACGGAGAGGAGGAAGAAGCGGCAGATGCGGATGCTCTGCGCGTTCACGCCGCCCGCGTCCCCCGCCTTATTCCCGAGCCCCACCGCCCGGCGGAACAGGGCGGCGTAGTAGGTCCGGCCGGCGTAGAGGATGATCCCCGCCATGGCCCAGAACGAGCCGGTCATCATCATGGTGTTCTCGAGCCCGCCGAATTTCTGGCCCGTCTGGACATAGTAGAAGTAGGTGCAGCAGACCATGATGGGCCAGGTGAACCAGGAGGTGAAGCTGATTTCCGACGGCAGGAGCACCGCGGCGCAGACGACCGCGAAATAGACCGAGCCGCGCAGGAGGGAGTAGCCCTCGAGGCTGTTCTTGAGGAAGGGGAACTGCTGGGACAGCTCGTAGAACTGGAACTTGACCGGGATCTCGATCATTTTGGGGACATGGGCCCGCAGCCCGTTGATGGCGAAGAGGAAGACCAGGATCCCGAAGCCGTACCAGAAGGAGCGGTTGTAGAAGATGTCCGGGAACGGCCGCTTCGCGTCGCGGCGCACCAGGCTGGCGGCGATCTCGGCCAGCGGGAAGGGGACCAGCTCCCGCTCGGCCCACTGCCGGTAGAGGACGTGGGCCAGGCTGATGCACAGGGCCAGGAACAGCAGCAGGGGCGGGGCCCAGTAGAGCGCGGGCCGCACCCAGGCGCGCCACGGGATGTCCCGCACCCGGGCCATGCTGCCGATGTGGCGGGAGACGCCGTCGTCGAACACGCGGGAGTCCTCGGAGCCGAGCATGGCGCCCTCGGGGAGCACCTCGAAGATGTTGGCCTTGGTCAGGGGCGTGACGCCCGCGTTCTGGGCGTCGACCAGCGAGCGGGTGTAGCCGACGGTGCGGACCCAGTTGGCGGCGAAGGTGCGCGAGAGGGGCGTGGCCAGCAGGGCCAGGGCCAGGGCCACGCCCAGTTCCGCCCCGCTGAAGGCCTTGCGGGGGCTCAGGCGGGCGACGAGCGAGTTGACCAGCAGCGTGAGGAGGAAGAAGAGGGCCAGCACAAAGGGGGAGACGATGTTGTGCTGGGTGACTTCGAGGTGGAGGATGACGCCGTCGTGGTAGTTGGCGGCCAGGGAGGCGCACAGGCCGACGCCCAGCGCCAGCAGCAGGGCGCGCAGCGTCACGCCGCCCGCGAGAAGGGGGGGCGCGCCGCCGGGCTTGTCGGTCAGGTTTTCAGGAGACGCCATGTCCCGCCTCGGGTTCAGGTTGCGGGTTTTTCCGCGGCCAGCCGCACCTTTTTCCAGTACTCATAGGGGCGCAGGCCCTCGTTATGGGCATACCGGAGGATTTCCTCGATGGTCAGCAGGCCGATGGTGAGCAGGTCGTCCAGCGAGCAGAAGTATTCCTTGCTGCCGGAGGGCAGCTCGCACATCACCGGCATGGCGCCGCAGGCGTGGTAGACGGCGGTGGACTGCTCGATGAACGGCTTGCCCATCCCCGGCAGGCTGGCCCAGCTGATGCGCCCCGCCACGGGGTGGTCGTAGCCTTCGCGGAGCAGGCGGGCGTGGACGCCCCCGGCGATGCGGGCCTCTTCCAGCTGGTGGCCCGGGGGGAGGTAGTAGCCGGGGGGGCCGATCAGCGAACCGCCGTTGCAGTGCCAGATGACGACGCCGTCGGGCCGCTCGCTTAAGTAGTAGTCCATCCACGCGGTGGTCTCGGGCTGGCGGCGCGGGAGGCAGAAGTCGTATTGCAGGTTCACGCCGGCGTCGTTGAAGTAGGTGCCCATGAAGGCCATGTCCGCCGCCGGGATGGGGAAGATATCCTTGAAAGCCGGGTAGTGCAGCGGGGTGCCATCCTTTTTGATGCCGCCGGTCATGGGGCCGCCGATGGCGATGGGAAGGCCGGAGTCGTGCATCACGGGGGAGCGGGCGGCGCCGTCGATGTTCAGCCAGGGGACGATGCAGAGGCGGACGCCTTTCGCCATGGCCTGGAGCTCGGGCCACGGGCGGCCCCGGAGGTCGCAGCCCGTCTCGAGGATGGCGCACAGGTTGAGCGAGGCGGCGCTGCCGGTGATTTCGCCCCCGTGGATGGCGCCCTGGAGCACGACGACGGGTTTGGTGCGGCGGGCAGCGCCATAAAAGCTCTTCGGGAAGATGGCGGTCGGGTCGGGGGGAACGAGGCCGGAGGCCAGGGCGGACTGGAGGTTGTCGGTGCCGGCGTTGACCGGCTCCTTCTGCCCGTATTCGATGGCCAGGATGTCCCGCCCGCCCGCGCTGCGGCCGATGGTGCGCACGGTGGCGTTCTTGAGAGTCTTGATGAAGGGAAGGCCGAGGGAGGGGTGGGCCGGGTAGAAGGGGGGCGCATCGCGCCAGGGGCTCAAATCCCCGAACAGCGCCTGCAGGTTTTCGCCGGAATTCATGAGCGTCCTAGCCCCTTTGAGTTATTGCGCAATAAGTATCAAAGCATACGATGAAAGGGATGCCGGTGCAAGTGAAGAGTGAGGGAAACCTTGAACCCTGACACCTGACCCCTTATTCCGGCTTTGCCCGCCTCGCGAGCAGGCCTTCCACATGCAGGCGCAGGCCGTCCACGAGCGGGGTGGAGGGGAGCGTGATGCCCGCTTCGCGCATGGCGGCGCGGTCGTAAACCCGATGGCACAGGAATGGCGCCATGTCGGGATGCTCCCGGAGCAGGCCGTCCACCGCCAGCTCCTCCACCTTCAGCTCCACGCCCAGCACGTTGGCGATGATCCGGTAATAGGCGCGCGACTCGACGATGTCCGGTCCGGCGGCGTTGAAGATCCGGCTGCGGGCTTTCGTGTTCCCGAAAACGCTCAGGGTGGCCAGCGCCAGGTCGTCGGCCAGGATGGGCTGCTGCAGGAAATGGCCGCCGCCGGCCAGCTTCAGCGCGTCGCCGGCGCGCAATTTCTCGATCAGGGCTTTGTCGCGCCCGTGCAGCGGCAGGCAGCCCAGCTCGGACGTGGGGCCGTAGATGTGGCAGGGGCGCAGGACGGTCCAGGCGAGGGAGCCGGTTTCCGATTCCAGCAGCACCTTCTCGGCCCGGCGCTTCTTGAACCCGTAGGGGGAGGCGCCGGTTTCCGATTCAATGTAGCAGGCCGGCTCCTCGGGCTGGGGAAAGCGGCGGAGCAGGGGGTCGTAGACAAAGTCGGTGGAGATGAACACCAGGTGGCCGGCCCGGTTGCGGAACAGGGCCAGGTCCTGCTCCAGGGCGGGCGCGTCGAAGGCGATGCAGTCCGCCACCATATCCCACGAGCGGCCGGCGGCGACGGCCGCGATGGCGGACTCCAGGGAGCCGGGCTGCTGGCGGTCGGCCACGAGCCCGGTGACGCCGGGGGGCAGGGGGCGCTTGCCCCGGGTGACGACCCAGACCGAGTGGCCGGCGGCGACGGCGGCCCGGGAGAGGGCGCCGCTGACGTGGCCGCTGCCGCCCACGATGAGCAGGTTCATGAGGCTGTTCCTTTTTTAGCTGTCTCGATCATCGCGCGGAGATTGGCCTCCGGCGTCTCGCGGCCCACCTGGTCGCCGGTGCCGACGATGACGCGCGGGTTGCCGGCGAACGCCTCGAGGATTTCCCCGACCTCGCGGCGGGCGTCCTCGGGCGTGCCGCGGATCAGGGTGTCCACCGTCTGCACGTTGCCGTTCATGGCGGTGCGGCCCTGCAACCGGCGGGCGACTTCCTTCAGGCCGGCGAGGCCGACGACGTCGCCGCCCGGGGGGCGTTCGAAGACGCAGACGCAGTCGATCCCGATTTCGGGGAAGTCGGCCGCCACGTCCAGGCAGCGGCCGTGGAAGTGGTGGTGGAGCAGGCGGCCGTGGCGGTGCAGTTCGGCGGCCACGGCGGCGAGGACGGGCTTGTCCCACTTCCGCCAGAAGGCGGGGCTGAGGAGGGAGAGGCAGCTCCAGCAGCAGCCCATGAAGAAGCTTTCGAACGGGGTTTTTTCGCAGAGCGCGCGGGCGCGGCGCACCAGGTGGTCGATGTAGCGCTCCTGGAGGGGCTCCAGCAGGTCCGCGCGGTCCGTGAAGTCGCAGACCCCCTGCTCGAAGCCGCCTTCGCGGGCCGGGGCGACGAAGTCGAAGAAGGTGGGGCCGAGGTTGTATTCCAGCAGGTAGCTGTCGCCGACCTCCTTCCAGGCCGCGATGGCGGCGGAGGGGTCGAGGGCGGCGAGGTCGCCGCCCATGAAGGTGTGCGCGTAGGCGGGCAGGTCCCGGTCCAGGTCCTTGACGGGGTGTTCCTTTTCCCAGACGGCGGCGTCGTTGCGCTCGAAGACGGTGGCGGAGGTGAGGGTGCCGAAGGGAGTGCGGGTGACGTGGCGGACTTCCTGGCGGTCGGCGTCCAGCGCGACTTCGGTGCGGGTGGTGGTGACGTCCGGAACGGGGACGCCTCCCCAGGTGACGCCCCAGCCTTCGCAGTCGAAGTGGGTGAAGGTGGTCTTGAGGGCCTGGTGGAAGGGGATCTTGCGGAAGGCGGCCATGTCGACGCCCAGCAGTTTGGCGGGGTAGTAGTACCAGAATTCGGGGGCCACGGCGGGGCGGTCGCTGGGAATCCCGCGGTAGGCGTTCAACATGCGTTGCTTGGGCGTCATGAGGCGGGAACCTTAGCACAGCGGACGGCGGGCTGTCCAGCGGGGGCGCGGCGTTCCGTGGGCATCGGATGTTTTGTGCCCGATACTATTTTTCCGATTATCACATCCTAGCACAACTATTGCTTATTACATGGGAGAAGCGTATAGGGCTTCTGTGATGCTTGCGGGGGCGCTTCATGATATAAAGTGAAGCGGAAACAGGGTGGCGGGGTTCCGGCTTTCTCAAAGATGAGAGAGAAAGATGGGGTTGTTTGGCCTATGAGTCAGCTTATCAAGTTTCCGGATGTGGGGATTGAAATCAATCTGGACATCCGGAATGGGTCGTTTTACGGGTTCCGGGATGTCGTTTGGAGGGGGAAGGCGTTGCGGTCGCCGGAGGAGCCGGTGTTTCCCATCTTCGGGACGGCCGACGGGTGGATGCTGGACCGCCTGGAATTTCTGGAGATCAAGGACATGTCGGGCGGGGCGGTGATAGTCCGGACGGTTCCGCATTTCCGGCTGGCGCCCCGGATGGCCTTTTCGGACTCGGTCATGCATCCGCGGATCAGTACGGCGTCCTGGGGGGAGCCGGTGGCGGGGGAGGGCGCGCGGTTCGACTGGGTGATCCGCCCGTCGACGGAGACGATTGCCGGCGTGGCCTACGAGGGGTTCTCCTACGGCTTCCGGTACGCGGCCCCGGGTTTCCGGATTTTCCAGCTGGAGGACCGCGCCACGTGGGAGCTGGGCGGGGACGCGGCCGGCAACACCTTCCTGATGCGCAACTTCTTCGGGCCGCCGGTGCAGCGGCTGACCCGCGAGGGCGGCTACGATTCCGGCTGGACCGTGCCGGGCATCGCGAATCCGTACCTGTTTCAGCACCTTCCCCTGTATGACCAGCTGCAGGGCTTCACGTTCCAGTACGACGCGAGCGACGCGCTCCTCACGGTGCACGAGCGGCCCTCCCACGTGCGGTCGCTGTTCCACAAGGAGGCGGGCGACTCCCGGCTGCTCCATTTCCACCAGTTCTGCTTCGACCTGACCGACGCCGTGATCACCCCCGAGCGGCAGATCCTGGCGGCGAAGCGGCCGGCGGGGGAGACCGGGGTGAGCAACCATTTCCTGGCGCTGCGCCAGGCGGTGCAGGCCAAGCTGCGCGCCCATGCGGGCATCCTGCGGTTCGACATCCCGCGCCCGTCCGCGCACGTGGAGACCTGGGAGATCGCGAAGCTGGAGAACCTGCCGTTCATCTGGAAGAAGCTGTACGACTGGCATATCCACCGCGCCTACCTGATGCCGCTGTGGCGGAGCAACGAGACGGACATCGCCCCGCGGTTCAAGGGCGACCGGAACCAGTTCAATTTCATCGGGAACATGTGCTGTCCCATCGAGCTTGAAATCGCCGACTGCTACGGCGGCTGGGACGGGCTGAAGCAGGCGATGGCCAAGGCCATCGAGCTGGAGATCGACGCCTACATGTGGTGCGGCTCGCACTTCTCCTCGCTCAGCCCGCTGGAAAAGATGATCCCCGACCTGTTCGCGCGCGATTCGTCGGGCCAGTGCGACCGCAACCAGTACGGCCACGTCCTCTTCGCCGTGAACCAGCGGAACAAGGCCTACCAGGATTACCTGTTCGAGCGGTTCCGCCGGCTCAAGGCCTGCGGCATCAGCGGCGTTTACCGGGACAGCCATTTCAACATGGCGTCCGACACCCTGCATTTCCAGCACGATGTCAAGGGGTCGGGGGTGTTCTCCATGCACGAGGCGGAGCTGTCGATCCAGCGCCATTTCCAGGAGACGCTGGGGCTGCTCTATTACGTGGACGGCGGCGGCATTTTCGGCACGCCCATGGCGGGCACGGCCTACGACTACATCCACGGGCAGGAGATGATGTACCAGGATATCGAGACGCCCGACCTGGACCCGAACCAGGTCAAGGATCACGGGCTGGACGTCCTGACCGCCTACCATCGCGGGCTCTCCTGCCGCCTGATCTATCAGCTGGGCGTGGAGGTCAACGCGTTCCCCGGCCGGGCCGCCTTCCCCGAGTGGTGGGACCCGGTCCGCTTCGTGCCGCTGCTGGAGGGCTATTCCCGCGTCGAGCCGTACATGGGGGCGATGACGCTCCTGGACGACGAGCAGGGGACGATGTGGCACGACTCGCTCGGCAACGAGGTCGTGTTCCCGTGGAAGCCGATTCCCGCCGAAAGCCTCGGCGGGAGCCGGCCGTTTACCGATGTGGTGATCGTCAAGAAGGCGCCCGCGAACGAGCCGCTCAAGCC
>CAYZVY010000078.1:0-17276 GCA_964481675.1 uncultured Verrucomicrobiota bacterium
ACTTCAATGGATAAACATGAATCAGCGCATGATAACCCTCAAGACGCTATATCCAGGCAGGAAAGGATGATGCCGTTCTCAGAATGATTCTGCCGAAAAATGATTCTGCCGTGATTTCTGACGCAAATGCCCGGCATCTGGCTCCTATAGGTCCTATCTCTTCCGCCCCTCTTTCCCCTTGCGTCCACTCGGACACTGATATATTGTCTAACAATATAGTGCATGCTGTTTGATTCAAGGGGGGATCATGATTTCAGCCATTCGCCTGATGCTGGGCCTTTCCATGCTGGCCCTTGCGGGCTGTGCCACGGTTGACGAGGCTTATTTCCTGGATACCGAAACCAGGGCCAATGTGTTCGTGGGCGCCGTCAATCCGAAGATCAAGACGATTGCCGTCATGCCGTTCAAGGCGCCCAAGGAGGACCTGGGCAGCTCCGTGGCGGACGTGTTCGTGACCGAGCTGCTGCGCACGCGCCGGTATGACGTGCTGGAGCGGGGCCGCATGTCCCAGGTGCTGAGCGAGGCCGAGCTCGCGCTGGCCGGGGTCTCCTCGGCCAAGGCCGCGGAAGTGGGCAGCATGATGGGCGCCGATGCCGTGGTGATCGGCACGGTGGACGAATACTCGAAGGTCAAGCACGGCTGGCACGAGGATGCCTTCATTGGCATGAGCGCCCGCCTGATCGACTGCAAAAGCGGACAGGTGGTGTGGAGCGTGGACCTGGCCAGGCGCGCCGACGACAAGAACACCGCTATTCCGGAGCATATGCGCAACGTGGCCCATGAGATGGTTGCGGCGCTGTATCAAAAATGGTGGGACCTGCGATAGGAACGGGGCCGCGGCATGAGGCGCAATCAAAGCCATTTCCTCCGCACCGCCCTGGCCACCCTGGGCGGCGCGCTCCTTTTGGCCGGATGTGCCACCCCGCCGCCTCCTCCTCCGCCGCCCCCGCCTCTGCCGCCCCCGCGCGTCATGACCGTCATCACGGAGCAGGGGCCCGGCATCGACGGGTCCAGCGGCGCCATCGACTCCATGGCGGTCCCCCTTCTTATCGGGCGCAAGATTCCCGCCGTGGATCCGAGCATGGTCCAGTCCAACCGCCAGAAGATCCAGACGCTCCTGACCCAGTCGGGGGACGAGCAGGGCGCCATGACGGTGGGGGTGCAGTTCGGGGCCGACGTGGTGCTGGCCGGCCGCGCGGAAGCCCGGTGCGTGGCGTCCCGGATTGCGGGGAGCAACCTGAAGACGTACCAGGGGGTCGTGAGCGTGCGGGCGATCTGCACGGACGACGCGGGGGTGCTGGCCATGACCACGGAGTCGGCCAACATCATCGCGCTCGACGATGCCAGCGGATCGCAGAAGGCCCTTCAGGTCGCGGGCCGGCAGGCGCTTGAAAAGCTGATTCCGGAGATGATGGCGGCCTGGAACCAGCGGCCGCCCCAGGGCGCGCGGACCGCGCGCCCCTCCCTGTCCGTCCAGGCGGCGATCGGGTCGGAGGGCCCGGCCGAGGAGGTGGTCATCAAGTCCCCTCCGGCCGGCTACCCGGCTCCGGTGGCGGCGCTCTGGCCGCTCACCCCCCAGGGGGGCGTGAGCTCCAACACGATCCCGATCATCACGGACACGCTGTATGCCGCGCTGCTGAAGAGCCAGTGGTTCCGGCTGGTGACGCGGGAGGACATGGCGAAGATCCTGTCCGAGCACCAGATGCAGATGAGCGAGGTTTGCGACAGCAGCACGAAGGCCGCGGAGTTCGGCAAGATCCTGAACGCGGAAAAGATGCTGATCGGGACCGCGAGCAAGCTGGGGACCACGTACCAGGTGGTGCTGAAGCTGGTGAACGTCGAGACCGGCGAAATCGAGAAGGCCGGCCAGGCGGAGGGGCCGGGCAATGTGAATGTGCTGATGCAGCTCGTGAAGAAGGCGGCGGCGGATCTGCTGAACAAGCAGGCTGCCGGACCGGAGCCCGCGGCCGCCCCGACAGCGGCCGGGAGCGCCCCGGCTTTGTGAGGAATGGTTTTTCAAGGACAATCAGAGGAGGCGATATGAAGCGGAAAGCGGTTGGAATGGCGGTTTTGGGGTTGGTCCTGCTGGTCGGCGGAAGCCCCGCTTTCGCCCAGTCGGTCAAGGAGAAGGAAGGCGCCACGGTGATCCGGCAGGGGCCCAACGGCGAGGTGCAGGTCCTCTCCACGGAAAAGACGACCCGCACGGACGGCGGGACGGCCGTTGCCGGCGAAGGCCAGGCGCTGCCCAAGCCGCCCCGGCCGGTCACGACCGTGGAGGATCCGTCGCGCAAGGCGCGCGTCATGGTGATCCCGGCGATCATCATGCAGGAGCAGCGGCGCCGCATTGACCGCGAGCTGAACGAGCGGTTCGGCATCACGGATGCCGGGATCATCGAATCCCCCGGCTACACGAGCTTCATCATCGATGCCCTGGTGAACGCCCGGAAATTCGACATGGTGGAGCGCGAGGAGCTGCGGTCCGTCATCAAGGAGCTGAATTTCGGCGAGTCCGATTACGCCGATCCGGAAAAGGTTGTCAGAATCGGGCAGCTGGTGGGCGCCGATTTCATGGTGGTCCCCGAGATCCGCTATCTCCAGATCATGACCGAGACCAAGGCCATTCCCTACGTGGGCGGGAGCCAGGTGTCGATCCGCTGCAAGGTGGCCACGGCCGTCCGCACCGTGAACGTGAAGTCGGGCAAGATTGTCTCCTCCAACATCAAGGAAGTGGAGAAGATCAAGCGCTGCCGTCAGACCGACCAGCCCGAGACCGTCCGCACGGCGGCGCTGGACCTGATGGCCGACACGTTCCGGGAGTCCGGCCTCCGCGAGGCCGCGAACATCGTGGATGTGGCCTATCCCATCCGGGTGATGAGCATCACCGGCGACACGGTGATGCTGAACCGCGGCATGGGCGCCATCCTGGAGGGCGAAACGCTGAAGGTGTTCGCCACGGGCGAGGTCATGGTGGATCCGGACACGAAGGAAAACCTCGGCTACCACGAGGCGTATGTCGCCACCATCAAGGTGACGGAAGTGGACCAGAAGACGAGCAAGGCCGTGGTGGTGGAGAAAGTCGGCGAAATCGAGCGCCTGTCGCTCTGCCGCCGGATGGCCCCGCCCACGCTGGACAACCCGGCGCTGAAGCGTTCCGGCGGCGAGCCGCCGGCGCCCACGATCGATTAACAGCCGCGGGCCGGGCGGACCGGCCGCCAGACGGGGGGAGACGCGCATGAAGGTGAAAATGCTGATGGCGGTGACGCTGGTGGCCTGCGGGCTGGCGGCCGGCACGATATCCTGCCGGCACCGGCCGACCTCGGCCGGCATCACGGTGGAGAGTTACCAGAGCACGCAGGTGAAGGTGAACTCGACCATCTTCGGCCGGCAGTTCCGGGTGACCCAGAGCGCCATCGCCAGGGGCGACAACGGCCTTCTGCAGGCCACGGTCTCCCTGGAGAACATGAAGAAGGATTGCCAGATCGAATACCGGTACCGCTGGCTGGACGGCAACGGCATCGAAGTGCGGTCCGGAATGTCGATCTGGACCCCGCTGGCGGTGGGGTCCCGGGAAACCAAGCTGTGCACCGGGATCGCGCCGAGCAAAGCGGCCGCGGACTTCATCCTGGATGTGCGGTTCAGCTTCAAGAGCACGCGCTGGTAGGACAGGAAACACCTTATGAATCGAAAACGGATGGCGTTGGCGGCGATGGTGTGTGGCGGGATGATGGCGCTGGCCCCGGCGGGCTGCCGTAACCTGTCCACGCCCGATTCGGGTTATGTGTCGGCCGAAGAGGAAGGCGTCATGACCCTGGAGCTGGACGATCACGATTACGACCTGGCCACGGCCGGGATCGCCAAGGAGATGTTCCAGCGGGGGCTGCCCAAGGGCTACGTGGTTGCGCTCGGGCCGGTGGACACCCGGGAGTGCCCGTATGACGTGCGCGTGATCCAGATGCAGAAATCGCTGCAGGTTCTCTTCAACAAGGAGGGCACCCTGCGGTTCATGTCGGCCGTGGACGCCATGGCCGGCGGAACGGCCGTTGAGGAGATCTACAAGATCATTCAGTTCAACTGGATGAAGGGCAACCCGATCGACGTCGAAGAGCTCCAGACGTTCGGACGGCTGGCCAAGGTCAGCGGCATCCTGTTCGGCCGCGTCTCCTCCATGGAGCGGGTCATTCCGGGCCGCGGAACCGAGATCACCTACCGGTTCGTCTGGGAGCTTTCCAACACGGAGTCGGGTCTGCTCGAGCTGTCGCACGAAGAGAAGATCCGCAAGAACATCAGACGCTGAAACGGGAGACCCAGATGAAACGCCTTATGATCCTGTTGCTTCCGATGCTGGCCGGCGCCTTTCTCGTCTCCTGCGCGCACCACCATCGCCACCGCCCGCCGCCGCCCACGCCGCCGCCGTCCTGGACCCAGGCGCCGAAGGCCAACGACAGCGTGAACCTGTACCGCATCGGCACGGCCGTCGGCCAGGGTTCGGTCGGCGTCGCGCGCGAAATGGCGTATCAGGACGCCCTGCGGCAGATCACGCAGGCGATCATGATCGAGGTGGGCGGCGCTCCGGGGCGGGTCGGGGCCCAGCCGGTTCCCCTGGCTGGCGCCGAGATCATGCCCGGCTGCTCCTATGTCGTCCAGACCGCCTATGGCTATGACGCCTGGGTCCAGGTCAGTTTTCCGCTGACGGAGAAGCGCCGGCTGGTGGAGTCGTTGAAGTAACGAGGGAAGTCGTCACGGGACGCGATACGGAGGAATGGCTATGACCAGACGCAGCATGATGGCGGTGGCGGCGGCCCTGTTGGCCTGGGGTTCGATGGCGGTCGTGGAGGCGGCGCAGGTGGGGCGCATGGCGCCTCCGGTCCAGAACACGGCGGGCGGTTTCGGCGGGAATCCGGCCACGGGGCTCCAGCTTTCGCTGTTCGCGCCCGCGCAGCTTTTCCCGGAAACATATGACGTGTCCGGATTCCGGTTCAGCCTGCTTTACGGGAAGAACGCCAATCTGCGCGGCTTCGACCTGGGCCTTGTCAACGAGCTGACGGGCGTGGGCGAGGGTTTCCAGCTCGGACTGGGAAACATGGTCGAGGACATGAGCGGGCTCCAGATCGGCCTCTTCAATTCGACCGGAACGTCGTCGGGCGGGCTCTGCCAGATCGGCCTCGTGAACATGGGCAAGGATGTCCGGGGCGTGCAGATCGGCGTGTTCAACATGTGCGACACGATTTCCGGCGTGCAGATCGGCTTGCTGAACTTCATCAACCAGAGCGATTTCGTGATCTTTTGCCCGATCATCAACGCTCAGTTCTAGGCGGATTCGGTTATGTGCAGCGGGCGGACCAGCGTGCTTGTGGCAGGCCTTTTCGCCTGGCTGGCCGCCAGTTCCGGCGGCCCCGTCTCGGCGGCCGAGCCGGACGGCCCTCCGGCCTGGACCGACCATCCTAAGAGCGATGACAGCATCTTCCTGTACCGCGTGGGCTTTGCCGAAGGGAAGCCCGACAAGGGGGCGGCCCAGCAGGCGGCCTACCAGAACGCGTTGTCCGTGATCGTGAACGAGATGCTGGCGCGGGCGGGGGTGGAGGAGGCGCTCCGGCCCGAGGTGGCGGCCAATCTGCCGGTCCGGAATGCGGAAATTGTCCCGGGCGCGGTTTACACGCAGACGAAACCCGCGGGCGTCGCGTGCTGGGTGCAGGTCAGCTATCCGCTTGCGGAAAAGGGAAAGCTTCTCGAGCAGATCGAGCCGCAGAAGAAAATCGCGCTGGAGCGGACGGCGTTCGACCGGGGGATCGTCGCCCGGCTGGCCGAGGCCAGGTCCGCCCATGGCCGCGGGGAATACGAGTCCGCGCTGACCAACCTTCAGGCGGTCATCCAGAATTATCACCGGCTGCGCGCCCCTCCGTTTGACCTGCAGGAGGCTCAGATTCTGCAGGGGGACGCGTATGGCGGGCGGAAGGATTTCCTGGCCGCGCGCCAGTGTTACGAGGAGGTGGCCCTGAACGCCCCGGCGGCGCGGTGGAAGGAGGAGGCGGAGGCGCGCCTCAGGACGCTGCCCAAGGCGCCGCGCGCCTGGCCGCTGCATGACCGGCTGAAGGGGCGGAAGGTGGCGCTGCTGTGCGCGGTCCGGGATGTGGGGCAGGCGCCGAGGCCGTTCGCGCCGCTGGGCGGAGCCCTGGAGAAGGATATCCGGGACGCCCGGCTGGACAGCGTGGACGTGACCGGCGAGGTGAAGCCCGACGGCATTGCCGCGCTGTTCGACCAGCGCGCCCCCGCCGCGGTGGGCGAGGCGGCGAAGCGGAAGGGCGCCGGCGTGGTGCTGGCGGTTCTGCTGACCACCGATCCCGCGAAGCGCGGCAAGACGCAGGACATGATGGGGGTTGCGATGCCGGTGGCGGATTCCGAGATTGCGTTCCTGGTGGTGGATGTGAACGGGGCGACGGTCTGCTACGGAGACCGTTTTTCCGAGGTGACGGGGTCGCGGTCCGAATCGCGCCTCGCCGAGCGGGTGGCGTCCATTCTGATGGAAAAGCACCTGGTTCCCAAGTGTCCCGCCCTGGCGTCGGCGCCTTAGGCGGAGCGGGCTGTTTATAACCTGGAGGCTGGCATGAACATCCGGAATGCGGCTGGATCGCTCGTCGTTTGCGTGGGAGTTTGGGCCGGGGTTTTCGAGGCTGCGGCCCAGAACGGCCAGATCATCGAGCAATATCCCATGACCTATGAGTCGGGGCGCCCCATGACCATGTCCATTCCGGACCCCGATTCCATCCAGTGGGAAAACGTGCAGAGCCGGCCCGGCTACCGGTATCGGGGCATGCTTCCGCTTCATCAGCGGTTTCACGACATGGTCATGGCCAAGCGGCGCGCGGGGGAGCCCCTGACGCCCGGCGAACTGGATGCGGTCCGGATGCTGCAGAGCGTCCGCCGGTGGCCCGAGGCGCCGGTCCCCGGGGCGAAGGCGAAGGCGCTGATGCGGTACCTGAGAAAACTCCCGACCAGGGACCTGAACATCGCGCAGTCGGTGATGATGGCGCAGGCGATCCATTACGGGCTATACCCCGTGGATTTCCCAAAAAATTCCGAGGCCCAGAAGTTGGTCAACTATGTGAATTCCGGGCCGTTCAAGCCGCGCAACCTGTTCGAGTGGTGTTTCGGGCGGGTGGAGCCATGGATCGACCACCAGTATGCGACCTGGGGGTATGACATGCGGCCGCCGGCCGGCGACACGGGCCCCGTGTTCCCCGCCTCGCCGTTCAACGGCATGCAGATCCGCTATTCCCTTGCTGGCGCCGGTCTCGGGGCGTCGATGGACAAGGAGGGCTTCACGACCAGCCGGAGCCTTCTGGGCATCCTGGCCGGCAACACGCTGACGTTGAGCGGAAGCGCCTCCATCAAAAGCGGGTGGGGCGCCGATGTATCGGTCCGCCTGTACGCCGGCAGCGAAGAGCGGATCCAGACCAACTCCATCAAAAATCCGGGCGAGTTTATGTTCAACCTCACCGTTCCCCGCCCGGCCGGGACCAAGGGCGGCGGGTTCAGCATCGACATGGTCGGGACCTATTCCATGGCCGGCGCGGGCTCGTCGACCGGGACGCGCGGGCTCCGGGTCAGCGGCACGCTCGAACAGTCGCCGGAGGAGAAGGACCGGGACGATGCCGAGGCGCGCAAGGCCTGGGCGGAGCAGGTGGAGAAAACCCTGAAGGAACTTGGTTATGAGGATACGCCGGAAGGGAAGCGGCTCAAGGAGATGCGGGAGGCCATGGCCGGCGGCGACCAGGCCTGGAAGGATTACGTGAACCGCAACCTGAAAAGCCTGGGCTATTCCGACAGTCCTGAGCAGCAGTCGTTTAATGAGGTGCGGGACGCGCTGGTCAGCGGCGGAAAGGCGTGGAGCGATTACGTGAAGAAAACGAGCTCTGCCGCCGCGCAGGAGGGCGGGGAGATGCTGTCGGCCCCGGAAGCGACGACGGAGGAAAAGCAGGCCATGCTGGTGCAGTCCGCCTGGAATTTCGGGAGCACCGCGGTGCTGGCGCTCAACACCCCCGGCGTCGTGGCGCCGGGCGGCGCGATCGAGGTCAATTTCTCGGGCATTCCGGCGGACAAGGCCAAGCTGGCGTGGATCGGCCTCTTCAAGGTCGGGGACGACAGCCGCAAGGCCATCAAGGACAAGATTGTCCCCAAGGCGGATGGCATTTTTGATGCCGAAGCCCCCGAGGAGCCCGGCTCGTATAATGTGCGGCTGTTTTTCGACGAGAGCGGCCAGGAGGCGGCCTCGACGGAGCCCATTGAAGTGAAGGCGGGGCGGTAAGGCAACATGGTCCCCCCCGACACAGATTCCCGGCGGCGCGCCTTCTGGACCCGCCGGATGGATGAAGGCTATGCCTTCATGCTGCGGATCACCGCGTTCCCGGTGGCCGAAAACGGCGAGCCGCTGGCGCCCCTTCCCGAGGCGGCGGCGGACGCCGGCGCGGAGGTGGTCTTTTCCGGCACGCCGCTGTCGGAAGGATTGGCCCGCAAATTTTTCCTGCGGCGGGGTCTGGTTCCCTCTTTCACGGCGATGGCGCTCGCGCTGAACCGGCAGGGGCTGGTGCTGAAAGTCGAGGACGCCTTCCGCGACCGCCCCATGCAGAAGAGCCTGGCGCTCAAGCCGTCGCTCCTGGAGAAGATCGGCGCCCGCCTGCTTTGGGAATGCGGCGGGGCGCTTCCCGACCCGGGCTTCATCGGCCGGCGGCTGGCGGCGCTCATCGCGCATTGTCCCAAAACGGGGACGCACATGTCCGGGAGCGCGCTCGACCTTTCCGTGCTCAAGCGGGGCGACAGAAGCGAGCTGGACCGCGGGGCGCCCTACCTGGAGATGTCGGAGCGGACGCCCATGGACTCGCCGTTCGTGGCGCCGGAGTGCCGGGCCAACCGGGCGCGCATCACGGCGCTGATGCGGGAGCACGGCTTTGTCGAATACCCGTTCGAGTTCTGGCACTATAGCTCGGGCGACGCCATCGCGGCGCTGGTGGCCGGTGAAACAGGGCCGGCCCGTTATGGCGCGGTGGATCTTGCGCCGGACGGGAGCACGGCTCCGCTGGCGAATCCGCTGGAGGCGCTGAACAGCCTCGAGGCGCTGGCGGCGGCGCTGGCGGGGGTGATCAAGCAAGGGGTGGATAAAGGGACACAAAAGACTTAAATGACGAAAACGACCGATGGATTATTCCGTTTGTATTTGCTGGGAGGCGTTCTCGCCGTCCTGGCGTGGTCGGTGGTGAAGCCGCTTGACCGCGCGACCTGGCTCATGGAGGCGGCGCCCGTGCTGGTGGCGCTTCCGCTCCTGGTCCTGACGCACCGGCGGTTTCCCCTGACGCCGCTGCTTGCGGGCCTGATCGCCCTGCATGCCGTTGTGCTGCTGGTTGGCGCGCACTACACCTATGCCGAAGTGCCGCCGTTCAATTGGCTCCGGGATGCGTACGGGCTGACACGCAATCATTACGACCGGGTGGGCCACTTCATGCAGGGGTTCGTGCCGGCCATCGTCATCCGCGAGCTGCTGCTGCGCACGTCGCCGCTCAAACAGGGAAAGTGGCTGTTCGCCATCATCGTGTTCTGCTGCCTCGGTTTCAGCGCGCTGTATGAATTGAGCGAGTGGCTGGCGGCGGTCGTCATGGGCAGCGCGGCCGACGCATTCCTGGGAACGCAGGGGGACGTGTGGGACACGCAGTGGGACATGTTCATGGCGGGCGTGGGGGCGTTGTGCGCGCTGCTGGCGCTGGGGCGGGCGCATGATCGAAAGTTGAATTCGCTTGGTGCATGATCGCGCGGACGGTGCCGCGCTCCCACAGCAAATGCGATAGCGCGAAGCGGGTAGGGCGAGGCGTCCCTGCCGAGCCGTGATGCAAAGTCCTGCGCATGCGGCTCACCCGGAGGGTTCGCCCTACCTAAAGAGGCGGATCACCCGAACACGTGGTGGAGGGCGGCCAGGAGGTCGAGCTCGCGGAAGGAGCAGCCGGTGGCGGCATCGTCGACGGGCACGCCGGTCAGCTTGAACAGCCCCATGATGGCGTCGGCCAGGTTGTCGCCGTGCCGGCGCCAGGGATAATCCGTTTTAAGAACCGCTTCCCGCACAATTTGGAAACAGGCGGCGGCGTAGGCGTTGGACGACGAGGTGGCCGTGGCGCAGGCCAGCAGGTCGGTATTCGCGAAGCGGTCGAGGTGCGCCTCGTGCTTGCCGGGCACCGTGCCTCCGATGCCGAAGCAATCGGGCTGGCAGGCGGGCCACGAGATGCCGTCGGTGTAGTGGTGGTTGCCGCACGGGGCGCTGACCCAGATGCCGCGCTCCCGCAAGTGCCGCAGGGGTTCGTCGATGACGGTGGGCACGGGTTCCGCGTGGCGCTCGTCGTCGAGCGGCGAGAGGTTGACCGCCGTGATGGCGAGGCGGCCGGCGTTCTCCAGCACCCAGCGCAGCCCGGCGGCCATGGTGGGCGCCTCGTCGCGCCCCTTGAGGTGGACGATGGTGACGCAGCGGACCTGCGCGACCTGGTTGTTGTAGGCCACGCCCAGGATGCCCCTGAAGTTCATGGACGAGGGATATCCCACGGAGGTGCCGTGGTAGCCCGGAGGGACCGGGTTGGCGTCGGCGTTTCCGTCGATGCTGTTCCATGTGGCGGCGACCTTGGGGCCCCAGGGCAGGACGGCCTTCCAGGGCGGGTCGTCGAGCTTGCAGCCGTCGTCCAGGATGGCGAGGCACTGCCCCTTTCCCCAGCCGAGTCTGTCCCGATAATGGGACCACGCGTCCAGGATGCGGAGCTGGTCGAAGGTGGCCAGGTTGTAGGGCGCGCCCTCGGCGGAGGAGCGGGAGTCCTGGCGGTCGATGCCGGCGGGCTCGGCGTCGCTCATGGCGTTCCTCCGGCGGACGGCTCCCGGTAGCAGACCGCGCGCTGGCGGAGCGCGTTGGCGTTGAGCGTCAGCCGGCCGCCGTCCGGAAGCCGGGAGGCGTCGAGGAGCCGCACGGCGGGCGCCCACTCGGCCTGGGCGGGCAGCCATTCGGCGAGGCGGCTGGGCAGCCGCGTTTCGAACCAGGCGGTGTTGATGACGTTGCCGGCCTTGCCCGGGAAGAACGCCAGGTAGAGCATGTCGCGCTCGACCAGCTCGTTGAAAAAGTGCGTGCCGAGCGACACGTCGGGCACGAGGTTCTCGCGCATGGCCACGATCTCGCCGAGGACGGAGACGCCCGTGATGTCGGCAAACGAGACGGGCACGCCCAGCGCCGGCGTGGTGGTGCCCCAGCGGCCGGGGCCGAGCAGCAGGACGGTCTTCTTCTGGAGCGCGGGCAGGCGCATGATCTCGCCGATCAGGTGCGCCACGGCATAGCGGTCGCTTTCGCGCATGTCGCCGTAGACGGAGGGGACGACGTAGACGATCCAGTCGAGGGTCATTTCCACGCTGTTGCCGATCACGGCGCCGCGCGATTCCAGGAGCAGGTCGCCGGGCCGGATGTCGGCGGGCGGATCGCCCAGCGCCTCGCCCGTGCCGTGCACCTGGAGGGGGCGGCACTGGACCAGGTTGATCTTGAACGCGTCCTTGTCGATCATGTTGAGCGTGAACTCGACGTCCACCGGGCAGGCGTAGGCGTCCTGGAGGGTGCGGAGCATGTCGCGCATGTCGGTCACGAAGGTGGTTTCGGTGAGCAGCCGGTCGAACGTCAGCACCCAGGGCAGCGCGCGGCCGCGGCCGCTTCCGCGCTGCTCCCGCTCCTGCTCGCGGTCGCGCGAGGCGAAGAGGGCGACGGGGATGTCGGGGTGGCCGCAGACGTCGGCGAAGGAGACGGAGGCGAGGTGGTTGGCCTCGAGGTCGAGCACGTCGACGCGGCGCTGGGCGTATTGGACCACGGCGCTGAAGCTGCTTTCGGGCCGGCGGGTGGGGGCGTTGAGGGCCACGATGCGGGTGTAGTCGTCGTCGGACCGGTCCACGGCCCGGGTACCCATGCCGAAGACGAGGCGGATCATGCCGGCCTTGGGGTCGATGGCGGGGTCCCAGGCGTAGGGGTTGAAGGAGAAGGCGACGCCGGCGGCCTGGGGGAAGAAGTAGCTGCCGTAGGCGTTGCCGGAGACGCGCTGGATGAGGAGGCCCATCTGCTCGTCCTGCTGCATGAGGCCGCGGCCCTGGCGGTAGGCGAGCGCGTCCTCGCCCATGGTGCTGGCGTAGACGGTGCGCACGGCGAAGAGGAAGTCCTCGAGCCGCTTGTGGGCCCCGCCCTGGTTGGCGCAGAACACGCTCTCGTATTTGCCGGCGAAGGCGTTGCCGAAGTTGTCCTCGAGCAGGCTGGAGGAGCGGACGATGACGGGGGACTGGCCGAAGTAGTCGAGCATGTCGGAGTACTGCTTGACGATGTAGTCGGGGAAGTCGCCGGCGTGGATGCGGCGGCGGGCGGTTTCGGTTTCGTCGTCGGGCCCCTCGGACGGCTTGTGGTGGTGGATCATCCACCAGCAGCCGTTCTGGACCAGGTAGGTGTAGAAGACGTCGGCGCCGACGAAGAAGGAGTCGTGCAGCTCGAGCAGGCGGCCCCAGCGCTCGGGGTCGGCGTTGCGCAGGATGGCGCGGGCGAGGATCATGCCCACGGATTTGCCGCCGATGAGGCCGGTGCCGATCATGCGGCGGCGGATGGCCAGCAGGTCGCGCAGGGTCAGGTCGCGCTCGGCGAGGGCCAGCACCTTGGCGTCGTGGGAGATGAGCATCCGCAGGATCTTGTGGAAAAAGGCGTCGATCTTTTCCGGGGCGCCCTGGCCCTGGTCGAAATCGTCCTGCGCGGCCTGGGCGGCCGCGAAGGTCTTGGTCCAGTAGCCCAGCTGGGCGCTGGCGGTTTCCGAGCGCGACCAGGGCGAGTTGGCCAGGATCTCGGTGATGATGCAGCTCTGGTTGACGGGCGTGAAGCGGCCCCCCTCCCAGGCGTGCAGCATGTACATGGTGGGCGAGTAGCGGTACTGGACCTTGAGGGGCTGGATGTAGAGCGTCTCGCGGTGGCGGTAGACGTCCACCAGGATCTGGGTGGTGGAGGCGATCGGTTTGAGCGCGTGGAACGAATGGAAGTTGCGGAGGATGGCGAAGTAGGCGATGGCGGCCCGGTCATAGAGATAGGGGCAGGTGAGCATGAAGAAATTGCCCAGCATGCGGTCGCTGCACCAGTCGGGCGCCAGGTCCGAGAGGCAGTCGAAGAGATAGAGGCAGCCGCGGCCCTCCTCGTTGATGACGCGGTGGATCTCGGTGAGGAACGGCTCGAAGCCGCGGTCGGGATTGAGGGTGATGACCTCGGCGCCGTCGTCGGCCGTCAGCAGGGGCGGATGCTGGGCGAAGCGGAAGTAGAAGATTTTCTGCCTGTTTTCGCGCGCGTAGGCGGCGTAGGCCGGAATGAAGGGCAGGTAGTCGCGGATCGACTCCACCTGCCACACGATGTTGTCGCCGGGCATCAGGCCGCGGAAGACGTGATCGAGTTCGGGAAGGCCCGTGCTGAGTTTGAGGCGGAGTTTCGGCATGGGTGGCTCAGAGGAGGGAGGCGTCCTTGTTCTTGACCGCCCCGAGCAGCTTGCCGACGGCTTCGGTCAGCTCCACCGGGAAGAGGACGACGGTGTTGGCGGGGCCGGCGCCCAGGCCGTCAAGGGACTGGAGCGTGCGCAGCTTCATGGCGCCGGGCGTCTTTTCCATGATCTCGGCGGCGGCCGCCAGGTTGACGGCGGCGATCTTGTCGCCCTCGGCCTTGGTGATGGTGGCGCGCTTCTCGCGCTCGGCCGAGGCCTGGCGCGACATGATGCGCTTAAGGTCCTCGGGCATCTCGATGTCCTGGAGGCGGATGGAATCCATGTGCAGGCCCCAGTCCTTGATGCGCTCCTCGACCACTTCGGCGATGCGCCTCTGGATCTGCTCGCGCTCGGAGAGCAGCTCGTCGAGCGAGAGGCCGCCCACGACGTCGCGCAGGGTGGCCTGGGCGTACTGGGCGATGGCGAAGGCGAAGTCCTGGATCCGGATGACGGCGCGTTCGGGGTCCGACACGAGGAAGAACAGGACGCCGTCGATGGCGGCGGGGACGTTGTCGCGCGTGATGACCTGCTGGCTGGGGATGTTGAGGGTCAGCAGGCGCAGGTCCACGAAGCGGACGTGGTCGATGAAGGGCGTGATGTAGAGCAGGCCCGGGCCCTTGACCTTCTGGAAGCGGCCGAGGCGCAGGACCACGCCGCGCTCCCACTGGGCGGCCACGCGGATGCCGGAGATGAGGATGCCCCAGACGATGACCGCGAGGATGCCGAAGCCGATGCCGCGGGCGCGCTGGAGGTCGTATCCGTCCCGGACGGAGAGAAAGATCGCGACCGCCATCAGGAGCATGGGGATCCAGAACAGGAGGCCGCGGAGGGGGGAACCCAGGGAGACGTGGCCGCGCTGCGGTTCGGCGTAGACTTTGTTGGTGTTCATGGAGGGGATCTCGGGTTTGGCGGGTTCGCCGTTCATGACGGTTTGGGTTTGTCCGGGTTCTCCGGCTTTATCGGGATCAGGTTGTCCAGCCCTGCGAAGGGCTTGAAGATGGAGGGGGAGGGATTGGCGTCGCGGGTTTCGCCTCCGGCATACTGGCCGGCGTTGAGTTCCTTGTCGTGCTCGTCGTCATGGCAGTAGAGGCAGAGGAGCTCCCAGTTGCTGCCGTCGGGCGGATTGTGGGTGTGGTCGTGGTTCTTGTGGTGGACGGTGAGTTCGCGCAGGCGCTTGCCCTCGAGTTCGCGGCCGCAGCGGGCGCAGACGTGGGGGAACAGCTTGAGGGCACGCTCGCGGTAGCCGGTCTGGCGGACGGCCTGGTCGCGGTGCAGCTCGGCCAGGAGCTTGTCCTTGCGGGCCTGGGTGGGGTCGGGTTGGGCGGCCATAACGGTTCCTTGGGTGGCAGTCTCTTCCACTGCCGGTATCGTATGCCGGAGCTGTATTTTGAGCGATCTTTTTTTTCGTGTGGTTGGGTGTGCCGGGCTCCGACTCGACTTCAGGCAAAAGGAGGTGGGAGCGCGGCACCGTCCGCGCGAGAAGGGCAAGGCGGGCGCATGATCGCGCGGACGGTGCCGCGCTCCCACCTCCAGTGGCTAACGGGAAACCAGCTCTTCCAGATGCTTCCGTAGAACCTTGCCCACCGCTTCCACTGTTCCAATCTCCAGGAATCGTTCGCGGCCCAGCCGGCCCAGCCGTTCGCGGAGCGCGGGGTCGGCTTTCAGGTGGCGGATGGCGGAAGCCAGTGCGGCGGGGTCGCGTCGAGGACAGAGCCAGATGTGCTCCCCGTGCGTCAGGGCGGCGCGGATGGCCGGACTGTCCCCGGAAACAACCGGCCGGGCCATGGCCAGCGCCTCGTAAATCTTGTTCTGGACCGTCATCAGGGATTGCGGGGTCATCCCGAACGCACCCAGGCTCAGGTCCGCGGCCGCGATCCGGTCCGCCAGCTGAACCGGCTCCAGCCATCCCTCGAAAGATACCGACTCCAGGCCCTTGCCGAGCGCCATCGCTTCGGCCTTGTCGGGCCCTTCGCCGATGAAGGTGAAGCGGATGTCCGGGTCATCCTTCAGCAGGGCGGCGGCCAGGAGCATATCCGGCACGCCGTGGTTCGGAATGAAGGTTCCCGCATACATCACATGGAACCGGCCGTCGGAAGGAGGGGGCGGCCGGGGATAAAAGAGGGTGCTGTCGGCTCCTGTGGGAACCAGGCGGACGCGGTCCTGGCGGACCCCGAACGCGCCTTTCATCCAGGCGGCGTAGTCCGCCGTGTCCTGGATGATCAGGTCCGGGAGGGCCAGCCCGCCGCGCTCCAGCGCGTGCAGCAGCCGCGCCGTGAGGGGCGCTTTCACCGTGAGTCCCCGCTCGAAGGCGATCAGCCAGGGGGACATGAAGGCATCGAGGACCAGCGGCTTCCGCCGCAGCCAGGCCAGGGGGCGGGCCAGGTAGGCATCGAAGGGGCCGGGATAGCCCAGCACCAGCGCATCCCAGGAGCCGGTCCGGAAAAAGCGGAAGGCCAGGCCGAGATAGGCGCCGAGCGCCTTGAGAAGAAAGCGCGGCCCCGACCAGCCCCCCCCGGCCAGCTTGACGCGATCCTCGACGCCACCCCAGAGCCGGGCGTGGCATTCGATCACCTCGACCCCGTTGCGGCGCAGGCCTTCGATCAGGATCCGGTTGCGGGAATACTCCTCCCGCCAGGTGCCGAACCAGCAGACACGCAGAGGCCGGTTCATGACCGCCTCCCTGCGGCGGCCAGGAGCGGCTCAAGTCCCGCCTGGAGCGCCGCTTCGAACGCGGCGGGGGAATGACGCTGCAGGACGGCTTCGCGGCCGGCCAGGCCAAGGCGCCGGGCTTCGGCCGGATCGCCCAGGAGACGCAGGATGGCGTCGGCCAGCTCGGCGGGGGACTGGCGGACGATGAGGCCTTCGGCTTCGCTGGCGCAGATACCCGAGGCGCCGAGCGGGGTGGTGACGACGGGGCAGCCGCAGGCGAGCGCCTCGAGGAATTTGCCGCGCACGCCTTCGCCGGTTCGCAAAGGCCCGGCGGTGACGGCTGCGGCGCGATACTCGGGCTCGAGCGAGGGCAGGGAATCGGCGCGCTCGACGCCGGGACCGGCGCAGCCGGGCAAGCCTGCGGCGCCGCGGCCGACCAGGCGCAGCCGGGCGGTCGGCAGGATCTTCCGGACGCGGGGCATGATGGCCTCGGTCAATTCGAGCGCGGCGAGGCGGTTGGGCGGATGGCCGAAGAAGCCGGTGAAGAGGACGACGGGTTCCGTGGCGGGGGCGGGGGCCGGGTTCAGGGCTGCCGCATCCAGGGGGAGCGGCAGCAGGCGGGTGGGGATGGCGGGGTCGAGCGCCTTGACGGCCTCTTCTTCGCGCGGGCTGAGGCAGAAGACGGCATCGAGGGAGGAGAAGCGGTTTTTTTCAAAGGCGCGCATGCGGCGCCAGAGGAGGCTCTGGATGGCCTGTTGTGCGCCGATGGTCCGCCCCTGCAGGGGGCTGTAACCGCGCCAGGCGGACCACTGGATTTCCTCCGAAAACAGGGCCAGGGCGGGCCGGTTTGGGCGGGGGGGAAGGCGGGCCGGCAGGTTGATCAGGCCGTCGGTGGAGTGGAACGCCAGCAGGTCGTAGCGGGCGGGGTCGAGGGCCTGGCGCAGGAGGGCGGCGGCCTCGGCGTTGGATTTGAGCGCCAGGGCGGGGGGGAGTCCGCGGGCGGCGCCGGCCAGGACTGAGCGGAGGGCTGCGCCGCGGGTGGGGGGCGAGGGAATGGCGTGGAGGCGGCGGCACAGG
>CAYZVY010000079.1:0-2427 GCA_964481675.1 uncultured Verrucomicrobiota bacterium
CCCGCTGCACCTCATCTAAAATGACCAATCCCTCGCACTCGGCCAACGTCTGTTCGGGAGTGGTTTGGAGCGCTTCGCGCATCGCACCCGACTCAAGGTCAAACACCGTTGTTTTTCCCGGCCATGAAGCCGCCACCTGCCGGGCAAGGGTTGTCTTGCCAACCTGCCGCGCTCCCAGCAGTGCAACGACAGGCGCTTCCGCCAGTCGGATCCGCACGGCATTCAGCAAATCTGGACGATCGATAGATTGTTGTATATCTGACATCTATAATTTAATATACAACAATAAAACAAGAAGCATCAAGATAAAAAGTTATTATTTGAAGGGCGAAACCGGCGGAAAATTACGCACCCGGGAATTCCCACTCGGGATGCACGGACAGCGGGTGCTCGGCGGTGTCGCGGGTCGCCGTGACGATGGCGTCGGGATGCTCCTGGAGCAGCGTCAGCGGATATTCCACGCAAACCGGGGCAAACAGGGCCGCGCGGAAGGCCGTCATTTTCCAGGCCCCGGTGTCGCTGAAAATACGCACCTTCTTCGCCGAGAGACACTCTTTCACGCCGATCGTGCACGACATCGGCGGCACCAGCTGATAGGCGGCGCCGAAGTTGCGCTGGGCCAGGGCCAGTACGGTGTCCCAGTTGTTGTTCTGCACCCGCATTTCGGCGTTTCGCAGCTCGTCCAGCGACAGCGGGCTGAACGGCTCGCGCCGCGCCTGGTTGTAGGCGATGTGGCCGTCCTGCCCCCAGCCGCCGAGGCAGAGATCGATGGGCGCCGACCAGAACGCCTCGCGGTAGCGGGGCAGCAGGTCGGGCTGCATCCAGAAGCGCTGGGCCTCGGGCACGGCCAGGGCGGGCTCGATGGGCCCGTAAAAAACCTCCTCCATCACCGAACGGAAATTCAGCGGATGCGTCTTCGGCAGCAGGCGCCCCTGCCAGTCGAGGCACTCGTCCATGTGGAATACGGTCAGGCGATTGAGGGAAATCTTTTCGGCGTTGACGATCCGGGCGAACGGCTTGTACCACGCCATGGGGCCGCACGGCACAATGGCGCGGGTCGGCCGGCCCGACTTGTTGTTCGCCGCCACCAGGCCGGTCAGCTCGCGCGCCATCAACTCGCCCATGGCGGCCGAATCCGCCACCACGCGATACGGAACCCGGGGATGGTTCCGGTCAAAATCCTCGATCCTGATGCGGCAGATCCGCACCAGCTCTTTCTTGTCCAACGCCTGCATGATGAAGCCCTCCGGCGGTTTCCAAACTATCGGCACATTAACAATGGCAGACGATTTGAGCGAGCCAATTTGCGGAGAAGACGCATGACCCTGGCTTCGCCACCGGATGTGGGAGCGCGGCCTGCCCTGAGCGAAGTCGAAGGGCACCGTCCGCGCGATCATGCCCGTGCGACATCGCGCAATCCCATCCCGCTGTTGCAAGTTTCCGCGCCCTGCCGTATTTTATCCGCATGAAACCCACACCCGCCCCCGACTTCTCGCTGACCGCCTCCATGCATGCCCGCTGGGACCGCGCGGGCCGCCGGCTCGCCTTCAAGGCGCGCACGCCGGCCGAATGGCGCGCCTGGCGCCGCCGGCTCCTGACCGAGCTGAAATCCCTGACGGGCTATGACACCCTGCGCGGCGCCCCGCTCAGCCCCGTGGCGGACGGGCGGACCGACCGGGGCGACCACTGGCGCGAGCGCGTGGTCATCCGGACCGAGCCCGGCGTCTTCATGCCCTTTTACGTCCTAATCCCAAAAACAGGGACAGGCCCTTTTCCCGTGGTGCTCTGCCCCCACGGCCATGGCGGGGGCGGAAAAACCTCCACATCGGGCGAACGCGAGGCGGACCACCGCCTGCCCGCCATCATCGACGGCTACAACTACGACTACGGGGTCCAGTTCGCGCGGGCCGGCGCCATCGCCCTCTGCCCCGACGCCCGCGGCTTCGGCGAACGGCGCCATGCCAGCCATCCGGACAAGCTCGACTCCACGTGCCTCCTCACCCACAACATGGCCCTCCCGCTGGGGTTGACGGTGACCGCCCAGTGGGCGTGGGATCTGCACCGGCTCGTCGACTACGCCGCCACGCGGTCGGACTGCCTCCCGGGCCGGATCGGCTGCGCCGGCCTTTCCGGCGGCGGGCTGCAGACGCTCTGGGCAACGGCGCTGGACGAGCGCATCCGGGCGGCGGTCATCAGCGGCTACTTCTACGGATACAGGGAATCGCTGCTCGACCAGCCGGCGCACTGCTCCTGCAATTATGTGCCGCATCTCTATGAGACCGCGGACATGGGCGACATCGGGGCCCTGATCCTGCCGCGGCCGGTGCTGATTGAAACCGGAAACGCCGACCCGCTCAACGGGGCCAGCGGGCTGAAAAACGTGCTGCCGCAGGTGGCGGTCCTGAAGAAGGCGGCGCGCCTGCTCAA
>CAYZVY010000079.1:2527-17011 GCA_964481675.1 uncultured Verrucomicrobiota bacterium
TTCCGCCTCCACGGCGCCGGCATCGATATCCCGGTCCCGCAGCGCCAGGGTCGCCACGAGAGGCTTGCCGAGCAGCGCCTCGGCCTCCTTGAAGCTCTTCGCGGGGCCGCCCCCGCCATGCGTGGAAAGGAACGCCGCTTTCCGGATCGATCCGCCCTGCGCCGCCAGAAACGTGCGCAGGGCCGGGCACAGCGTGAACGCCCACACGGGGCTGCCAAGCACCACGAGATCGCAGGCGGCCACATCGCGCTTCAACGGCTCCAGCTCCACCGGCCGCTTCTGCAGCGCATCGCGGCCGCTCCGGAGATACCCCCCGATGCCGCTCCGGTCCACGCCCGTCTCCAGCAGCTCCTCGGTTTCCGCGCCCAGCCGTTCCGCAAGACGGAGAGCGGCCTTGCGGGTCCGGCCGGTCCGGGAAAAGAATACCACTAGCGTCTTCATGCAAACCTCCTCAGGCGCCCCGTTTGGCGCCGCTGTCGCCGGCCTCGTCAACCGGACAGGGCTCCACCTTCCAGATATCCTCCGCGTACTGGCGGATGGAGCGGTCGGCAGAAAACTTGCCGGATCGCGCCACGTTGATCAGGGCCATGCGATTCCACTCGAGCGGCCGCCGGTAAAGGGAATCCACCCGCTCCTGGGCCTCGATGTAGCTGCGCAGGTCGGCCAGCAGCATGTAATGATCGCCCTCCTCGAGCAGCGACTGCAGGATGGGCGCGAACTCGCCGGGGTTGATCAGCGAAAAGACGTTCTGCCGGATGCGCTCGAGGGCCTGGTGAATCTCGGGATCCGCCTTGGCCGTGGCCCGGGGGTCGTAGCCGGCCCGGCGCTCTTCCGCCTCCCGGGCCGTCATGCCGAAGAGGAACAGGTTCTCCTCCCCCGCCTCGTCCCGGATTTCGATCGTGGCGCCGTCCAGCGTGCCGATCGTCAGGGCTCCGTTCAGCATCAGCTTCATGTTGCCGGTGCCCGAGGCCTCGGTGCCGGCCAGCGAGATCTGCTCGCTCAGGTTGGCGGCGGGAATGATCCGCTCGGCCAGCGAAACCCGGTAATCCGGCAGGAACACCACCTTGAGCTTGTTGGCCAGGACGGGCGTGCCGTTCACCACGTCCGCCACCGCATGGATGAACCGGATGATGCGCTTGGCCATGGCGTAGCCCGGGGCCGCCTTGGCGGCGAGGATGAACGTCCGGGGCTGGACGTCCATCTTGGGGTTGGCCACCAGCCGGTTGTACAGCACGATGATATACAGGGTCAGCAGGAGCTGCCGCTTGTATTCGTGCAGCCGCTTGACCTGCACGTCGAACAGGGAGTCGGGCGACACCGCCACGCCGACGGTGGACAGGATGAGCGCGGCCAGTGCCTTCTTGTTGGCCTGCTTGACGGCGTGGAACCGTGTCAGGAACGACTCGTCGTCCAGGAACGCCTCCAGCTTCCGCAGGTCGTCCAGCTGCGTGATCCAGGACGGGCCGATCGCCTCGGTGATCAGCGCGGCCAGGCCCGGATTGGCCTTGAGCAGCCAGCGGCGCTGGGTGATCCCGTTGGTCTTGTTGCTGAACTTGCCCGGCCAGAGCTCGGCAAAATCCTTGAACAGCCGCTCGCGCAGGATGCGGCTGTGCAGCTCCGCCACGCCATTGACGGAGCACGACCCGACCACAGCCAGGTTCGCCATCCGCACCTGCTTCTCGGGGCCTTCGGCGACCAGGCTCACCCGCTGCAGCCGGTCGTTGTCACCCGGATACGACAGCGCCACGGACTTCAGGAACCGGGCATTGATTTCATAAATGATCTGCAAATGGCGGGGCAGCAGCCGCGCGAACAGCGGCACGCCCCAGTGTTCCAGCGCTTCGGGAAGCACGGTGTGATTCGTATATCCCATGCAGGCCGACGTCAGCTCCCAGGCCTTGTCCCACGGCAGCTTTTCGCGGTCCATCAGGAGGCGCATCAGCTCGGGGATAGCCAGGGCGGGATGGGTGTCGTTCAGCTGGACAAAAACCTTGGCCGGCAGCTTCTGCCAGGCCCGGCCGTTGTCCTGGACGAACCGCCGGAGGATATCCTGCAGCGAACAGCAGACAAAGAAATACTGCTGCTTCAGCCGCAGCTCCTTGCCTTCGGTGATGGCGTCGTTCGGATACAGCACCTTGGTCAGGTTTTCCGCCTGCACCTTGTTCTCAACCGCATCGACATAGGAGCCGCGGTTGAAGTCTTCCAGGTCGAACTCGTCGGCCGCATGGGCCGACCAGAGCCGGAGCGTGTTCACCGTCTTGCCGCCATATCCAACGATCGGGATATCGTGCGCCACGCCGATCACCGAGGTGGCGGCCACCCAGCGGAAGGCAACGCCGTCATCCTGGTCCATCGCCTCCACGTTGCCGCCAAAAGGAACTTCATAGCTGTATTCCCGACGGGTCATGGCCCACGGGTAGCCGTCCTTCAGCCAGCGGTCGGGCTCCTCCACCTGCGCGCCGTCGACAATGCGCTGCTTGAATATCCCGTAGTCGTAAAACAGGCCATACCCCATGCCCGGCAGGGCCAGGGTGGCCATGGAGTCCATGAAGCAGGCCGCCAGCCGCCCGAGGCCGCCGTTGCCAAGGCCCGCGTCCGTTTCGTAATCGCGCAACGAATTCCAGTCCAGCCCCATTGAGCAGAGCGCCTCCCGGCACTGGTCTTCGATCTGCAGGTTGAGCACGTTGTTGCCCAGCAGGCGGCCCAGCAGGAATTCAACGGACAGGTAGTAGACCCGCTTCGGGTTGCGGCGCTGATAGGTGCGCTGGGTCTTGATCCAGCGCTCGACCAGCCGGTCGCGGACCGACCGGGCCAGCGCCTCGTAGTGGTCGCGGTCCGTGGCGTGGGCCCGATCCTTGGCCAGCGTGTAGCGCAAGTGGCGTTCAAAATCGTCCCGCAACCCTTCGGCGGTCATGGAGACGGTCGGAAAAGCATGCATCGGCCTGCAGGCCGCCTCATTCACAGGTTTCGCTGCCATACGGTCCGTTTCCTTCGGTGGTTCGTCCCAGTATAACGGCTTCAAAGGGGGTAAAACCAGAAGAAAGGGTGCCCTGCGCCTTCTGCCTTGACCTGATCCGCACCGCTATCGCATTCTGGAGCATGCCCCGCCTGCTCCATCTCCTCCCCCTCCTGCTCGTGGCCGCCGCCACGGGCTGCCGCAGCATCGCCTCCGCGCCCCCCGCGGCAGCCCCCCGCGCCACCGTGACCGTCGTGGAGGCCACCCTCTCCGCGCCCAACGACGCCGAAAGCCGCGCCTCCCGCCGTTGCGCCGACCTTCTCGTCCGGCACCTGACCGACGCCGGCATCACGGTCCGCCGCATGAACGACGACGACTTGATCCGCCGCGGCCTGCAGGACCCGGTCGCCATCCTGGCCTACAACCCCACGCTGCCCAAGGAGGAGCACGACCGCATCCGGGCCTTTCTCGAACAGGGCGGCCGCCTGATCGTGTTCTATTCAAGCGACCCCGTGCTCGCCGGTCTGCTGGGCTTTCAGCTCGGCCCCCTGCAACTGGTGAAAAACGGATCCCCGTGGGCCTCCTTCGCCTTCGCCCGGGACCGGCCGGCTCTCCTGCCGGCCCGGCTCTACCAGACCTCCCGGCTGGCGCGCCCCGCCTACCCGGCCGGCGCCGGCGCCCGGGTCCTGGCCTGGTGGGAAGACGCGGATGGAGCCGTGCAGGATCTTCCGGCCTGGACCCTGTCGGACCGCGGCGCCTGGATGAGCCATATTCTCCAGGATGGCGACACCGCCACGCGAAGCCGCCTGCTGCTGGGGCTGGCGGGCCATTTCGATCCTGCGGTGCTGCGCGCGGCGGCCTGGACGGCGGTCCGCCGGGCCGGTGTCACGGCTCCCTATGCCTCGATGGACGCCATGCTCGCCGCCATCCGAAAAAGCGGAGGCGCCACGGTGTCGCTTGAAAAATCGCGCGGCGGCCTGTCCGCCCTCTACGAGGCTGGCCGCTATCTCGACGTCATCCAGGAGGAAGCCCGCCTGGCGGAGCGCCTGGCACTGGCCTGCGCGGCCACCGTCCCGCCGAAAGCGGGGGAATTCCGGGCCGTGTGGAACAGCTCCGGGCTGGGCCTTTACGCCGACTCCGGCAGCTGGTCCCGCACCCTGCGCACGCTGGCCCGCCGGGGCTTCACGGCGGTGTTCCCCTACGCCGCCTCGGCCGGCTCCGCGCAGTATCCCGGCGGGCGCCTGCCGCAGACGGAGGCCGCGAAGGCCGCCGGCGATCCGCTCGCCGCCTGCTGCGCCGCCGCCCAGGAGGAAGGGCTCGCGGTGCACGCGTGGAAAATCTGCTGGAACCTGCAGGGGGCGCCCCCGGAGCTGATCGCCCGGCTGAAAAAGGCGGGCCGCCTTCAGGTCAGCGACACCGGCGAAACCGTCAACTGGCTCTGCCCGTCGCGGGCCGACAACGTGGAATGGGAACTGGCCGGCATCGCGGAGATCGCCCGCGCCTATCCCGTACAGGGTATCCAGCTGGATTACATCCGCTACCCCGACCGCCACAGCTGCTTCTGCAAAAGCTGCCGCGCCGGATTCGAAAAGGGCCTTGGCGCGAAAGTCGCCCGCTGGCCGGCCGATGTGCTGAAAGCCCCGCTGGCGGACCGCTATCTGCGGTGGCGGGCCGGGCAGATCACCCGCTTCGTCCGGCTGGCCAAGCAACGGCTGAAGGAGGTCCGTCCCTCCGCCGCGCTTTCGGCCGCGGTCTACGGCTGGTACCCGGGCTGCGCGACCTCGCTCGGGCAGGACTGGGGCGACTGGGTGAAGCGCGAGTATGTGGCTTTTGTCTGCCCGATGAATTATACGGCCTCCACAACCGAGTTCTCGGGGTGGCTCAGGAACCAGATGCCGCTGGCCACAGGCCGCGCCCAGATCGTCCCGGGCATCGGGGTAACCTCGATCTCGTCCCGCCTCAACGGGCTGCAGACGCTCGACCAGATCCTGGCCGCCCGCCGGGCGGGCGCACCGGGCTTCATCCTCTACGACCTGAACCGCTCCCTGGAGCACGACGTGCTGCCCCTGCTCAGCCTGGGCGCGACGTCGGAATAAGGCGTCCGGGGCACGCTCATCCGCGTCTACTGATTCGCGAAGCGGGCGTAGATTCCCCACGCGTTGCCGCCGCGGTTATCCAGCGCCACCACCACCTCGTTCTTCCCCTTGCGAAGCGTGACGGGCACGGTGACCTTGTCGGCGTTCGCGGGATTCGTCATATCGGGGAACACGCCGGCCTCGGCGCCGTTCACCCAGATCCGGGACGGGCCGTCGCTGCCAAACCCGAACTGGCCGGAGCCGGCCGTTTCGGAGTTGAAGGAGCCCTTCGCGTAGATCACGCCCGTCTCCTTCTCCAGCACGTTGCGGAGATTGAGGAAGCCTCCGCTGACCTTCATTTTCTTCCAGCCATCCGTGGCCGCGGGCAGCGGCGCCTGCCCGATGGCCCCCTCGAGGGGCATGACGGGGCTGACGAAAAACTCGCGGATGAAGACCGGCAGGCGGATCGGCTCGTCCCACGCCGGGGCGGCCGGATAATCGGGCTCCGGAACGCCGGGCACCAGCTCCTGGATGTTGACGACGCGCCCTTCCTTCATCGACACATTGGCGGCAATGCCCGTGAGGATGGAATAGGCGCCGCCGCGGTAGTCCGCGCGCAGCCCGAGCGGGTCCGGGCCCGGCTTCGGAAGGAACAGGTCGTCCATCAGGCGCGCATCCCCGCCGCCATGGCCGCCCTTGCCCTCCTCCACCGGCACATAGTAGCCGTGCGTGAAGTGGGGCATAACGTTGATGACGGTGGCGTCCTTCAGCGTCTCGCCCGGCGTGCGGCCGTCGCCGTTGACATAGGCCGACTCGCGGCAGATGTGCTCAAGCCGTCCCTTGGTGCCGTTGAACACCACGTGGTAGCCTTCCCAGGGCGAAAAGGCCGTCAGCGCGTAGCTCATCCGCACCTGGTTGCGGTATTCCACGACCACGTTCATCGTGTCTTCGATGTCGATCTTGTCGCTGAACACGCACTGGTCGCGCTTGTACCCGTCGTAGGATTCCACGTCATAATACAGCTGGCGCAGGCCGGCGTTCCCCTTGATGTCGAAATACACCGGGCACCGGCTCGCTTCCGCGCATTCGCTGCACCGCTCGCCGCGGTCCTTCAGCCCGTAGCGGAGCGCCTGCTCGGGGGTATAGAAGAGGCGAGCCCCGAACGCGGCCACCTTTTCCGGCACGCTGTTGATCCACCAGTTCACCAGGTCGAAATGGTGGGTCGCCTTGTGCACCATCAGCCCGCCGCTGTTTTCCTTGTTGCGGTGCCACCGGCGGAAGTAGTCGGCCCCGTGGCTCGTGTCGAGCAGCCACTTGAATTCAACGGACAGCACCTTGCCGATCACGCCCGACTGCAGCAGCTCCTTGACCTGGCGGCGCGGCGGCGAATAGCGGTAGTTGAAGGTCACGCGCACCTGGCGGCCCGAGCGCTTCACCGCATCCACGATGGCCTGGCACTTCTCCGCGTTGATCGTCATCGGCTTTTCGGTGATGACGTCGCAACCGGAGTCGAGCGCGCGGATGATGAAGTGGTCATGGGTGGAGTCGCGGCTGGTCACGATGACCAGGTTAGCCTTGAGCTCGCGGATGCGCGCCTCGAACTGGTCGGGCGGGAACAGCGGCACGGGCTTGGCCAGCCCTTTTTCCTTCAGCTGCTGCTGGGCCAGCTCCAGGCGGCCGGGATTGATATCGCACAAGCCGACGAGCTCGGCGGAATCGGGATACTTCAGCGCCGCCGCGTCGCGCCACATCGCGGAACGGCCGCCCGTGCCCACCAGAATGACCCTGCTCTTGGACATTTCGCTCTCCTTGATAAAAGGCAGAGTCTATCCAAACGCCCGCCATCATGCAAGATCCGGCAACTCCACCGTATCGCCGGTGCGCGCCTGCCAGGCCCGGATCCGGCGGCACATGCGGGCGACATGCTCCGCCGTGCCGTGATGGCCGTACCGGTTGACCCGCTCGCCGGGATCGGCATTCAGGTCATACAACTCATGCTCGCCGCCGGCATGCCAGGTGAGCTTCCAGCCATCGCCTCCCACCAGGGTACGTGCCGGACTCGCCACCGTCCGCCGGATGGCCTCCGGTTCCGCGATCGCGGTCATCCAATCCGGAAGCCCGCGGCTCATCACGCCTTCCATGCCGGTGTTGGAGCCGTTCCATTCGATGATCACGCCGCCGTCGCGCGAGTCCGCCTGGCCCGACTCCATGGCCGGCCGCAGGCTGGATCCCTGCAGATGGCCGGGCACCGGCGCCTCCAGGAAGTCCAGGATGGTGGGCGCCAGGTCGATCTGGCTCACGGGCCCGGCCACGCGCCCCGGCCGCCCGACGGGCGGCCGGATCAGCAGCGGCACGCGTACGGCCTCCTCGAAGGGAACACACTTGGCAATCAGGCCGTGGCTGCCCATCATGTCGCCATGATCCGACGTGAACACCACCAGCGTGTTGCGATCCAGCCCCAACTCTGCCAGCCGGCTCAGGATCCGCCCCATGTGCGTGTCGGCCAGGCTGCACAGGCCCCAGTAATGGGCAATCATGCGGCGCCAATCGGCTTCGGTCTTCAGCGGCAACCCGCTGTGGCCGCTCCGGATATTCTGCTCCCGCAAGATCCGCACCTTGAGCGTGGCCCCCGAATCGCCCTCGGCCCCGAAATTATCCGGCAGCTCCACCGCGGCCGGATCATACTGGTTATCCCGCGGGCCGAAATACGGCATGTGGGGCTCCAGGAAGTTCACATACAGGCAGAACGGGTTGTCGCGGTTCCGCTCGAGGAAGCGGCAGGCTTCGCCGGCCAGGAAGGAGGGCTTCCCCAGCTCCTCGGGCAGCCGGCACGCCTGGCCGCGCCCGAAAGTGTCCCCTTTTTCGGGACGAATGCCGTTCTTCGTCAGGAAATGATGATAATCGGAACGCCGCGCGGGATCGCGGCCGGGCCCGTCGTAGCGGTTGTAGCCGTCCTCGCACGTCACCCACTCCTGGAACCCGTGCTGCGCGTAAAGCTCGTCGCCCAGGTGCCACTTTCCGATGTGGGCGGTCCGGTAGACGCCTTCCGGCAGCATCCCGGGCAGGCAGGGGATCGCGTCCGCCAGCCGCAGGTTGTTCTCCGTCATGCCGCTCGTGTGCGGATAAAGGCCGGTCAGCAGGCTTGAGCGCGACGGGGTGCAGACGGGCTGCGTCACGTAGGCGCGGTCGAACACCGTCCCCTGCTCCGCCAGCCTGTTCAGGTTCGGCATGGCGATCCGCGTGTTGCCATAGGCCGCCAGCGTCCGCCAGGCCTGCTCGTCCGTGTACAAGAACAGCACATTCATCGGCTTCATTATTTCACCGCCCAGATGGGGCTCGACCAGGCACGCTGGCCGTTCCGCTGCTCCACGCGGACGCGGTAATTGGCCTCGCCGGCCGGCGGGTTCTCGTCCACAAATGACAGCCGGGCCGTGTAGCCCGCCTCCGGGATGGCCCGGTGCAGCTTGGCCTTGAACGACAGCTGGTAGAACACCGGATCCTGCCGCTCGATCTCCTCGGGGCGGATGCCGGTCAACGCGCGCAGGCGGTCGATGCATTCCTGCCGATACCACAGCACGCGGCTTCCGCCCGCGAAGGACGCCACGCTGTCCCGCGCCTCCTGCCCGTTCAAGGCCACAACCAGCTCGGCCGCAGGATCCGCTTCGAACTCCAACACCACGCCCGTCTGGAACGGATTCGGAACCGCGGTCTGCTCGCTGACCAGCTTGAACGCTGCCCGGCCGCCCTCGAACGACGGAACACCCTGGCCGCGGCCGGTCCAGCAGGGAAACCAGTTCAGGAAACGGCCATCCGACAAGCCGGCGGCCCCGTCCCAATGCTGCCGGATGAACGGCAGCTCGCCCACCTTGGGGCCCCAGCCCGCCTCGATCCGCATCCTGTACCGCGCCCTCCGGCCCGGCTTCGGCATCTCCCACGTGCCCTGGTGGCAGTGCGTGGCAATCACGCGGCCGTTGCGGAGCAGCTCGATCCGGTCAATGGCGTCCAGCCCGGTCGCCGACACCTCAAAGCGCCGTTCGGGGATGCGCCCCAGGATGCTTCCCATGGGCGAGCCGTTACAGGTGAAATCCAGCGCGATGCGGTCGCCCGTCACGCCATACACGCGCCGGCTGCGGAAGGCTTTCCAGAGGCTGTCACGTGTGAGCTCCTCCGCCTGCACGCCCATCAGCCCCTTCCCCCACGAGCCCGGCATGTTCTGCCAGTTGTCGGTGGAGGCGATGCAGCCCAGGTGCAGGCCGCTGTCCAACCCCGCCTGGTACATGCTGCCGGACAGGCCCGGCCCCATGTGCGCGTTGTGCCGCAACCCGACCCACTCCTCGTCGGTTTCCGAACAGCCATGGACCGAAAAGATTTCGGCATAGGGGGTGATGGTCTCGTCGCATTTCGACCAGTCCGGCGCGCGGAATCCCGTGCGGTAGCCGATGTGGTGCGGAATGGCGATGGCGTCCCGTCCGCGCAGGAGGGCATACAGCTCCGGCAGCGTCTCGACGGTATGCACGGGCTCGCCCTCGCGCAGGTGCATCACGTTGTGGTCGCCCCAGGTGCCATCGCCCTGCCACTCGTAGCCGGGGAAGGTGACAAACCGGCCCGGCTCATGAACGGCGGTGACGGCCCCTTCGAATTCCGCCCACTCCTTCTCGATCCGGTCGCGCGGCTTGGTGCCCTCGTTGAAAAAGCCAAGCCAGCCCGATGGCGGAAGGGTCTGTTCCGACTGATGCCCCCCGGCCTGAGGCAGGGCCGCCGTCAGCTTTTCCGGCAGCGACGACACGCGGGTCATCATGGGGGTGTAGTAGGCCCCGGCGTAGAAATCCAGGTGCGTCCTGGCAAACGCCAGCGTATCGGAGATGTGCACCGGCATGATGCGGCTGGTGTAGGAATTCTGATGAGTATCGCCCCAGAATGTTTTCATGCTCAGCTTTCCCCCTTTTTCCGCGTGGCCACCCGCATCGGAAGCCCCGTGCCATAGTCCAATTGACGATCTTCATAACGCGGCAACTCCTCGCGCTGCCGCGTCATCAGCGTGAAATCCCAGGTCGGCGCCGGCGCGTCCTTGCGCCACGGGCGGTTGAGCCAGTAATAGCCACGGAACGGATCGCGCGTGCGGTTCATCCAGTCGATCAGCCGGTCATGCAGCCGGTCGCGCACCGCCGCCAGTTCCGGGGAGTCGATCCGGTTCTTCAGCTCTTCCGGATCCGCTTCCAAATCATAGAGCTCATCCGTTGTCAGCAGGTTGACGGTCAGTTTGTACCGTCCGTCGCACACGCACCGGAGGGGCTGGAAGCCGCCGAAGCCGTCGTGATCGGTCTCGTAGCGGCTGAACTCGACGAACACCTCGTCCTGCAGTTTGCGGTCCGGCTCCTTGAAACACGGCAGCAGGCTGATCCCCTCCAGCAGGGGCGGCCGTTCGGCTCCGAAATAGTCGAGCAGCGTCGGGGTCAGGTCGATGTGCGAGACGGGGTGGCGGCAGACCGCGCCGGAAGGGGCCTGGCCGGCCCAGCGGACGAGGAACGGAATATTTGCCACCGGCTCGTAGGTGCAGGGCCCCTTGTTCCACATGGCGTGCGACCCGAGGAGGTCGCCGTGGTCGGTCGTGTAGACGACCAGGGAGCCGGGGATCGCGCGATCGACCTGCTCCAGCACGCGGCCGATTTCGCTGTCGGCAAAGCTGTTGCAGCCGAGATAGTCGGCGCCCGTCAGCGGCAGGGCTTCCCTTTCGGCGCGCGACTTGTTCCCGCGGACGTCGGCCCACACGCGCTGATGGGCGGGCTTGCCGGCGAGATCGTCGTAAACGGCCTCGGTCCTGGGAAAGGCATAGCCCTTGTACATGGAGGCGAAGGGCTCGGGGCAGAGGCATGGGCCGTGCGGCTCGTCGAACGACAGGATGAGCAGGAAGTCCTCGTCCGCATGGCGTTTGATGAACTCGATGGCCCGGTTGGCGCAGCGCCGGCCGAACGTGAATTCGGGATCGATGCCCTCGGCGTTCGTCCGGGTCTTGCGGGAGCGAAGGCGGTCGGCGTCGGACAGCTCCTCGAGGTAATTCCGCATGTCATACCAGGTGGCGGGGTCCCAGCCATCGGGGCAGCGGCCGGTCCCGAAATAGTCGCCGCCATCCAGGTGCCACTTGCCGATGTAGCCGGTGAGAATGCCCTGGTCGCGCAGCCGCTGGCCCACCGTGAGGACGTTGGCGCCGAGGGGCATGCAGTTGGACCAGCTGCCGTTCGAATGCGGGAACAGCCCCGTGAACAGGGCCGACCGCGCGGGGCCGCACACGGGCTGGCACGTATACGCGTGCTCGAAACGGATGCCGCCGGCCGCCAGCCCGTCGAGGGCCGGCGTTTTCATGTCGGGGTGTCCGTAGCAGCCCAGCATGTCCTTGCGCTGCGTGTCGGTCATCATCACAATGGCCTGGCGTTTCGTCTTCATCATTTCACCATAAGAAGCCGGACGCGAGGTGTCAACGGTTAAACGATTGACCGGGTCCGCCGGGCGCACTAAACTGCACCCATGCCACGAGGAACGTTCATCTTTTACCCGCTCTTGCTCGCCGGATTTCTGGCGGCCGGCGCCGCCCGGGCGGACACGGTCACGAACCGGCCCGTGGCGCCGACGAACGGCACGCACACCGTGCTCCATCGCGTCCTGTGGTATGTCCCGAACCGGCTGTTCGATGTCGCGGACATCGTCCGGTTGCGGGTGCGCGCGGGCCCGGGAATGGCCCTGAACATCCGCGCCACCCGGTGGGCCGTTTTATACGCCGGCACCTATCATTCCGTTTACGCCGGCCTGCCGGGGCCCCGGGAGGAGTCACGCTGGCCCCTGCCGTGCGGGTTCGAGGAGGAAAAAGGCCTGTCGCTGCTGGCCGTGGACGCCACCGACACGCTCCTCCACGAGCCGGTCTATTCGGATTCCGAATTCGTGCTGGGCCTCCACGTGGCCCTGATCGGCGCGGAGGCGGGGTTCGATCCCGTGGAACTGGTGGACCTGCTGCTGGGATTCGCCCTCGTGGACATCCGGAGGGACGACCATTAATACCGCCGTCTTCCGTTTCCCGGCATTCCTTCTTCCGACGCTTCTGGCCGGCCTGGCGGCGCATGGCGCCTTCATTCTGCCCCCCCGGCCCATCACGCCCGAGGAACGCCTCCCCCACGTTCAGGCGGACCTGACCAACAGCACGCCCTCCCTCGCGCCGCAGGTCAAGCCGCTCTCCTTCGCCACGTACGCGGAACGGCTCGATTATATTCACGAAAACATGGAACCGACCCTGCGGATCGTGGTGCTCCGTGCCGACGATCTGTTCCGGGACGATACCCTCGTGATGGAGCCGCCCGAATGCCGTTTCCGGCTGTCGTTCGAAGGCGAGTCACGGGTCGGAGCGGGCCGTCAGACGTTCAGGCTCGAGCCCAACCTGGACGCCGACATCGAACTGCCCAATCTGGAACATCGCTGGAAAGTCTATCTCCGGAGCTACTCGCGGGACTCTATCGCGGAACGAGACGAAGACACCAGCGGCCGCACGACCCGGATCGGAATCAGCCAGTTCCGGGAAGACCTGAATCTGGAGGCAGACGCCGGAGCGCGGATTCGCGTGCAACCCGAAGCCTACGTCCGGCTGCAGTGGGACCATTACTGGATACCCGGCTATTGGGTCATCCGGCCGGCCGAACGCCTGTTCTATGAAACGGACAAAGGCTATGGCGAACAAACCTCCCTCACGGCCCACCGGTGGCTGGGAAGAAATCCAACCGTTTTCATCCAATCCCTCACCTCGGCCGAAGTCAGCCAATCCTCGGACGGCGTGGAATTCGAACAGTTCTTCCGCGTGGGAAAGCTGCGCGAAGTGCTGGAACCCATGGGCCACTATAAGCGTGTATCGGGCGACCGGGATATTGCCCGCGGTCTCGTTTTCAGGGCCGGCCTGTTCGGGCACAGCGAAGAGGTGACCACGGTGGACGGTTACCGGATCGGCCTCCTGGCCCGGCATCCGCTTTACAAAAAATGGATTTACCTGTCCACCATTCCCGAACTGCTGTGGGAACGCGACCGCGACTTCAAAACCGAACTCCGCATCCGGATTTCCGTGGACATGCTCTTCTGGGGGTCCATCGAAAGGTAAGCGAGGGTTCAGGGTTCGGGGTTCAGCGCGCGCCCATGGAGCAAATATAAGAACCAAGCAGTTCTGGAAGAGATGGCTTACTCCTGAACCCTGAGACCCTGAACCCTCTCTTATCCGCTATTCGCTATCCGCTATCCGCTATGCTTCATACACCTCGCGCAGCAGCTTCGCGTAAAGCGCCACGGTTTCCCTGAACATCTTCTCGCCCTTTTCCGCCGTGGCCAGCGTGGGCGCGCCGTAGGTGCCCGTCACGCTCTTCTGGTAGCGCCAGGTGGACCAGAACACCTTGGAGGACGGCCCGCACATGTCGCCGCTGACAAAGGAGCTGCGCGACTTCACCGGCTCATCCACCGCCGCGGCCATGTCCACGCGCGTGCCGAAGTGCAGCATCAGGGAGGTTTCGTATTCGCACGCGTGCGAGACGCCGCCGATCGCGCTCTCCCGCCACTTCGCCACCGATTCGGCCGCCATCTTGAAGATGTCGGTGCAGATCATGTCCACGTCGGACCGGTCGGCCACCTTCCGGGCCGCCACCTGCAGGATGGCCGGGTGATGACCATGCGAGTTGAGGATCACCACCTTGCGGAAGCCCGACTTCCCCAGCGACAGCCCGATGTTCTCCACCACGCTGATCACGGTCTCGGGCGGCATGGAGAGCACGCCCGGCCAGTCGAAGAGCCCCTGCCCCGAATACCCGCACCAGATCGTGGGCAGCACCAGCACCGGCAACTCGGCCACGACGGCCTCCGCCACGGCCCGGGCGGTCGCCTCGGCGATCTTCACGTCACAATCCACCGGCAGGTGGGGCCCGTGCTCCTCGATCTGGCCGACGGGGAGCAGGACAATGGCGCCCCTGGCGGCCAACGCCTTCAGCTCGGGCCATCGGTGATCGCCATAAAAAACGCTGGCTTGCTGGTTCATGATGTGTCCCTTTTTCAGATAGTCTTGAGGGCCGCGTCGAGCCGGTCGACCACGGCGTCCACCACGTCCAGCCCGGCCGCCAGGGGCAGCTTGAGCAGGCAGGCCGGAGGCACTTCAGTCTTGTAAAACTGGGCGCTGATGTCGATGCCCGCTTCGGTCATGTGCTGGACCGCTTTCCGGGCCTGTTCCACATCCCGGAAATGGATGCCTTGCAAGTGGCGGGATCCCTCGATCCGGGCCACCACGCCTGCGTGGCGGGCGGCCAGGTCGGCCAGCCGGTCCGCGAGATGATCGCCCACGGCGCGGGTGTGGCCGGCATTCGCGGCTGCCCACGTCATGGTGATCAGATAGGCCAGCGACGCCAGCTCCTCCTGGCCGTTGGTGACCAGCGCGCCGAACTG
>CAYZVY010000080.1:0-1635 GCA_964481675.1 uncultured Verrucomicrobiota bacterium
TTAAAAAGTCCATTATCGGTAATTATTGCGTGATCGACTTCGCACTCTAAAAGCTTCGAAATTTTAGTCTCGGAAATGGGAAATGAAACCCATCCAGACGAATAGTTATGCGTCTGACTTTCATATAAGAAAGGAGCCTCGACCGTTAATAAAATTTTGCCCGAAAAATGAAAATATATAGAAAATTGGGCGATACAAACCATTTCAAGGCGCTTGCCTTTAAAAACGCACAAATCAAAATCCAAAGGGAGGCCATACATGTCATGATTCCTTTAGTGGAGGGGAAGCGGAACGTGAGTATCCCATTCAGGTCCTGGTTTCATGGTTGAAGGATTAACCTTCTAATGAGTAAAATTCTTCATAGGGATTCATTTTTATCCAGATCGGCCCGCCGGCAGGGAATGCCGCGTAGCCGCATGACGGCCTGAACGGCCTTCGGATCGAGCTCGTCCGGCGTCGTCTTTCCACGGAACGCAAGAGTCGCGGCCGCACCGGCCGCCTGACCGGTGAGCGCCGCCACGGGAATCACGCGCGTCACTTCCCAGGCGTCTTTCTCCGACGATATGCAACGGCCCGCGGCCAGGAGGCCACGGACGTTTTTGGGTACAATGGTGCCATACGGGATTTCCCACACGGGGCCGGCCTTGCGCCAGTCGGGAGCCAGCCCGATCGAATCGGCGGCGCTCTTCGTCTCCTGTCCGGTTCGCAGGGTGGACCGGCCCTCGATGCGGCGCGTGGTGCGGAACTGGGCCATGGAGGGAAGCGTGACGGGAAAAATGAACGAACGCCCCCCAGCCAGAGCGCCCTGTTCGCGGCGGTAATGGTCGCGCAGCAACTTCCGGCCTTCCAGCGCGAACCGGGTCACGTCGGCCGCATCGGTGCCCCGCATCGGCGGCAGATGCGTCGGAGCCTGGCGGCCGGCATTGTCGCCCCCGAGCCGGAACATCTGCAGCAAGGCCTGCCCATCCTCCGCGGCAACCGCCTTCCGGGCAGCAGCCAGTGACGCTTCCGTTCCCCAGATGGACAGGTGATTGGTCGCTTCGGCGCAGGCGGCCCCCGCGAGAGAGGCCACATCGGCATCGCCCGTGGCGTCGATGAATACGGACGCCTTGAACAGGCCGCGGCCGCTTTTGTTTTCAACTTCAAGCCCGGTGAGCCTGTCACCCTTATGGACCACGCCGCAGACCAGCGTGTCGTACCAGACATGCACATCGGCTTCCTCCAGCACCTCGTCGAGCGCCAGCACAAACGCCATGGGTGCAAAAACCGCGAGGTACCGGGACCGGCTGGACGGAGTCGAAGGCTGCCGCCAGTCGGCCGGCACAGCGCCGGGTCCGTACTTGATGCTCAGATGGAGCAGTTCCTCGGCAATGCCGAAGGTCACCTGGCGCCCCCGCCCGTCGCACAACGGCAGGTAGACGTTGATCAGGCCCGAGGTGGCCAGCCCGCCAGGCAGGATGGTCTTGTCAATGATGGCCACCCGGAGCCCGCCGCGCGCCGCTTCCAGGGCGGCGGCGATGCCGGCCACGCCGGCTCCCGCCACCACAAGATCGTATTCGAACGTGCCTCCCGTGATCCTGGAGGGCTTCATGTCCGACTCCCCGTCTCGCCCGATTCCGCCAGCAGGCACGCATG
>CAYZVY010000080.1:1735-12894 GCA_964481675.1 uncultured Verrucomicrobiota bacterium
GACATGGTGGACAGCACATACGGCTCCAGCGGGGCCTTCAGCATCTCCGGCTTGTTGAACACCAGGCAGGCGCGCAGGCGCCGGAGATCGGGGTCGTCCGACGTTTGCGGCCCGCGGCAAAGGGCGAAATCGGGGTCGTTCCCCCAGAAGCGGCCCTGGGCCCACCAGCGGGCGCCGATGGAGCCGACGTTTTCCTTGATGCAATCCCACCGGGCATGAATGTCGCTGGAGGTGCGCACCTCGTCCACGCTGGCCGTTCCGGCGAAAAAGTCATAGCCGCACCCCATGATGCGGGCCCTGCCGCGGAGCGCATCGCGCGCCGGCTGCACCAGCAGTCGGACCAGGTCGCCGCGGGGAACCGCGGGATCGGCAAACAGGGGCGCCTTGAGGATCTGCTGGAGGAAATCCAGCTTGAAGTAGCGGAAGCCCATATCGGCATAGCGGGCGAACAGGCTGTGGAGCCACTGGCGGGTCTTGGGAACCGTGGGGTCGAGCACGAAGCCGAACCGCTCCATGCAGGCGAAGGCCAGGCACGGCAGGCCCGACCGGCCCATGGCAAGCATATCGATATCCCACTGGGCGATCCGGGCATGCGGCTCGACAGCGCCCGGCGCGATCCAGAGGCCGGGCTCCATGCCCAGCTTCGCGATACGCCCGGCGAGCCACTTCATGCCGTGGGGAAACAGGGGGTTGGCCTCCCATTCGCCGTAGCAGTACTGCCAGCCGTCGTCGACAATGATCCGCTTGACGTGCTTGCCCAGCACCGGGTCGGCCGCGATGAACTCGGCGTTCCGGATGACAGCCTCCTCCGTCACGGTCCACCGGTAATAGTCCCAGGAATTCCAGCCCGGCGCGGCGGGAACAGGCGGCAGCATCTTCGGCCGCTGCTCGCGGGCCCAGGCCTCCAGCAAAACATGCCCGCTGTTTTCCGAAAACAGGGACAACGGCTCCGCCTTCACGGCGGTCGCCGCAGAGCGGAGGTTGAGCGGCGTGACAACCGACAGGTCGCGCACGGTTTTCCCCCGGGGCGTGCCCGTGAACCGGGAGGGATTTTTCTGGGAGAGCGGCTGGGACAGGTTCAGCGATTTGCCGTTGCGCGTCAGCGTCAGGTGGAAATAGCTCTTAAAGGGAACCGCTTCCTCCGCGGGCAGCGTCATGGCCTTGCATCCGCCAGCCGAGCGGCCGTGCACCAGCACGTGATCGGCCGGAACGCGGGCGACCGACAGCGGGGTCAGCTCCGCGATGCGGATCCCCTTCCCGACCCGGCCCGACATATCCAGCCGCAGGCCTTCCAGCCCGCCATGGCGTGCGGCTCCGGCGATCGTCAGCGTCCAGCGGCCCGACGCGGTCAGCCCGTCCAGACGGACACCATCTTTCGTCTGCCGGGACCGCGTCCAGCGCACCGTCTCCTGCTTGCCCGCTTCCGGCATGACCCGTGACACGCCATTTTTCAGGACCGGTTCGGTCCCGATGATCAGGTCATAATGGAGGCCATCGGGTTTGAGAACCACGCCGAGCCCGCCGCCGAACACATAACTTGCCTGTTTCATATCGCCATCTCCTGAAAGGCCCGGCGCACGGTTGCCCGGGAATCCGTTTTGAATACCTGATAGGTCTCCGGGACGGCGAGGCCCCAGGACACGCGGGCCCGGCAAGCCGCATACGCCAGCGGCCACGCGCTTCCCGTCAAATCAGTAGTTTGCTTTTCCATCCACTCCAGCATGTGGCCGACCCGCTTGCGATCCGCGGCGGACACCCGCATGCGGGCAGGCAAGGCGGCCAATGACAGCGCGAGTGCTGTTTTCAGGTGAAACGGCAGATCCTTCTGCTCGCCCAACCGGAACAACTCCGGCAGGGAGCGCGGCGTGGCGCACCGGCGCAGCAGGATGACCGCCCGCCACCACCGGGGAAGAATCGTCCGGCACCCGCGAACAGGATCGAGCCGCGCGCCTGCGTCTTCCGGTCCCGTTTCACGGCCGGCCATGGCGGCCAGCAGTCGCGGCTCAGCAGTCCTGTCTCCCCACGCGCCCAGCAACTGGGCCGCCTTCCAGCTTTCATGGGGATCTTTCGCCCGCAAGGCCGCCTTGATCTCCGGTCCGGCAGCTCGCGGACCTTTTCGATACTGCAGCCAAAGCTGAAGCCCGGCATGCGCGTCCGGCGCCGAAGCGAATTCGGCCGGAGCGACGGAACGGCCGAAATCCGCCCCGGCCGACTCCTTGAGCGAAAGCGCCCCGCTGGCGGCCAGCCGCCTTTTCAGTGCGGCATAGGAAACGGAGCGGCTGTCGCCGCGGCGGCCCGCCAGGGCTGCCGCAAGGCCGCTGACTTCTCCGATGCGCTGCATGTCGCGCTGCACGCGGCAGCTGTGAACGGCTTCCTCCGACAGCCCCGTGGCCCGGCAGGCGATCCAGACGTTGGACAAGCCCTTCGGCAGCAGCATCCGGTAGGGCATTTCGCACGCCGTGCGAAGCGACCACAGGCCCGCGCAATTGACGAAGAAAAAGGCGTCGTCGCTTTCAAATTCGTAATCGGCGGCATGATTGTCGTAATGCATGCCCGTATAGCCGACGGCATCCGCGAACCGGCGCCGCTCCACCAGATCGTCCAGCGTCAGCATGTAATCGGTTTCGACCGTCCGCCCCTGCCGCACGCTCAGCAGCGGCGTGGCATGAGTCAGGCGATCGAATGCGTTGAAGATGCGCTGCTCGATAAACAGGCTATGCAATCCTTCCACGCGGCCGCGGGTCGCATCCTCGCTGTCGACCGGATCCACGATGCCGCTGTCCGGGTTCACGATATGCGCCACCAGGCGCCCCTTCTGCATCAGGAAATGGCCGCAGGATTGCGTGTAGGGCTGGGTCAGGTGGTCGCCGGTCCGTCCAAGCCTTGTCTTCGCCCCGGCCAGCGCGCAGAAGTCGCCATCCCCAGTGGCATCGATCCAGGTATCGGCATCCAGGCGCAGCAAGCCCCCGGGAGATGCCAGAAGCGCTGTTTTTACACGAGAGCCCTGCTTGATGACGGAGGCAAGAAGGGCTCCATACAGGGGCTTCACGCCGGCTTCATGCAGCATCTCGTCGAGAACAACGCGCTTGGCGTCCGGATGAAATCCGCGGGGCCAGCAGTCGCGCCCCCCAAACAGGGGCATCAGGCGGCGGACGCGATCATCCACCTCCGCCTGGAGTCCGCCCTCGCTGCCCCAGTAATATTCGGGAATGCCCCCCCCGGTCCCGATTCCCCCGGCGAACGGGAACGGATCAAAGGCGACGACCCGCGCCCCCGCCCGGGCGGCGGCCAGCGCGGCCACCGCGCCTCCTGTCCCCAATCCAGAAACAGCAGTCCGCGCGGTCAACCCCTTTCTGGACGGCATGGCCAGCCGGGGCGGGCGGCCCGGAATGGCCGTTTTCCGGGAGGACGGCAGCCCGCCCAGCAACCCCGCCGCTTCATGGCCGAGCCGGTAGCGTTCCCCCAGGTTGCGAATCGAATCCGGCGCATAACCGGGAACAGCCAGGACCAGGTTGGATGCCGGGGACTGCGGCGCGGGACCCGAGGCATACACGGGAAAGGGTTCGAAGCTGGAATGGCTGACGTAGGACTCGTCCAATTCGGCTCCCGCTTCCGCGCGCAGCGCTTCAAGCGCGGGAACGAAAAAGCGCAGGAACCGCCCTTCCCCGCCGGGCATGTCCAGTTGGAGAACGCGTTCGGTCGACCAGCCCGATCCCTGCCAGGACAGCCGGCATCCCGGGCAGGCGCGCGAACGGATGGCGCGATCCGCCGATCGCCATTGCCGTTTCTGGAACATCAGGCGGGCGATCAGGCGCTCCGGTTTGCGGGGGCCCCGCGCAAGCCCCGCCACCCGCGCCAGCGTGCCGGCCTCGGTGGCGTCGACCCACTGGCGCGCCACCAGCCGGCGCAATCCGGATTTCGTCGCCACGACCACGGCCGAGATCGCATCCCCTGCCCGCTCGACCGCAACCGGTGTCACATAATAGAGAAGCGGAATGTGCGAATCGCGAAGAAGCTCATTGGCCGTGAATTCGGCGGTGCTCCCGTCGATCCACTCCCCGGCGATGCCCGAAATGCGGGCAGCGACATCCTTGAAATAATCGAACCCCTGAGAACGGGGACCCGGCTCCGGGAAAAAGGCCCGTCCGCTTTCCCATAGAAGGCCGCCGGTCAGGTCGGCCAGGAACACCCGCTTACCCTCGCCGGCCAGCCGAACGGCCGCCGCATAGCCGGCGTAGCCGGCGCCGAAGATGCCGACATCGTGGACGGAGGCATACAGGGAAACAACAGGATGATTGTCCGCCATGCTCACTCCTCGAATGCTGATAAATCCTTGAAACGCAGGATCGGGGTCACTGGCTTCATCTCGGTCAGATCGAGCGCCCGCTTCGACATCTCAATCCCCAGCCCTGTCAATTTGATCGGGTACCGCACTGTCTTGTTCGTCCCGCCCGTCATCACCCACTGGCCGGCAGGACCGCCCGGCGTGATCACCCGGACCGGCGATTCGGCCGTGATCGGGAACCGGAGGAAGCACCAGCCGTCGAAATTAATGGAGATATCGCCGCCCCAATCCAGACTGTCGCATCCCCACCCCGGCGTTCCGCAGGAAAGCCAGTTCCGGCCCTCGGCATCCTCGAAACCCCACATGACGCGGCCCCAGCCGGAATTGCCCTTCACCCACACGCCTACCGTGGTCGGCTTCCCCGGGACTGGAACGGGGTTCCTGAGATTGAGCAGCGTATATTCCAGCATGACGTCGGGAACGGGTTTCGGCGTTACCAATTCCAGCTCCAGGCAGGAGCCCTTCTCGGAATCGTCGGCGCCGCGCAACGCATAGGTGCCGAACGTGCGGAGCGGCAGACATCCATTTGTCGGCGCCTCCAGCCGGTTATCAGGTCCGGCCGCCAGTTGCCATTCATCGGGCTTATCCATGGCATTCGCCAGGAAAACCCCGGGTTGCGGCCATTTGATCCGGCTGAAAGACGCTGCGTTGGTGGGATGCGCATCCAGGGGGAAAGACCGCGACTCCGCCCTGACGGTCAAGGCGGGCGTATTCGCCAGAACGTAGCAGGGCGAGGTATCGACGTCCAGCGCGAAGCCGCCGGCCGCCAGGGTAACGACGCGGCTGCGGCCGAAAAGATCGATCACCTTGACCTGGCCGGCGGAAAGAGGCCAGGTGAAGGTTGTCCGGCATTTTCCGCGAGGAGTCCAGAGCGCGTAGATGCGCTTGTTGTCCCGCTCGAATTCGAGCGCATAGACCGTCGGCGAACCGGTCGGCACCCGACGGACCAGCTTGACATCGTCGAGCACGGCGGTCAGGTTGGCATAGGCCACATAGGCCGGTTTCGGGTACAACAGCGGATAGCGGCGGCACAGGCCGGAGCCGCCCCAGAGCGAGGTGTAATAGCAGTTGCCGGCATCGTAGAGCAGCATCAGGGAAATCTGCGGAAAGTCCCAGGCGCGCGCGATGAGCGCATCGCGCACCACCCATTCCGCCAGGCGGCGCGGCCCCAGGAGCCGCTCCTGGCGGTACAGCCATTCATAGCAGCTCGAGACCGGAATCTCATGGCCGAATTTCCGCGCCGTCTCGCGCATGGTCCAGGCCGCCAGGGTGCCGTATTCCGTCATCTTTTCGGGCATGAACGACTGGCCGGCGGCCTCGATGCCAAGGTAGTCGATGTTGGCGGCCGGATAGTTGGTCCGGAAAAATTCGGCGACCAGCGATGCGCCCGGATTGCTGTTGCCGAACAGGGTCTTGACCTTGGGAAACTTTTTCCGCAGCACTTTCGTGACGGCCGTGGCCGCTTCGATCCGCTTGCGGACGCTCTGCGCCTTCTCTTCCGTCAGGACCGGCGCCGGGCCGTCGCGCAGTTCGGGCGGAATCGTGTCGCCCCCGTAACTCTCATGGAAAACATCGGCCATGGTGCAACTCGGCCATTTGGCCAGGTAGTTGCTCACCGCCTGCTCGTATTGCAGGGCCGCCGCGGCCACGTCGCCTGTACCGGCCCGCCACAGCCAGGGGATCTGGAACGCCGTGACCTTCCAGGGCGCCATGTTCGACTCGACCAGCTTGTGCCAGCCGAAATTCGTATGCCGAAGGCCGGCCTTCAGCATCAGGGGCCCGCCGATCTCCTTATTGTCGGTGCCGCGGTGGGCGGACCCGAACCACCAGGTGCCGTAGGGCGACTCGTTGCCCGCGCGACGGGTGTCAGCCGGGAGCACGGCAAACGCCATCTCGTGGCGGATGAGAAGGCGGCCCTTTTCGTCCTTCAATTCGAGGTCGAGCCCATGCCAGCCCAAACCGGGCTTATCGACGGGGAGCAAGACCGTTTTTTCGCCCATCGCCGGATCCAGGGTTTCCGTCAGGCCACCGCCCCCTGCCTCCTCGCCGTCCACATTGCGGATCTTGTATTCAAGCCGGTATGCGCCGGCCTGGCGCGCCCGCAGGGCAACCGGCAGTTCGACGGGCTCGTTGCCCTGGAAGATATTCCCGACCTGCGCCTGGCGCACCTCGCACTCCACCGGCGTCCGTTCAAGCGTGACGGCAAACACGTGCACGCCGCTGACCGACTTTTTATCCGGCTTGTGCGAGCCGTCGTGTTGCGGCGAGACCGTCCCCAGTTTTCCCAGGAGTTCGAAATCCAGGTAGCGGCGGTCGGCAAGTCGGCCGTCGTTGTACGATTCATGGGCTCGAAAGAAGATCAGGTCCTGGATATCGCCCGGCTTCAGGACGATTTCAACCCGCCAGAGCGGGACGCGTTTGCCTCCATAACTGACATAGCCCGCCTTCTCGATGCCCGGCCCGGGGGCGTTCGTCCCCCGGGGCAGCCACACCGTCGTATCGGCGATGGCGTCGCCGCGGCCGTCCGAGGTGAAGCGGGTCAACCGGGCCGTCAGGACCGGATCCTTGGCCGGAGGATCATCCTCCACCGCGCACAGTACCCAGGCGCGGATGTACTGGTCCAGCGGAACCGAAAACAGGTGCGATTCCATGACGCCGTCGAACGCCGTGCGGGACAGGTAAGGATCCGTTTCCATTCCGCCGCCCGTCAGTTCGCGGGCCAGCCCCACATCGATATTGGCATGGCTCACGGCTAGCGGCGCGGCGCCGGGCGTCATTTTCAGATCGCGCCTGACGATGGCGCCCTTCATCAGGCCGGGCCGGTTCATGCGGGAAATGTCCAGCGGCAGATAACGGGATGCGGGACAAACCCTCTGGTTCACGTTTGTTAAGCTCGCCGTGGCCGAGACCTTGAACACGGCGCTTTTCAAAGGTGAATTCCGGTCAATCCGGCCGGCGTACCGTCCGTCAATCCACACTTCGACCCCGTTCGTCGCGGAACGCAGCGCAAGGGGGAACTCATAGCCGGAAGCCGGCGGCAGCGTGTCCCATTTCTTGATCCACTCCTCTTTCATGGCGGGCGGATAGATGTCCAGGTTGGGCCTGACGAACAGATTAATGCGAAGCGGCTGGCATTCCACCACGGCATTGGAAAGGACCACGGAAACCGTCGTGCCTTTCCCGTTTTCCATTATTTTCCGGGAGGTTTTCTCCGTTGTCGCCTGAAACCGGAGCACGGTGTTGCTGCCGTCCTCCCACGCCAGGACGAGGGTGATGCCCGGCGAGTTGGTTCCCACGCGCAGGAGGGCCGAGATTTCCTCGCCGGGCCCGCCGGAGACGACGGACGTGACGGTTTCAGCCTGGGCCGTCATGCCCAGAATCAGGGCGGAAAGGATCGCCAGCAGCCTTGTGCTCATTCCGCCCCTCCTCCTATCGGCCGGACTTATGTTGACAAACGTTTCATGGGGTCTCTATACTGAAAACCAGCATGTAAGATAAATCCCGGAGGGGATAATCTCAATCTTCAAAGTCAACAATCCATGATATTGAGTGGCATTATCTGATATGCGCGATTTTTTCCTCTATATTCACACCTTCGACGCGCTGCCGCACTTTCCCCGGCCCGACTGCGTGGGCAAGGAGACGCGGGGAACTCCGAAGTATCGCGTGGAAGGCCGCTGGAAGCGGAACCGGCCCCGCGTCATCTTCCAGTATACGCTATCCGGCGCCGGTGTTTATGAGGATCCGAAAGGCAAACGCACCGTCAGCGCCGGAACCGGCTTCCTGTGCGAAGCGCACGACCCCCAGATGACCTACTATTTCCCGTCCGGCAGCCGGACTCCCTGGCAATTCGTTTTCATCGACCTGATCGGCTCAGCCGCCCACGCGATGGCACGGGACCTGATCCGCCGGTTCGGTCCGTTCTACGAGCTGCCAGCGGAAGGAGTCCAGATCCGCCAACTGCTCTCGTTTCATGTTTACCATGAAATCGGCTGCACCCTGGCATTAAGCGAAAGCGCCCGCCTGGCCACCGACCTGCTGAACGCCCTCACCGCCTCCAAGACCGCTATTCCGGAAAAGCATGCGGACCACGCCCTGATCCGGCAGTTCCAGGAGATCGTTCAGTCCGAGATTTCGCGCGCACTGTCAGTGGGCGAAATCGCCGAGCGGCTGAACATCTCGGCCGAACATCTGGCCCGCATCTTCAAGCAGCAGACGGGCATTTCGCCGCACGTCCACATCCAGAACGCCAAGATGCTGGCGGCCTGCGGCATGCTGAAATCGGACACACTGCCGATCAAGGAAATCGCCTGGCGGCTGGGCTATGAAACCCCGGCGAATTTCCTGCGAACCTTCCAGCGCGTCGTGCGCTGCACGCCGCTCCAGTTCCGCCGCAACTGCGTGGTGCCGCTGACCTTCGGGGCGCCGGACTCCCCGCGCAAGCCAGGTCCGCCTTCCGAATTAGGCCCTGCGACCCGCATCAAGTAAAAGGGAGCCCGGCCGGCTGCGCCCGCGCCTGTCTTAATAGGCGCTGAGACTTTTCAACCGGATCACGGTCCGCACCGGCTCCATGTCCAGCAGATTGAGGGCTTGCCGGGGCATCGAGACCGCCACTCCGGTGGCCTTGACCGGGTAATCGATCATGCGGTTTCCGGTCCCGTCGTGCTGCCATTGCAGCCCGTCCTGCCCCGGGCTGGCCACCTTGACGGGCGACAGGCTGGTGATGGGAAACTGCAGGAAGTGCCAGCCATCGAAATTCAGTCCCGCCAGTTCCGGCCAGTCATAGACGTCGCAGCCATACCCGCCGGAACCGGCCGAAAGCCACCGCTCGCCTTCGGCGTCCTCGATTTCCCAGAAGAGCTTGCCCCAGGAGGAGTTGCCTTTCACCCACAGCCCGATGGTGGCGGGCCGACCCGATAACGCGATTGGCTGCCGGAGTTTCAGGAACGCATATTCCTGCATCAGGGCGGGACAGGCATTGGTCCCGGTCAATTCCATTTCGAGGCAGGCGCCTTTCACGTCGTCCGTCACCCCGCGCAATTCATAAATGCCAGGTCGGCGGAAGGAAACGCCCCCGACCGGGAGCCTGGCCGGAATGTCGATGCGCGAATCGACGCCCGTCGACACCAGCCAGTCGTCAGGCTTATCCATGGCGTTGGCGACGGCCATCACGGCCGGAGGCTGTTCGCGCGGGAACTGCCGCTCACCGAGCACTGCGACCGCTTTCACCGCGACAGGCGACGTCAGGTAAACCGCCCCTTCACCGACCCGAATCTTCAGAGCACCCGCGACGCTCTTCACCGGCTCGGATTTCCCCAGCAGTTCCGTCAGTCTGCAGGCGGCATCCGTCTCCAGGTTCAGCGTCATGTCCAACTCGCCCCGGGCCGTCCAGAAGGCATACACGAACTCGGCTCCGCGTTTGAATTCCAGCGCATAGACGGTGCGCGAACCAGTCGGAAGCATCCGGGAAAACCGGACGCCGTCGAGGACGCGGGTGGCGGTGGAAACGGCGGGATAGCTGGGCTTGGGATAAATCTGCGGGTATGGCGTGAAGGCTTCGTCGCCCCACACCGTGTTGTAATAGCTCGAGCCCACATCGGGCAGGCCGCAGGTGGGGATCAACGGCTGCCGCCAGGCCAGGCCGATGAGAATGTCACGCACATTCCATTCCGCATAGCGCTGCAGGCCCAGGTTGCGCGACCGCCGGCACTTCCACTCGTAGCAGGCGCTGATGGGCACGTCGCCATAGCCAAACACGCGCGCCGTTTCGCGAAGCACCCAGTTTTCGCGCGCCACGCTCAGTTCGGGCGGCATGGTCATGCCCACCGACTCCTCCCCGATGAAATCAAGATACTCGCGCGGAAAACCAGCGCGGAACAGGGAGGCCAGCAGCCCGGGCGTGGCGGTGCCGGAGTTGCCGACGACCAACCGGATCCGGGGCGCATATTTCCGGTAGGCTTTGGCGATCAGAACCGCCTGCTCGACCTTGGCCTTGTCATACGCGGCCTGCTTCTCGTCCACCTCCGTCTTGCCGCCCAACAGCTCGAGAGGGAACGGGCCCCCGCCGCTTTCGTGGAAGATCAGGGCCATCGTGGCGTGGGGGAAGCGGGCGAGCTTATCCTCGATCAGCTTCTTCATCTCCAGGTCCGCTTCCACCGGATCCTTGCTTTTCGGGCCAAGCCGGGGCAGTTGCCCCATCGTCAGCTTCCAGGGCTCGCCAACCGTTTCGTTCTCCACGTGGGTGTGGCGGATGCCGGCATTGAGCAGGAGCCGGCCGACCTCGGCAATGTTCGTGATCGTCAGGTGGGGGCCGCCGAAGTTCCAGGCGAAATAGGGCGACTCATACCCGGCCTGGCGGGTGTCCTTGTCGAGCAGGGCGAATGAGGCGTCATGTCTCAGCCATTCAGCCCCCTCCCCGTCCTTCAAAGAAAACACCACCTCATACCACCCCGGCTCGGTTCGGGCGAAGGCCACATCCACCCGCTGCTCAAGCCCCGCCCGCGCAAACGCCACGTCACGCCCGCCCTGCTCCAGCACCTTCCCGGCGATATCCCGGACAACCCACGCCAGCGTGCAGGCGGCTTTTTCATGTGCGCGCAAGGTGACCGCCATCGCCGGCTTTTCGCCCGGCAGGAAGAAATTGCCGAAGGAACCGGACTGGACATGCATGTCCACCGGCGCCCGTTCCAGCGTCAGGCCGAAAACATGGACCCCACTGATCCGGTCGGACGGCTTGCGCGAGCGGTCGACATAGAAATTGTCCCCGTCGTTCCGCTTGCCCAGCACTTCGAAATCAAGCCAGGCCGGTTTTTCC